>CAZVHF010000001.1:0-35646 GCA_964627105.1 uncultured Chitinophaga sp.
CTTAGCATTGGTGGCGACAATGTCTCGTTCCGCGATGAAGACCCGGCTATGGCCTACCTTAATCCGGCTTTACTGAATCCATCAATGCATAAATCACTGCTAATGAGCTTTAGTGATTATTTTGCCGGAATAAATTACGGCTATGCATCATATGCCATGAATGCCGGCTCATTTGCGACGCTGCATGCCGGAGTGCAATACGTAAACTATGGAACCTTTGAACAGGCAGACAATACGGGCGAAATTACCGGCGAATTTACTGCAGGAGAATATTGCTTTACTGCAGGAGCTGGTAAAGCGATTGATTCATTGTTTTCTGTCGGGGTTAATCTTAAGGCTATTTCATCGCGTCTCGAGCAATATTCTTCGTTCGGGATGGCCATCGACGCAGGATTCTCTTATTTGAGCAAATCGAAACTCTTCGAAGCAGGTCTTGTCTTGCGCAATCTGGGTTATCAGTTTAGTACCTACACAGCCGGCAACCGCGAAAAACTTCCATTTGAAATTACTGCAGGGATTTCAGGCAAGCTTAAACACGTGCCGCTTAGATTATCGCTTACAGCACACAATCTTCAACAGCCCGACTTAAGTTTTCAGGACCCTTCCATACCCGAAGAAACTATTGATCCCCTCTCGGGAGATACAATCATTAATAAAACTTCAATCCCCAATAAAATTATGCGCCATGCTATTGTGGCTGCCGAACTCAATATTGTCAAAGGATTCTCTGTTCGTATTGGCTACAATTACCAACGCAGACAAGAAATGAAAGTAGCAACCCGCATTGGTACGGTAGGAATTTCGTGGGGGGTATCGGCAAGAATTTATAAATTTTCGCTTTCATATGGACGTTCTGCATATCATCTGGCAGGATCTCCAAATCAAATAACAGTTTCGGCCCGCTTGTCTGAGTTTTATACCCGAAAATAATGGGAGATCGTAAAATTACTATTGCAATCGATGGCTATTCATCCTGCGGTAAATCTACCATTGCACGGGCCATAGCCTCTCGGCTTTCTTATAATTATGTAGATACCGGCGCGATGTACCGCTCAGTAACCTTGTATGCACTACGAAACGGGTTAATTAATGGCAAAAATCTTGATGCCGATGGACTAATTGACCAGCTCGATTCGATTCACATCGAGTTTACTTTTAACCCCGAATCGCGCATTTCGGAGGTATTGTTGAACGGCGAAAACGTCGAGCAACTTATTCGGCAAATGGATGTAAACGACTGGGTAAGTCAGGTAAGTGCTGTTGCTGAAGTACGCAAAAAAATGGTCAAACTGCAGCAAAAAATGGGACAAGGAAAAGGCATTGCAATGGATGGTCGTGATATTGGCACCGATGTTTTTCCGGATGCAGAACTAAAAATATTTATGACCGCCGATCCCGATGTGCGTGCTAAACGCCGATTCGATGAACTGGAATCAAAAAAAATTCCGGTAAGCCTCGCCGATGTAAAGGCGAATCTGCTGGCACGCGATTACGAGGACATGACGAGAAAGGAGAGCCCTTTGCGTAAAGCTCCGGATGCCATTACCTTAGATAATACCAACCTGAGCCGTGAACAGCAGCTCGACTTTGTTTATGAGCTTGCAATAGGCTTAATTCAGAAAAAGAAAAATCCGGTTGCCGGATAAAAATCATTGACGTTAAAATTTCTTTACTTTTGCCCTTATGGAAGTGACAATTGATGTCAACTCCGGGTTCTGTTTTGGCGTTGTATTCGCCATTCAAATGGCAGAAGACGAGTTGAAGCAGTCGGGGAGCCTTTATTGCCTGGGCGATATCGTCCACAACAACATGGAAGTTGAACGTCTTCAGGCCAAGGGTTTGAAAATTATCGATCACGAACAATTCGCCAAGTTATCGAACACAAAAGTGCTCATTAGAGCGCATGGCGAGCCACCAGAAACATATCGAATTGCGATTGAGAACAATATTGAACTGATCGATGCCTCCTGCCCGGTTGTATTGAAATTGCAAAATCGTATTCGAAATGGTTACGAGCATTTGGGCGCAGGACAAATCGTAGTTTATGGAAAAGAAGGCCATGCCGAAGTAAATGGGCTAGTAGGTCAAACCAATGGAAAAGCAATTATCGTTGAGTCTATCGAAGATTTAGACAAGCTCGATTACACTAAACCCATTCAGTTTTTCTCTCAAACTACGCAGCCTACCGAAGGCTTTAGGCAGATGCGAGCTGAAATTGAACGGCGCGTTAGTGAAGCGGGCGTCGACAATTCAATGCAGCTTGAATCGAATGATACGCTGTGCCGGCAGGTTTCGAATCGTGAACCTCAATTGCGGGAATTCGCTGCAGCACATGATGTGATTTTATTTGTAGCTGGAAAGAAAAGTTCGAACGGCTGGGTGTTGTATAACGTATGTAAAGAAGTTAATGAGGAGGCCTATTTTGTATCGTCTTGGGACGAAGTTAATCGTGATTGGTTCGATGCCGAATCACGCATTGGTATTTGCGGAGCCACTTCAACTCCGATGTGGCTCATGGAAGAAATTGCCGGCAAATTAAAAGCAACTGATTTTCAGTCGGCAACAAATTAAGCGATTTGTATTTTAGGAAGAAATAATTCCTACCTTTGCAGCCCTTTGAAAATCAAAGGATACCCAAGGGTATTTTGTCTAACTCATTAATTATTGACGTAATGTCAGAACTAAATCAGGATGCACCTGAAACCACAGCAGCAGAAACCGTTGTGGAAAAGAAGGAATCCAAACCAACCAAAACCGCTACTGCTGCTTCAGTGAACGACTTCGACTGGGATGCCGTAGGAAAAAAATCATCAACGTATTCGACTGCCGAACGTGAGCGCATGGAAACGTTGTACGAAAAATCGCTCAGTTCAATTACCGAGCACGAAGTTGTAATGGGCACAATTGTGTCGATGACTTCTAAAGACGCTGTTGTAAACATCGGATACAAATCGGATGGTATCGTTGCGCTTTCTGAACTTCGCTACAATGCCGATATTAAAGTTGGCGACACCATTGAGGTGTACATCGAAAGCAAAGAAGACCGTGGTGGTCAGTTGCTACTTTCGCACAAAAAAGCACGTTCACTGAAATCATGGGATCGTGTAAACGAAGCACTTGAAAGCGATGAGATCATCAAAGGATTCGTAAAATGCCGCACAAAAGGCGGACTTATTGTGGATGTATTTGGAATTGAAGCATTCCTCCCAGGCTCCCAAATCGATGTGAAGCCAATCCGTGATTATGATGTATATGTAGGAAAATCGATGGAATTCAAGGTTGTGAAAATCAACAAGGAATTCAGAAATGTTGTTGTTTCGCACAAGGCACTTATCGAAGAAGAGCTTGAAGCTCAAAAAACCGAAATCATTTCGAAACTCGAAAAAGGTCAGGTACTCGAAGGTACCGTTAAGAACATTACTTCATATGGTGTGTTCATCGACCTTGGCGGCGTAGACGGTTTGATTCACATCACCGACCTCAGCTGGGGTCGCATCAACCATCCGGAAGAAATCGTTAAACTCGATGATAAAATTCAGGTGGTTATCCTCGATTTCGACGAAGGTAAAAAACGTATTGCACTTGGTCTGAAACAGCTTACTCCGCATCCATGGGAGAAGGTAGATTCGAACCTCAATGTAGGCGATAAAGTAAAAGGGAAAGTTGTAGTAATTGCAGATTATGGTGCGTTTATCGAAATTGAACCGGGCTTCGAAGGCCTGGTACATGTTTCGGAAATGTCATGGTCACAACACCTGCGTTCTGCTCAAGATTTCCTCAAAGTGGGAGAAGATGTTGAGTGTGTAGTACTAAGTATCGACCGCGAAGAGCGCAAAATGTCTCTTGGTATTAAGCAGTTAATGACTGATCCGTGGGAAGGCATCGAGACAAAATATCCTGTTGATTCTAAGCACACGGCAAAAGTGCGCAATTTCACCAACTTCGGTGTGTTCGTAGAACTTGAAGAAGGCGTTGATGGATTAATTCACATCTCTGATCTTAGCTGGAACAAGAAAATTAAGCATCCAAGCGAATTTACCAAAGTAGGCGATTCGATTGAAGTTGTAGTTCTTGATACCGACAAAGAAAACCGTCGTTTAAGCCTTGGGCACAAGCAACTTGAAGAAAATCCATGGGATACATTTGAGACGGTATTCGGCGAAGGTTCAATTCACCAGGGAACCATCATCAGCTTAAACGATAAAGGAGCTGTAGTTACCTTGCCTTATGGAATTGAAGGGTTTGCACCAACCAAGCATCTAGCAAAAGCCGATGGCTCAGCTGCTAAAGTTGAAGATATTCTCGATTTCAAGGTAATTGAGTTTTCAAAAGAAAACAAGAAAATCATCGTTTCGCATGCCCGTACACACGAAGCCGAAAAACCATCGGATAAGTCTTCGGGTAAGGAAAAAGGAGAAGATGACACAAAGAAAGCCGTGAAGAAAATCAAGGATAACCTTGAGAAGTCTACCCTTGGCGATTTGAGTGTGCTCTCTGATTTGAAAAACGAAATGGAGCAGAATGAAAAGAAAAAAGCTGCTCCAAAAAAGAAAGCAGATGAAGGTGAATAAGCCTAATCGTTAATCTTAATTTGAAAGGCGCTGATGGATTTTCCTGAAGCGCCTTTTTTTATGCCCGAAATCAATCTGTATATTTGTCTCGAAATGCACGCAACCCGACTCATTCTCGACAAGGACCGCTTCAATCTCGTGTTGTTGCGCCTTTGTTATGAACTCATTGAGAACCATGATGGGTTTGAACACACTGTGCTTGTAGGTCTGCAACCTCGTGGTGTATTGCTGGCACGCCGTATCCGCAAAGAATTGGAGCGCTTAATAAACAAGCCGCTTACTTATGGAGAGTTAGACATTACATTTTACCGCGACGACTTTAAAACCAAACCATTAATTCCGAATGCCACCCAGATGGACTTTATAACCGAGGGTAAAAAAGTGGTTATGGTTGATGATGTTTTGTTTACCGGAAGAAGCATTCGCGCCGGGCTCGATGCCCTTCAGCAATTTGGCAGGCCCGAAAAAGTAGAATTGCTTGTGCTTGTAGACCGACGTTGGAGCCGTGAAATACCAATTTCTCCCGACTATGTGGGAATAACTGTCGATGCCGTTTTTGACGAGCGCGTTTCGCTGGTCTGGAATTCGGACGAAGGGCCTGCCGAGGTTAACTTATTATCCAAATCTGCCGATGAGTAACATGCTACGCGTAAAACATCTGCTGGGAATTAAGGATTTGCATCGCGAAGACATCGCACTCATCT
The DNA here is from genome assembly GCA_964627105.1 of uncultured Chitinophaga sp. Lineage (GTDB taxonomy): Bacteria > Bacteroidota > Bacteroidia > M30B66 > M30B66 > CAMCXT01. Next base: position 5,276 of record CAZVHF010000001.1, read on the forward strand.
TGCAAACCGCAGAAACATTTCTCGATGTTATCAACCGTCCGATTAAAAAAGTACCGTCGCTTCGTGATACTACTATTGTAAACTTGTTTTTTGAGAATTCAACCCGAACACGTTTATCGTTTGAACTAGCCGAAAAGCGCCTTTCGGCCGATGTGCTAAACTTTACAGCATCATCTTCATCGGTTTCGAAGGGCGAGACACTTGTAGATACTGTTAATAATATATTGTCGATGAAAGTCGATATGGTAGTTATGCGCCATCCACAGGCTGGAGCAGCGAAATTTTTATCGGAACGTGTCGATTCGGTTATTGTAAATGCTGGTGATGGCGCGCACGAACATCCAACACAGGCTCTACTGGATGCATTCACTATAAAGCAGAAACTAGGCAACGTAGAAGGTAAAAGGGTTATGATTGTAGGCGATATTCTACATTCACGTGTTGCACTATCGAACATCTTCTGCTTGCAAAAACTAGGTGCAGAGGTAGGCGTTTGCGGTCCGCCAACTTTAATTCCACGCTACATAAAAGAGCTTGGTGTTTACGTCGAAACAGATTTGCAGAAAGCTCTTCATTGGTGCGATGTTGCCAATATGTTGCGCATTCAGCTCGAGCGGCAGGATATTCAGTATTTTCCTTCAAATCGAGAGTACACGCGACATTATCAACTAAATTCCAATCGATTGTATGCACTCAACAAAGAAATCGTCGTAATGCATCCCGGCCCCATCAATCGCGGCATAGAGATAACAAGTGATGTGGCCGATGGACCATTTTCGGTTATACTAAACCAAGTCGAAAGTGGTGTGGCAGTGCGTATGGCCGTATTGTATTTACTTGCAGGAAGATCGGCCGATTAATTCTTAAGAAATTTATTTGCTGCGTTTGCATAAATGTTGTAGGTTTGAACAAAGATTACAACCATGAGTTTTTCGAAAGAAAAAACAGAACATTACACCATTGTGCGTCTTCATGCCGAGCGTTTAGACAGCATGAATGCACCAGAACTTAAAGCCGAGTTTACGCTGCTCGGAAGTGATGGCGTTGCTAACATAATTCTCGATCTTGAAAAAGTTCAATATTGCGACTCATCAGGCCTTTCGTCCATTTTGGTCGGGAATCGACTGTGTAAGAATGCGAATGGTTTGTTGGTTTTGACTGGAACTCAACCTACAGTCAAAAAGCTTATCACCATTTCGCAACTCGATAGTGTACTCAATATGGTTCCTACCGTGTCCGAAGCCATCGATTATTTGTTTATGGCTTCAATCGAAAACGATTTAAACGAAACCGAATAACTCACAAACCCTACAACCATGATTAAAAAACTACTTTCAATTGCTTTTTTCGCCCTAACGGCACAAATTGGCTTTGCCCAATGTACACCGAATACTGCTTATGCAGATAGTGCATTTGGAGTTTGGCCTGATACAACCGAGAATTTACCATGCGCATTTGGTGATGCTGCTGCTGGGTACAACGCAGTAATTGACATTAAAACACTAACAGATACGGCTGTTTCTGTAAATGTAAGTGGTATTAACTTGGATGTAATTGCATACATCGAAGCATTCCGAATCAATTCCGTTGATGGCTTACCTTCAGGATTCACTTACATTCCGAATCAATCCGTTTGGACAAATGGTGGTGCATCTCCCAACTTTACCCCGGTTCAAGGTTGCGTGAGCATTATCGCAAACCAGGCTTCTATTCAGTCAATTTTATCATCAAATCCTAATGGTGTTGATATACCTTTCACCGTTGTAGTTGATGCAAAAGTAGCTAACACAAACAACACATTGGCCAATCTACTGATTAACAATGCATGGCTTTCTGAGTTATCATCTGTTCCTGGCATTACTGCTATTTCTGTTCCGGGTTACAAAATCCGCGTTCGCAATAACGCAGCCGATGGATGTTTGCCTCTGGCCGTTGCAGAAATTATTGAACCGGTATCAGCCAAAGGCAATTTTCCTAATCCATTCAACAAAACCACTAACATCCAGTTCAATAGCGATGCAGCCAAAACCATGAATCTTTCGGTTTCAAATATGATTGGCAAAGTAGTGTATTCTTCAAAAATTCAGGTTAATAAAGGAGAGAACATCGTAAACTTTAGCGCCGACCAATTAACTCCGGGTGTTTATTTCTACACCATTGGCGATGGTAAAAACTCGGTAACCCGCCGAATGGTGATTGCTTCAAACTAAGAACTTTTGTTTTTGTTTCCATATCTTTAGCCCGTCCCAGCGACGGGCTTTTTTATTTCTCTTCCTTGCTTCGTCCCGAACTATTTATTTTAGGCTGTGGCTCTGCCACACCAACTACCTATCGCAATCCAAGTGCGCAATTGTTGCGTTTCGAATCAGCCGATGTGCTTATCGACTGTGGCGAAGGAACACAAATGCAACTGTTAATGCACAAGCTCAAATCATCGCGCATTCATTCCATTTTTATTTCTCATCTCCATGGCGATCATTACCTAGGCTTGCAAGGCTTGCTTTCTTCGATGCATTTGCTTGGCCGAAAACAGCCACTCCATCTTTACGGACCTGAGGAGCTATTCAAATTGATTGATCTGCAATTTGAACTTTCTGAAACCGATTTACGGTATTCATTAATTTATCATGCCCTCGATTGCGATTCAAAACAGCATATTGCCGACCTCGAAGGATTTGATGTTTACACATTTCCATTGAACCATCGTATTCCATGTTTCGGTTTTCAATTTGTCGAAAAGCCTAAAAGCGGTAGCCTACGCATGGATATGGTTGCACAATATCGTATTCCGGTATCGGAATTTAAACGCATAAAAGCAGGTGGAGATTTTGTCACCACCAACCACTCGACTATTCCAAACTCGCTTCTATTAAAGCCAGCACCTGCACCTGTAAGTTACGCATATTGCTCCGATACGGCATATGATGAAGGCGTAATCGAAGCTGTGCGCGGAACAACATGGCTGTATCATGAAGCTACCTTTTTACATGACCTAAAGGAGCGTGCTGTTGAGACTTTTCACAGCACGGCACTCGAAGCAGCGAAAGTGGCCCAAATTGCAAATGTTGAGCGCTTAATCATTGGCCATTTTTCTTCGCGCTACCGCGAAACCGAGCTGCTTGAAATGGAGGCAAAATCGGTTTTCCCAAACACACAAGCAGCATTCGATGGATTGAAAATCATTCTTGATGTAGACGCTGCAAAATGATTATACGTGCCGAGCTAGAAAATTAATCCCAAAGAAGAAGTACTTCTTCAGAAATGGATTGGAACGCCAAAGCTTCTGCTCGCGTTCAATCGCTTTTTCGTAACCTAATTTATTGAAGAGCACAGGGGGAAAAGCACGCACATAGTGAATAGAATTATCTTGAATTATGAGGCCTTGTTTGGCCATTTCAGCTTTCCACGTATTAATTGAACGGATGTTTTCGTTACCCAGCAAAATTTTCTTCTGCAAGCGTTCGTCGTAAATCTCGATAATACGTTTGTTTCCACGTTGTTTGTAAAGCTTCAGATTTTGGATGATGTTACTTCCATTTTCCTCAACAATTATAAGTTCTCCATCATGGTTTAAATGCTGCCCAATGATGCGTAGGGCATCCTGAAGTGGTTCCAGGTGATGCAGGGTATCTTGAATGATAATGTAATCGAAGCTTTTTCGCCTCACCGATTCATCGAATAAATCTTCGTAATCGTAAGTAAAGCCCGAAACATCGCCAAATTGCGACCAATACTTTATGCGTTGTGGTAATTCGTTGATGTAAAACTCGAGCGTAGTGCCATGCACCTTAAATCCGTTCAAGGCAAGAAATAGTGCCGTTGTGCCGTAACCACAACCGATATCCCACGTTAAGGTATCGCGGCGCCGAATCTGCTTTTCGATGTATTCGAGCCGTTGGCAGAAATAGGCTTTTCTGAAATCGAGACTTTTCTTGTCTGTATGGAATTTATAATACGACCAGAGCGATGGCATTTGCTCCAATTCTTTCACAAACAAGTCGAAAAATTCGGCAACCTTCATACCGCACGAAAATAAAGTAATTTAATACGCGCTAATTAAAAACATGAATTAAACGCTTTCCTTTATGGCCGAAAAAAGCAATTCATTTCCCGAACGCGCCTCGATAGAAGATTCGCACAATTCGAATTCCACTCTGTTAAATACCGGCGAAAATAAATTCCGGTAAACCGATTCATTTCCACCAAATGGAGGCCTATCGCTATTCATTTCGCTAGCAAACAAAACTCCTCTGAGTGAACCGCCCACAGCAAGTAGTTCGTGCATCTTTCGAACATATGCGCTGCGCAATTCGGGATGCAGTGCACAAAAGAAGGTTTGCTCCAAAATCAAATCGTACTGCCCGGTGTGCGAGAAAAAATCGGCATGAATCAACTGATCTTCCGGAAATTCGGGCAGGCGCTGCTTGAAATTCTGAAGCGCATTTCTTGAAATATCGAGTACATAGACGTTTTTAAACCCCAATTTCCAGGCGTACTCAGCTTCCCAGGCATTGCCGGCACCTGGAATTAATATACGGATTGATTTATCGGTAATGTGATCCAACACTGCCTTCATAGGACCCGAAACATGGCCAATATCCCAGCCGGTTTCTCCGGTTTGATAGCGATTAGACCAAAACGCTTCGGGATTATTCAAGATTTCTGCTGCTATATTCATCGCCTTTTTAGTAGAACAATATTTTCAACATGGGTAGTTTGCGGAAACATATCAACAGGCTGCACCTGTTCAACCATGTAAACGCTATCGAGCAAGGCTAAGTCGCGCGCTTGTGTTGATGCATTGCAGCTCACATACACCACTTTTGGAGCACCGCTTTCGGCAATGCGCGCGCAAACATCGGGATGCATTCCCGCACGCGGTGGATCGGCAACAATCACATCGGGTGCGCCATGTGTTTCAAAAAACGATGCCGTAAGCACATCCTTCATATCGCCTGCAAAAAACTGCACGTTCGAAATTCCGTTTTCCAGAGCATTAATTCGCGCATCCTCTACAGCCGCTTCTACATACTCTACACCAGTTACAAACCCGGCATTACGCGACAAAAACAGCGCTATCGTTCCGGTACCGGTATACAAATCATACACACGCTCCTTGCCACTTAACTGAGCCATTTCGCGCACTTTGCCGTACAATCGTTCTGCTTGCTCCGGATTGGTCTGGTAAAACGACTTGGGTCCGATGCGGAACCGCAAACCCTCCATGTTTTCTTCGATATACGGCTGGCCATGAAACAACTTGATATCGAGGTCGTACCACACATCGTTTTTCTTGGTATTCACAGCATACATCAAGGAGGTAATTTCCGGAAATTCATCGCGGATCGCCGCCAACATTGCGTGTAAGGCTTCGTTGTCTTCGGTCGCACTCAATACGGCCATCCAATTTCCCGATCGCGTATTGCGCAGCATCAGGTTGCGCAAAAATCCTTCGTGACTGCGCGGGTGATAAAAGGTGAACCCGGCCTTGAAAGTATAATCGCGCACAAAATTGCGAATCCGGTTTGCGGTATCGTGCTGCAAGTAACAGCGCTCTATCGGAAGAATTTTATCAAAGCGGCCGGGAATATGAAAACCCAGGGCTCGCTTGTCGATGGGCCCATCGTTTTCTTGCAACTCCGAAACCTCTAACCAGCGGGAAGCCGAAAAGGTGTACTCCATTTTGTTGCGGTACGAAAAGAATTCGGGAGCGCCCATGATTGGATGCACCCCATTCAACTCAATCTTACCAATGCGCTGCAGGGCATCGAGCACTGTTTTTTCCTTGTGCAACAGTTGTTCTTCGTATTTAAGATTTTGCCAGGTGCATCCACCACACAAACCATAATGATTACAAACCGGCTCGGTTCGCTTATCGCTTTTTTTGTGAAATTTTATGACCGATGCTTCGCGGTAGCCGCTTTTTTTTCGAAATACGCGCACATCCACTATGTCGCCGCTAACCGCACCTTCGACAAACACCACCAGGTTATCGATGCGGGCAATGCCCCTGCCGTCGGATGCCATGCTGCTAATGTCAAGTTGCTCGTAAATCTGCTCGGTCTTTTGCTTTTTCATCCTTTGGTTAAATTTCGCGTTGCAAATTGCGTAAAAAAGCACGATGTGCGGCAAAAGATTACCTTTGTGCACATAAAATTTACGGAGGGAAGGCACATGAACAGCACAACACCACTACCGGTTATGCAAAGCAATGCAGCACTTATTGAGCTCGAAGAAAAACACAGCGCGCACAATTATCACCCCTTGCCTGTAGTTCTCGAACGCGGTGAAGGCGTTTATGTATGGGATGTAGAAGGCAAACGCTATTTCGATTTCCTCTCTGCTTATTCGGCTGTAAACCAAGGGCATTGTCATCCCCGTATTATTAATGCATTAATCGAGCAGGCGCAACGCATCACGCTTACCTCGCGCGCATTTCACAACAGCGAATTTGCAAACTTCTCGGCCTACATTACGCAGTATTTTGGCTACGATCGTGTTTTACCTATGAATACAGGTGCCGAAGGTGTGGAAACGGCGTTGAAACTGTGTCGTAAATGGGCATATCAGAAAAAAGGCATTCCACAAAACGAAGCACTTATTGTAGTATGCAATGAAAATTTCCACGGCCGCACCATATCGATTGTTTCGGCTTCTACCGATCCCGATTCGCGCCGCGATTTTGGTCCGTATACCCCGGGTTTTTTAGTTATTCCCTATAACGACATCCATGCACTGGCCGAGGCGCTAAAAAATCCAAACATCGCTGGGTTTCTGGTAGAACCGATGCAAGGCGAAGCTGGTGTAAATGTTCCCGATGAAGGATTTTTGGCCGAGGCTGCATCTCTATGCAAAAAACACAATGTATTATTCATTGCCGATGAAATTCAAACCGGCATTGCGCGCACCGGAAAACTGCTTGCCTGCGACCACGAAGATGTTAAGCCCGATATTCTAATATTGGGTAAAGCACTTTCGGGCGGTGTGTACCCGGTTTCGGCGGTATTGAGCAGTGATGATGTCATGCTGTGCATCAAGCCAGGCGAGCATGGATCGACCTTTGGCGGAAATCCGCTGGCCTGCCATGTGGCACGCGAGGCGCTTGAAGTGGTTAAGGATGAAAAACTCGCCGAGAATGCAGCGCGGTTGGGACAAATTTTACGCGATAAGCTTCGTGCAATGCATCATCCGAAAATAAAACTGGTACGCGGAAAAGGATTACTAAATGCCATCGTAATTAACGAAGACGATGGCGTTTCAGCCTGGGATATTTGCATCCGCATGAAGGAGCGCGGATTGCTGGCCAAGCCAACGCATGGGAATATTATCCGTTTTGCGCCGCCTTTGGTAATTACTGAAGCGCAACTGCTCGAATGTGTTTCGATTATTGAAGCAAGCCTGAATGCCTAAATACACAAAACAGTTCTTGCTTCGGGGAGTGCTGTTCATGGTATTGCTTGTGGCTGGAATTTACCAATATCGCAAGTACAGGGTTGCCCCTACTTTACCAACGAATGACTTTGTTGTGGAAACCCTTAACGGAGAAACCATCATTATTCGTCCAGGCCAAGATGGTCCTCTGATTGTAAAATTCTTCGCTACCTGGTGTATCGACTGCCGCCGCGAATTACCTGAATTGAAAGCGAAAGCAGAATTATTTAACCAATACAAAGTGCGGGTTATCCTCTTAAGCGATGAGCCGGTGGCAGACTTGTCTTTTTTCTCCGCTCGGGAATCACTGCCATTTCCGATTTACAAATTGCCAAAGAAGTTTAAAGAATATGGTATTCATACCTTACCAACAACTTACATCTACCGAAAAAGCGGTGAAATTTCAGAAAGTTATACCAACACCAAGGAGATTAGCGAATTAGATTTGAAGAATCTAAATGAATGATGCAATAAGCTCATCGACCAACTTGGGCAGTGCTCTACTTGCAGGTTCCTTTAAATGTTTAAGATTCGAAATAGGAGGTCCGGAATAATCGGAAGGGTCAACATAATACTTTTGACTGCTATTTGGTGCAGCATGTAATAAACCGGCAGCGGGATAGACCTGTAGCGAAGTGCCGACTACCAGTATAATTTCGGCCTGCGCAAAATAGGCAGATGCCGGTTCAATGAGCGGAACAGCCTCGCCAAACCAAACAATATCGGGACGAAGTAATTCGCCGGCTTCATTCGTAATGCCATACTTGACCGCTTCATAACCTACGTGTACCGACTTGTGCGAACCTTTTACAGGGCGCAGTTTAACTAACTCGCCATGCAGATGGATGAGATTTTTACTTCCGGCACGTTCGTGTAAATCGTCTACATTCTGCGTTATAACAATGGTGGGTATATATTGCTCGAGTTTGGCCAGTGCTTCGTGTGCGGCATTGGGCTTTACCTCGGCCAGCTGCATCCGACGCAAGTTGTAAAAGCGTGTTACTAATTCGGGATTGCGCTGCCAGGCCTCGGGTGTAGCAACGTCTTCAATCGCATATTCTTCCCACAACCCGTTCGAATCGCGAAAGGTGCGAATGCCGCTCTCTGCCGAAATACCTGCCCCGCTTAATACCGCAATGCGCGGTGCTGTTGAATTGTTCATCTAGCTCGTTTCGCGTGTAATTTTAATACATCAGAAAGATAGTCGAAAAAACACAAAAAAAGGAAAGATGCTCAGAAAATTTCAATTATTTTTGGCGCTTGCGAAAAAGCGAAGTGCGCCAAACGGACTTCGCTGTGATGCTAGAAAAATGGACGATTACAGAAAAAAACAAGCCCTCGATTACCACGCCAAAGGGAAACCGGGCAAGATACAGGTTGTGCCCACCAAGCCTACCTCCACGCAACGCGATCTCTCGCTAGCCTATTCGCCAGGCGTAGCAGAACCTTGCATAGAAATTCACGAAAATCCGGGCGATGTATACAAATACACCGCAAAAGGAAATCTGGTGGCTGTAATTTCGAACGGTACCGCCGTTTTGGGATTGGGAAATATCGGTCCCGAAGCCTCCAAGCCAGTAATGGAGGGCAAGGGCGTTTTGTTTAAGATTTTTGCCGACATCGACGTGTTCGATATTGAAGTAGACGCGAACGATATCGATGGGTTTGTAAATACCGTAAAGGCTATTTCGCCTACATTCGGAGGAATCAATCTGGAAGATATCAAAGCTCCCGAGTGTTTCGAAATTGAGCGCAGGCTCAAGGAAGCACTTTCCATTCCGATTATGCACGACGATCAACATGGCACGGCCATCATAACCGGTTCGGCTTTGTTGAATGCCCTGGAATTGGCCGAAAAGAAAATTTCGGATGTACGCGTGGTATTTAACGGAGCGGGGGCATCGGCTATATCGTGTGCGAGTTTGTATTTGCAACTCGGTGTTAAACCCGAGAATCTCATCATGTGCGATTCAACAGGGGTAATTTCGACCAATCGAAACGACCTCGATCCACAGAAACAGCGTTTTGCACGCGATGTTTCGTTTACAAATCTGGAAGAAGCACTTGTTGGAGCCGATGTTTTTGTGGGTTTATCGAAAGGGAACATTGTTTCGAAAACCATGATTGCTTCGATGGCACCCAAAGCGGTAGTCTTTGCTCTGGCCAATCCCGATCCGGAGATTTCATATAACGATGCGGTTGATGCACGTCCCGACATCATCATGGCTACCGGTCGCTCCGATTTTCCGAACCAGGTAAACAACGTACTGGGCTTCCCTTTCATTTTCAGGGGTGCGCTCGATGTACGGGCAACAACCATCAACGAAGCCATGAAACTGGCGGCGGTATATGCCATTGCAGAGCTGGCCAAGCAACCGGTTCCCGAAATGGTGAACATGGCCTACAACAAAACGAATCTCGAATTTGGTCCTGAGTACATCATACCAAAGCCGCTTGATCCGCGCTTAATTACTACAGTGGCACCTGCTGTTGCGAAAGCAGCAATGGAATCGGGTGTGGCGCAGGCGCCAATTAGCGACTGGAATGCTTATACAGAGCAACTTTCGCAACGCATGGGCCTCGATAACAAGCTCATCGATCGCCTAACTACGCGGGCCAAGACCGATCCAAAACGGGTGGTTTTTGCTGAAGCCGACCACTATAAAATTCTTAAAGCAGCGCAGGTATGCCGAAACGAAGGTATTGCGATTCCGATTTTATTGGGTAACCGCGAGAAAATTGAACGCATAGCCGATGAAAACAACATTCGCATCGACGGACTTGAAATAATCGATCCGCGAAGTGAAGCAGAAGCTGGCCGCTTGAGTAAATTTGGTGATGAATTTTATGAATTACGCAAGCGTCGGGGCTTTACTATTTATGAAGCTCGGCAGATTATGCGTGAACGCAATTACTTTGGTTCGATGCTGGTACGAACCGGCCAGGCCGAAGCACTTATTTCGGGGCTCACACGCAAGTATCCCGATACCATTCGTCCGGCATTGCAGGTAATTGGCATTCGCGATGGCGTTAAGCGTGTTGCCGGTCTTTACATCATGATGACCAAAAAAGGTCCGTACTTCTTTGCCGATACTACTGTTAACATTAACCCAACAGCCGAGGAACTCGCCGAGATTACAGTTTTAGTAGCAAAAGCTGTTCAGAATTTGCACATTACGCCCAAGATTGCCCTGCTTTCGTATGCCAATTTCGGGTCTTCTGAAGGCGAAGATTCTATTAAATCGCGCGAAGCTGTTCGCATTTTACACGAAAAGCATCCAAACCTTATTGTAGATGGGGAGTTGCAGGCCAACTTCGCGTTAAACGGCGAAATGCTTCAGGAACAATTTCCGTTTTCGAAATTAGCAGGACAACAGGTTAACACCTTAATATTCCCGAATCTTTCGGCCGGCAATATCGCCTATAAATTAATGCAGGAAATTGGCGGCGCCGAAGCAATTGGACCATTGTTGCTGGGCATGAAAAAGCCTGTGCATGTGCTACAATTGGGCAGTTCGGTGCGTGAAATTGTGAATATGGTTACCTTAGCCGTTGTCGACGCTCAAAACCACAGCTAACGATGTACGATTTTATCAGCGGAACGCTTGTTGAGAAAACACCTACCTACGCAGTTATCGATGCGGGTGGGGTTGGCTATTATCTCAACATCAGCCTGTCGACATTCAGTGCCATTGCGGCAAAAGAAAAAGCCATGCTGTATGCACATCTGGCTATTAAAGAAGATGCGCATAGTTTGTATGGTTTTGCCACGCGCAGCGAACGAGAGACCTTCCGGATGCTGATTCAGGTTTCGGGTGTAGGCGCTTCAACGGCACGGATGATTTTATCGTCGCTTTCGGCCGAAGAAATTGCCGAGTGCGTTATGTTCGGACAGGTTGCCAAACTGAAGGCTGTGAAGGGTATTGGTGAGAAAACCGCTCAACGCATATTGATTGATTTGAAAGGGAAATTTGATGGCATTAATTTGCAGCAAGAAATTTTTTCATCGCCGCACAATACAATTCGATTTGAGGCGTTAACGGCACTGACTTTATTAGGCTTCCCTAAAGCTGCTGCAGAAAAAGCGCTGGATAAAGCCCTAAAGTCGAGCAACGAAAACCTAACCGTTGAAGAACTTATTAAACAATCACTAAAAATGATCTGACCTTCTATTGTCGGAACGTAAGCGCTACATCTTCGTTTGAAAACCAAATCAACATATCTTTCCTTTTCGGTTGTCTGCTCGCTCCTACTATTCATTGTATGGAGCGCCAATAGCAGTCCGTATACCTTAGCCGGCAAGCTTACTCCCGGCCCTGGCGATACCACCGATACCGATACTCTGGTGGATCTCCCCTACCCTTTCGATGATGAGGATATAGACCCAACCGATCCCACACCGAATCCTTTCTTCCTGAAAGATCCGGCCAACGTTACCAATTCGGTAGAGCTAAATACCGAAACAAACGAGTACGATATCAACAGCCGGATGGGGAATCTGAATTACCGATATCCCGATTACATGAGTTTTCAGGAATACCTCGATGAGGAATTCGACAATGCCATTTTACGCAATTGGCGCGATCGTGTTGCCGGCGACGATGTTGCCAAACAAAAAGGATTTCAGCCACGCATTATTGTTCCGGGCGATGCCTTTGCGGGAATCTTTGGTAGCAATGTAATCGACATCCGGCCACAGGGTTCGGCCGAATTGATTTTCGGAGGAAATTTTGTTCGGACGCAGAACCCGGCCCTTCCGATTCGTCAACAGCGCGTTGGATCGTTCAACTTCCAACAAAAAATTCAGATGAACGTAGTTGGAAAGATTGGCGACAAAATTCAGCTTCAAACCAATTACAACACCGAAACGGGATTCAACTTCGACAACAAGGTTAACCTGAAATACGAAGGCAAGGAAGATGAAATCATCCAGTTACTCGAAGCGGGTAACGTAAACATGCCGTTGACGGGAACCTTGATTACCGGTTCACAAAGTTTGATGGGGGTAAAAACCAAACTCAAATTTGGACGGTTAACAGCTACAACCATTTTCTCGCAGCAACAGGGCGACCGAAAGAACATTGCGGTTCAGGGAGGCGCACAAACCCAGAAATTTGAGGTATCTGCATCGAGTTATGATGCCAATCGACATTTCTTCCTTGCACAATGGTTCAAAGACCGTTACGACCAGTCCTTATCGACATTGCCCAACGTAACTTCACCCTTTAATGTAACCCGTGTCGAGGTATACATCACCAATCGTACCTACGCCACCACCAATGTGCGTAACATTGCCGCATTTGCTGATGCGGGAGAATTTGACCCATCCTACTTCAACAACGGAACAAACTCCTACACGCAGCAATTACCGGGTTCAAGCATTTTTCCACGAAACGAAAACAATAACCTTCAGGCAAGCCAACTGATTGCACTATACCCCGATTTTCGGAATAAGACGAACGATGTATTGAGTAATCCCGGAAGTTTCACGCCACAAATGATTCCGGCCATCGACTTCGAATATTTGCAGAATGCACGGCTGTTGAATCCCAATGAATACACCCTTAATCCATTATTGGGCTATGTTTCGCTTAATCAGTCACTAAACGCCGATGAGGTTCTCGCAGTTGCGTTTCAATATACTGTGAACACGAGTCAAGGCCAGCAGGTTTATCAAGTTGGTGAATTCTCTACCGATGTTCAGGGTACCGGGTCACTAGTGTTGAAGCTCCTTAAAAGCACACAGGTTTTTACGCAAAAACCCATCTGGAACCTGATGATGAAAAATATCTATTCTTTGAATGGATACCAAATTAGCAAGGATAATTTCAGGTTGAACATTCTATATCAAGACGAAAAGACATCGGTTAAGATGAATGTGATTCCCGAAGGGCAAAACGTAAATGGCCAGATCCTTCTACAGCTCTTCAATTTAGACAGACTCAACAACCAGAACGATCCACAAGCCGATGGGTTCTTCGATTTTATTGAAGGTAAAACTATTCAGGCCGATAAGGGTAGAATTATCTTCCCTATGCGGGAACCATTCCGGACATTTTTAAGAAGTAAATTTGAACTTCCCTCCGAATTGCCGCTTGCAAATAAATACGCCTTTGATTCGCTTTACACCACAACACAACCTCTAGCGCAGCTCGATGCACAGCATAATCGTTTCTACCTACAAGGCTCTTATCAATCGGCTTCCGGGTCTGAAATCTCGCTGAATGCGATGAACGTGCCGCAAGGTTCAGTTACGGTTACGGCAGGAGGTGTTCCGCTAACAGAAAACGTTGATTATACGGTAGATTATGCTTTGGGAAGGGTACGCATTATCAACCAGGGCTTGCTCAACTCACAGACACCAATTAACATCTCGCTCGAAACCAACACACTCTTTGCAATTCAGAGCAAGCGTCTTATGGGAGCGCATTTCGATTACATGATCGATAAAAATTTTGGCTTGGGAGCAACCATCATGAACCTCACAGAGCGTCCAATGACACAAAAAATCAACATTGGCGACGAACCTATCTCGAACACGGTAATTGGTTTGGATGGAAATATTAAGAGAGACTCACGATGGTTGACGCGAATGGTTGATAAACTTCCGTTTTACTCAACGAAAGAAATGTCGACAATTACGGCAACCTGGGAAACGGCAAAGCTCATCCCAGGGCATTCGCGTATAATCGGAAGAGATGGGCTATCATACATCGACGATTTTGAAGGCGCCGAATCGACCATCGATATTCGCAACTTCGGCAATTGGTTTATTTCTTCAACACCAGCCGGGCAGCCAAATTTGCTTCGTGAAGGAGACTTGTTTAACGCACGCGCATACAATTACAACCGTGCCCGACTAAACTGGTATACCATCGATCCGCTATTTGCCCGAAACGGCAATACAACACCTGCCCACATTCAAGACTCTCCAATGCAGTCGAATAACTTCATGCGGCAGATTGTTGAAACCGAAATTTTCCCGAATAAGGCCCGACCTAACGGACAGGTACAGATTATGCCGGTGCTCGACTTACACTTCGACCCACGCATCAGAGGACCTTACAACTACGACGTAACAGCGGGTGAATATTCGGCCGGTTTGAATACCGACGGAACGCTAAAAAATCCACAAAGCCGATGGGGAGGTATTATGCGCCGTGTTGAAACAACCGATTTCGAGTCGGCCAACATCGACTACATCGAGTTCTGGATGATGGATCCGTTTGCGGAAGGTCTCGGTCCGGGAACAGCAATTAACAGTGGAACAGGAGGCGATTTTTACATCAACATCGGTAATATTTCGGAAGATGTATTGCGCGATGGTCAACAAAGTTTCGAGAACGGATTACCTGTAACAACTGATAATACCAATTTCGACACAACTACCTGGGGGAAATATCCGACCTCCCCGCCGCTGGTAAACGCATTCGATAACAATCCTGAGTCGCGTCCCCTGCAGGATGTGGGACTAGACGGCTTACCGAGCGATTCTGAGCGTGTGTTTTTTAGCGATTACCTGCAAGCGGTACAATCTGTTTTGACCCCTGATGCATTTAGCCGATTTGAGGAAGATCCATCGGCCGACGACTATCGTTTTTTCCGTAATACCCAATTCTGGGATGCTCAAGAAGCCGATATTTTGACACGCTACACACTATACAATGGCTTAGAAGGCAATTCGCGACTGGGTGAGGATCCGATTGAGCCCTATCCAACAGCTGCCAATCCATTACCCAATATTGAGGACATTAACCGCGACAATACACTGAGTGCTGCAGAGAGTTATTTCCAGTACCGCATCAGTCTTCGGCCGCAGGATATGGTGGTTGGTCAAAACTACATTATCGATAAAGTTGCCGGTCGTGGCGAATTAAATAATGGACAGCCGATTGATGTAGACTGGTACCAGTTCCGCGTTCCAATTCGCTCGTTCACATCGAAAGTGGGCTCGGTTAGCGATTTCCGTTCGATACGTTTTATACGCATGTTCTTCCACAACTTCTCGGAGCCGGTGGTAGCGCGAATGGCGCGTCTCGAATTTGTGCGGGCTGAATGGCGACGATTTGAATATAGTTTGAAAGAGCCTGGCTTGTTTTTGGGCAACGACCTCAACACTACTTTCCAGGTTTCGACGGTAAACATTGAGGAGAATGGTGAAAAAACACCGGTTAATTACGTGTTACCTCCTCAGATTCGCCGCGAGGTGGATGTGACAACCACAAACCTGCAGCAGTTGAACGAACAATCGTTGCAGATGCGGGTGTGCAACCTCGAAGACGGCGAGGCACGGGCGGTGTATAAGAACACGAACCTCGATGTGCGTGCCTACAAGCGCATTAAAATGGAAGTACATGCCGAAGCAATGAACGGCAACCAGTGGCCCGACAACCAGATTACAGCTTTTATTCGTTTGGGAACTGATTTCGTAAATAACTATTACGAATACGAAATTCCATTAAAGCGCACACCCGATGGAACCAGTAACCCCGAAGATGTTTGGTCAAACAGTTTCGATTTCACACTGGAGGCGCTTACCAATGCCAAAGTTGAGCGCAACAGAGCAATGATCGGCAATCCCGATATTCAAATTAACGAGCCATTCTACACCAACGATCCTGAGAAACCACTAAACCGAATAACGGTAGTAGGGGTTCCACAGATTTCAGGAGTTAAAACGATGATGATTGGTATTCGAAACCCACAGAACGACGAGGATAATCCATGGCCCGACGATGGTTCTGTGGCCTGTGCCGAAGTGTGGATGAACGAGTTACGCGTTTCGGATTATTTTGAAGCCGGTGGTTGGGCTGCCAATGCCCGTGTTACAGCGAAGTTGGCCGACTTGGGTACGGTGGCACTTGCCGGAAGTCATTCGACCTTTGGATTTGGCAGCATCGAGAAGAAGCCGGCAGAAAGAAGTCGTGATAATGTTAGTTCATATAGCATCATTTCGAATCTCGAAATGGGTAAATTCTTCCCAAAACCATGGAACTTGAGTGTGCCTTTATACTGGGAGTTTGGTGAGATTATGAGTAATCCGCAGTTCAATCCGCTCGATGCCGATGTGCGATTTAACACGGCGCTCGATTACCAGGCAAGCGAAGGTGCGCGCGATTCGCTTCGGCAATTATCACAAACCTATCAAAAGCGACGCAGTGTAAACTTTACAAATGTTCGTAAAAACCGGGGGCAAGCAAGTAAACTAGCAATGCCATGGGATATTGAAAATTTTGATTTGACCTATGCATTTGCCGATAATTTCCAGCGATCGCCGCAGGTCGAATTCAATTACATGAAAAATTATGATATTGGATTAGGCTACACATATGCACCTAAGCCCATATCAATCGAACCCTTCAAAAAGGTAAAGCTATTTGGAAAATCGAAATGGTTCGATCTGATTAAAGATATCAATCTAAATCCTGTTCCATCGCGACTGGCCTTCAGATCAGACATTGCTCGCGACTTTAACGAACAGAAAATTCGCAATACATCGGATGTTGCACTTTTGAAAATCGACACAACTTACTTCAAGTCGTTTACATGGCAACGCATTTACGACATTAAAATCCCGCTTACCAAATCGTTGCAAATCGATTTTATGGCCACGAATCAAAGTCGAATCGACGAGGAGCCGGGAGCTATTGATACGCAATCGAAGCGAGATTCGGTAGTTCGGAATCTGAGAAAAGGTGGTCGAAACACAAATTATCAGCATAATTTTAATGCATCGTATTCGCTTCCATTTTCAAAAATCCCGCTGTTGAACTTTGCAAGTGGAACCCTGGCATATGCATCCACGTTTAGCTGGGTTGCTGCTCCACTAGTAGCAGACACAGGTGGATCCGACCAATTTATTCAGAATCCGTTTGGGAATATCATTTCGAATTCTGCAAACATAAATTTGAGTGGACAGGCAAATTTGGTGCAGCTGTACAACAAGGTGCCATACCTAAAGAAAGTAAACCAGAAAAAACCAGGAGCACAAGACAAAAAGAAACAAAGCAGCAAGGCAAAAGACCCGAAGGATCCAAAAGCTCCTGCAGACAAGGCTAAGAAAGATTCAACCAAGAAAAAGGATACGCCGTTTGATCTTGTTTTGGAAAACGCTGCCCGTTTCTTAATGATGCTTAAAAACGTTTCCATAAACTACACCGAGACAAATGGAACCGTTCTGCCAGGTTATATCAATCAGAGCCGATCGATTGGTCGCGATTGGAGCGCAAAAACGCCTACAACAGGTTTCCTTTTTGGCGATCAGTCTGATATTCGTAAATTAATGGTAGAACGTGGAGCGCTCACACGCGATACATCATTCAACAACGCTTTTACGAAGACCTTTGCGCGCAATTTAACCTGGAATGCGACAGTTGAGCCCTTGCCCGGAATGCGCATTACGATTAATGCGAACCGAAATTACTCGGAGAACTTCACAACCATTTATAAATACAATGCCAATACTGGTGTGTTTGAAGAACTGAGCACTTTGAAAACCGGGAATTTCTCTGTATCTACCAATACGTGGGGAACTGCCTTTGGGCGTCTCGACAATAAGTTACATACTTCAGGCGAATTTGACCGCTTTCTCCAAAACCGAAAAGCAATTGCTTCACGCCTAAGTGCAAATCCAATCGATCCACTAACCGGATATCCGGTTGGCTATGGTTCAACTCAACAAGACGTATTGTTACTCACCTTCCTTGCAACATACACAGGTATAGACCCTGGTGTTCAGGAACTGAGCTTATTTCAACGGATTCCCAAACCAAACTGGCGCATAACCTACGATGGGTTAACCAAAATTGCCTTCTTTAAAAAATACTTCAAATCGATCTCCTTAGGTCATGGATTCCGTTCAACATTCAATGTTGGGTCATTTACCACCAATTTGCTTGCGCTTCAAAATCCGAACGCCATCGATCCTACTGGAAATATAATTCCTCAATATAACGTGTTGATGGCGTCGATTTCTGAACAGTTTGGACCGCTGTTTAATATCGATATGACATGGAAAAACAGTCTGATTACCAAAGTTGAGTTCCGTCGTAGCCGCGACCTTTCGCTCAGTTTGCAGAACTCACAGATTACAGACGTAACCGGACGTGAAATCACCATTGGAACCGGCTACATCGTAAAGAATTTTGAATTACCTTTTAAAATTCAAGGGGCCGGTAAAAAGATTAAGAGCGATTTGAATATACGAGGTGATATTTCGGTGCGCACAAACAAAACAGTGGTACGTCGAGTTCCGGTTGAGGGGCAAACGGTATTCGACCCTATACTTTCGGCAGGCCAGCAGAATATTAGTATTAAATTCTCGGCCGACTACGTAATTAACCAAAAGGTAACATTGCGCCTGTTTTTCGACCGCATCATGAACAAACCATTCATTTCGAACCAATTCCCGAATTCGAATACCAATTTTGGAGTTAGCGTCAGGTTTACCCTAAATCAATAATGAATTAATTTTTCATGGTTTTAAGTGCAAATGATGAAAATTTGGTACGTTTGAACTTTAAAATACGCATATGAATTTTCCTGATAATCTATTGTACACCAAAGATCATGAGTGGGTTAGCCTAGATGGTGATGTAGCAACCGTTGGCATTACAGATTTTGCTCAAGGCGAATTGGGCGATATCGTATTTGTAGAAATCGATACTGTCGGTGAAACACTTGCTGCAGGTGAAGTTTTTGGAACGGTAGAGGCCGTTAAAACCGTTTCGGATTTATATATGCCGGTTTCGGGAGAAATTTTGGAATTCAATGATGATCTTGAAGCAGATCCTGCAATTGTGAATTCTGATCCCTACGGCGACGGTTGGATGGTTCGCGTTAAATTGAATGACCCTTCATCGCGCGAAGGTTTGCTAAGTGCGGCAGATTACAAGCAACTTATCGGACATTAACCTATGTTTTTCCGGAATGCAGGTCCAGCCCTGCTCTGGACACTCATTGTTAGTATTCTTACTTTAATGCCGGGCCGTGATTTGCCTGAGATACACATTGTGAACTTCGACAAAATAGCGCATCTCGGTGTTTTTGCGTTGCTCGAGTGGTTATACCTCAATTGGATATGTTTAGGACGGCGTATTAATAAACCACTAGCGATAACGCTTGCATGTATTGTTTACGGTGGATTGATTGAAGTGCTGCAGGGGACTTTTTATACCGATCGATATGCCGACATTTGGGATTTCACATTCAATGCGCTTGGCTGTTTAGGTGGATGGGCCTTCTTCTCGTTGTATAACCGAAAATAGATGAGTCATTTAGTTAAGCATTTTTTTCAATTTTACTTTTAGCACAATAATCAAAATCGTAATATCGTTGACAGAACAAATACAACTTAATTATACCCGAATATGAAACGCCCATTGTTAATTTTATCGCTTGTGTTGGGACTCACCAAGCTTTCTACTGCTCAAAAAAACAAAGGACTTGCCAGTATTGAAGTTATTAAAGCTGCAACTCAAAATACGCTGGGAATTAATGCGGGCTATTACGTTGAATTTAAGAACAACACCGATAAAGAAGTTGATGGCGTAAAATGGATAGCTTATTTTTACGATAACTTCGAAGCATACAAAGACAAGCGAGAAGGGAAATGGCAATCAGGCAATTTTATTAAACCTGCGAAACCAGGCGAAGTTTTTGAAGATGTAGAAGGCGTTTGGGTTGAAGATGCCACAAAGGTTTTTGTAACTATCACAGAAGTCCATTTCACGGATGGCTCTTCGAAAAAATCTACGCATAAAGAATAAAACAAGAACAGCATTACCTGCTTTTCATCAATGAATTGTTGGAATTGGGTCATTTTGCTTTTTCCAATAATTGAACTGGCACGTTTGTTTCCAGAATAAAGTAAATCAGTCTTTACCAATTAATTTGTACGGTATGTAAAGAAATCCATACTTCATCTTAAGCAATATTTATATGAAGGCTTTTCTGTTGATTGTTTCCGTGTTCACACTTTCCGCTTGCAAGAACTACAGGTTAAGGCACATGACCGATGAAGAACTTTACTATATGGAACATGGTAATACCCCAGAAATTCCACGTGAACCATGCACGAATAGAATGTTGTGTGACCCTAAACTCTACAAACAATATCCGAATTATGGATCTATGGATGTTTTTCGTGTTTATGACACGAAAAAAGACTCTACCTACCGAATTGTAGTTGATGATGGATATAATGTCGCGCTGGACTCAACTGTAATTATTGTTGATACGCTACAGTTTCATTGCCGGTATTAGGGTTCTCAGCATCCATCGTTACGATATCTGCTATTAGCTTCATCCAAATCAGAATGAGCGGGAATATTTTCACCACATAGGGATAAATAATCTCTCTTCTCACAAATGCCGGAAACAAATCGGTAGAACTCAACGATGTAAAAACGAAAGCAAAAACCATCAAGACTACATTCAACGTATTTCTTTTTCCGGCAATAAACCAAATCGCAGCACCTGCCATTCCAATTACAATGGTAGGAGATTCGGTCATGTGATTAAACAAAATCACCCAAAGAAGCACCAGCGCCAGCATTATTATTCTGTACTCGTTATTTGGATAGCATCTCACGCGAAACAACAGTGCAACAAAGCTGAGTATACCTAAGAGCAAAACAATGGATTTATCAAGCTCTAATCCGAACCAATAGTACAGCCAGCCCATCACCGAAAAACCATAGCTGCGTCCATGATCGGCTGTTAGCAGCGTAAACCAGCTTTTATGAAGCAATACGAACTGATCCCAGTCGACAACGAAAAGCGGTAAAAAACTCAACAAGGCAAACCAGAAAATTGCCCAGACGAACATTCTTCCTTTTTGCGGAAAAAAGAGAAACAAGCTGAAAGCCACAATTCCGAATAACTTTATAAAAAAGGCAAGTGCAACAAACAATGTCGCCAAGGCGATTTTCTCGCGTTGCAACATCGCCAGCGCTAAAATCATCAAACCCGCCATTAATCCATTTGCCTGAGCATTGTGCAAACTTGTAAACAGCTCGATTGCACATATACCAAGAGCAAGCGCTTTCTTGCTGTTCGATATGCCTTTTAACAGATGAATTCCAAGTACAAAACAAGTGGCATTCAAACCATTCCACAGAATAAGACCAATCCAATCGGGCAAACCTGCAAACAAAGCAAAGAGCAGGGCAAACGACGGACTATACTTATATAAGTCATAATGGTCGGCCGGATACAATTGGTAAAGGTCTTTCCCCTCGAGCAAATGCCAAAACGAATACTTGAAAATAACGTAATTGTTATAATGCGTGTGAATTACTCCACCAATATCTTTAAGGCCAAGCAGCAATGACTGAATTGAAATACCGGCTGCAAACAACGCGAAAAAAATAAACCAGGTTCGCGGTTGTGAAACGAGCCGTATTATTTTATGCCGAATGCTCACTTAGGGTAAAATTGAAAATTCGGTACGTCGGTTTTGTTTACGCCCCTCTTCACTTGTATTTACCGACACGGGCTTGGTTTCGCCATAGCCTTTAGCCGAAACGCGCTGTTCGGCAATTCCATTTTCGAGCAAATAGGCTTTAACCGCATTGGCACGATTCTGCGAAAGTTTCAAATTGGCTTCATCGGCGCCCACATCATCGGTATGCCCTCCAATTTCGATTTTAAGTGTAGCGTTTGTATTGAGGAAATCTTTCAATTTTTTTAGCTCGGCCCTGCTGGTTTCTTCGAGTTTAGCCGAACCACTGGCGAAGAAGATATTTTTAAGGATGATTTTCTCTCCGGCAGCTATGGGCGTTAAATTGATGTTTGCCTGAAACACATCAGATGCCTTGAGCTCCTTCGACAATGTGTAGTTTTCAGAGAAAAACAGATAACCCGGTGCACTTACATTCACAGCGTAAGAGGAACCGGCTGGAAGACTAACTAAAAACGATCCCGTTTGTACATCACTTTTACTTATTGCCATGGTACGGCCCGAATACACATCAATTACCTCAAAACGTGCTTCGAGCTTTGCACCCGTTTTGGCATTTTGCACGATGCCTTTCATGAATGTTACCGCGGCGGGTCTAATCCTTTCATCTAAAGCAAAACGGTAAACATCTTTTAAGCCCATACCGCCTGGCCTGTCTGAACTAAAATAAGCGTAGGCTCCATCGGCACTGATAATCATATGCGATTCGTCTGAAGCTGTATTTACGGGATAACCCAGATTTACAGGCGCCGACCATTTCCCATCGGCGCTTTTGCGACTTACAAAAAAATCGCGGCCGCCCATTCCCGGATGTCCCGAGGATGAAAAATACAAGCTACGTCCATCGGGATGAAGAAATGGACCCGATTCATCCTGATCAGTGTTGAGTGAATCGCCTAAGTTGTATGCTTGCCCCCAAATCCCATTCGATTGTTTCTCTGCATACCAAAGGTCCGACATACCCTTCCCACCTGCTCTCCGACTCACGAATACTAGTGTTTGTCCATCGGCAGAAATAGTAGGTTGAGCATCCCAGGTGGGGCTGTTTACCGATTCACCGAGATTAACAGGGGTTGACCAAGCATTCCCTCTGCGTTCCGAAACGTAAAGGTCGCAACTACCAATTCCACCCGGACGTTCGCAAGCCGTAAAATAAATCGTTCGTCCATCGGGCGAAAGGCTATGTGCACCTTCATTACCATGCGAGTTTAGCGGAGGACCAGCGGGAATTGCATTGCGCCACTTACCATCCTCCTTTGTACTGATGTAAAAATCTTCTTCAACCTTAGAGCCGCCGTTATCGGTTAGTGCATCGGCCGGGCGCATGCGGGTGTAGATGATGGTTTGCTCATCGACCGTAATGGAAGGATGATACTCGCTATAGATGCTATTGATTTCGGGTCCAAGGTTTTCGGGCTTGAATTCGACCGGATGCTGTACAGCGACTTCTGCAAAGCGAGCATTCCGAAGCAGGCGATTCGCTTTTTTACGATTGTCTTCAGATAATTTTGGATAGGCAAGAAATTGTTCCAAGTGCTTAGCAGCATCCGAAAAGGCAGCAAGTGCCAAATCGGCCTGCGCCCAACGAAGGTATAAAGGCGGAAAGCGATCGGGTTTGATGCGTGCCGCAGCTGCATAATACAATCGTGCTTGATCTGCCTTATCCATATCGAGACACAAATCGGCTAGGGTAAGTTGTGCCTCAAAAAATTCGGGAGCTTCCTCTACCGCCTTTTGGAGAAAAGTAAAGGCTAAATCGTTCTTTTTGTATTGATAATTTTCAAGCCCCTCCTCGAACAGACGAATAGCTTTTTTATTGCTGGTGCTGTATTCCTTTTGCGCTTGAAGGAATGCAGCAGTAAATAGTAAAATGGTAAGGAATAGAAACCTGTGCATCATCGTATAATAACGCCGAAAAATAAAGAATAATACAAGCAGTTTTATAAAAATAAAAAGCCCTGAAAAATCAGGGCTTTGTCAAAATAATCAATACAATTTTATCGCTTTACGGTCACATCGCCGCTCAAAACCTCACCATTCGATAGTTTTAGTACATAAAAGTACACGCCATCGGGCAGAACATCGCCGGTCCAGTTGTTCTGGTAATCGGAGTTCGCATATACCTCATCGCCCCAGCGATTGTATACAGCGAGTGCCGACTCGGGGAATGCCCCCAAACCTGCCACAACAAAGAAATCGTTGAATCCATCGCTATTCGGAGTGAAGCTATTGGGCACTTTAACGGCGTTAGAAACAGTAAAGGTCCGCGAAAGTGTATCGGTGCAGCCTTCTTCATCGGCAACCACAAGCGTTACAACCAAGTCGCCTTCGGCTGCATACGTATGCGAGGTGTTTTGCGTGTTAGCTCCTGTATTATCGCCAAAGCTCCACGACCACGAAATGGGTGCGCCGGTAGATTGATCGGTGAATGCAACTTGTTGCCCAGTTTGTGCACCTGTTTCGGGATTAGAGCTAAATGCAGCTGCAAGCAAACTCTGCGACAACACAATGGCATCACTGAATTCGCAGCCATTAATATCGGTTACCGTTAAACTAATAGGTCCAACGCCCGCTTGAGTGGTCTGTGTAACACTTCCATTTGTCCAGAAATAACTGCTCATACCATCGGGACCTGATAGTGGAAGCGGATTTCCTCCACACAAGGATTGATCTTCACCTAAATCGAATTCAGGAAGTGCATTGATACTAACCTCGATCGAGTCAGGATTATTATTGATGCATCGGTCTACATTTGCAAGCAGATAATACGTGCCCGATTCGGCGTTATCCAACACTAGCGAATCATTGGGCACATTGCCGTTTGGCGTAATCCAAACATAGGTAACTCCTTCTTCCTGATTCGAGATAAGCACCAATTGCTGATTTACGCAAATCGAACCATCACCTGAAATTACCGGATTCTCGGGTAATGGAATCAAGGTTACTTCAACAGAATCGCGCACCGTACAATTAAACTGATTTTCAATTTCGACCCAATATGTGCCCGATGCCGAAGCGGTTAACTGGGCATTGGTTGACTCATCCTGCCACGTGTAATTAACATCCGTTCCTATGTTTGCATCCAACAATAAAGTTGTTCCTTCACAAATAGTTGAATCTGAGAAGAGGAACTGGAATTCGGGAGTAACATTGACGTCAAGTATGAGCGAATCGGCAGCAGAAGGACATCCGTTGCCCATGTAATATGCGTAAACTGTACCGCTCTGGGTGGTATCGTTAAGAGCAAGCGCAAACACACCGGAAGAAGTGCTGCTGGTATCGCCGTTGAGAATCCAATAATACACTGAACCACCGGTTTCACCAACCGTAAATGCGAGTTCATCGCCAATGCAGCCATTCAATTGATCTATTAAAGCTCCGTTTGTACTCAAATTGGCATCAGGCGGACTGGCGGAGAAAAATAAATCGACAGAATCGCGCTTGGCGCAACCAAACTGATTCGAAACTTCGACCCAGTATAAACCGCCAACAGTTGCAGTATACGTTTGATTGTTCGACCCATCCTGCCATTCGTATGTCAAATTATCGCCTGCACCCGGATCCATGGTAACAGATGATACATCACATACGGTATCGGCCAAACCAATGTAGGCTTCGGGAGTTGGGTTAACAAGCAATACCAAGGTATCGGGGAAAGATTCACATCCATCCTTTATGCAAAATCCAAGATAGGTACCTGAATTTTGAGGAACCGTATTCGGAAAAGAAAGTGTTTGTCCATTATACAGCGTGTTATTGGCCCCAATCCATCCGTACCCATCCGCATCGGCAACACTCGAAAGCAAGAATTCAACCGGCTCTCCTGCACAAAGCGTATCTCCTGTTACACTCGGGTCAAAAGGAGAAATAGAAGCTACAGGCGAAGGTGGGCGTGGCGAAGTCCAGATCTGTATCGTATCGCGCGCACGACAGCCTTGAAAATCGGTTACAGTAACATAATATTGTCCGGAGTCGCTTACAATGAAAAATGGATCGGTACTGCCATCCTGCCACTCGAACAGGTATGAACCCGGAACCGTTAACAACAATTGAGCACCTTCGCAAATGGTATCGCGGGCAGCCTGAATGGTAACAGGCGGCTGGTAATTGGTAACGGTGATGGTATCAGTCGCATAACATTCGTTACCACTTAAAACCTCCACATAGTAGGTACCTGGTTCAAAAACGGTAATTTTTTGCGTTGTATCGCCTGTGCTCCAGAGGTAGGATGTTTTACCCGGACCTGCATCCAACGTGGCGGTATCGCCCAAGCAAAGTTGGCGGTTAATACCTAGCTCGAGATAGGAGAAATTGGTGAAATAACCGTAGTTGCAGCTTGCCCCAGCTTGGTATGTTAGGCCCATGTGAAATAGTTCCTCACTAAAATTCTGAAGTAAAGTTCCTTGGTTAACCGGTATCTCTGCGGTTGTAAATGCTTTACGCAAATATACCCATTCGCCATTTGTGCCGGGAACAGGCTGAAAATCGGCAGCTGTGATGATGTTTGGATTGCCGTTCAGCAAGAAATTGCCTTCGCTTCCGGCTTTGATAGTAATATTCAACTTAAAATTTGCACTGCCCAATCGGTTGAAACCAACTTGATTAGAACCTGTACATTCCAACGAAGGGATTACAGCACCTGCGATTTGATCGCCCACTCCCGATATATGTAGTACATAAATTGGCTTACTACCTTCGATAAAACCGGCAGCTGCAGTAAATGAATAAACATACTGCTCCCCTGCGCTAAGGGTGTCAATTGCCACCGGGTTTCCATCAGCAAAAATCTCGGTAGAATCTTCCGTAGCGCAAACAATTACTTTGTCGAGCCCATTGGCTAAATCGCCACGAACCACAATGTGCTTGAATCCACAATTCTCAACCGAAATCAATTGATCGGCGGCTAAATCGGCTCCACCCTCATCTCCTATTGGCGGAGGATTTAAGTCGATCATATCGTCTTTAACCGTAACCGCAACAGGCTTGTCTGATTCGATTTTAGTTCCGCCTGGCTTTGATGCACCTAAATAATCAATGGCCTCGCAATAATATACCTGACCTCGATTAAGTTGAATTGTAAACGGAACACCGCCCGGATGATTCAAAATGTCGATAGAAGGCGTAATTGTAACATTTGTGGTATCGTCGGTTGCTACAATAGCAAAACCGGTGCGAGGCTGCGGAATATACGGCGAACCTCCAAGCGTACGGGCATTTTCCCAAAATGTTTGAAAAGGAGTAAAAAACAAGGTTCCGTTTGCATTTTTTCCTTTTAATGCAATAATGTCTTTGTTATTCGCTGCACCTAACTCGTAATAAGCAGTAATAGGAGCCGTTGAACGCACTAAAATTCCCGTGTTCATAACAGAATCGGGAGTAGAAGTTTCTATTTGGTTGATGAATTGTGTTAAATTAACGGTTTGCGTCGAATTCGCAGCAAGATTTACGGTTATCGCAGGGAATCCAATCAAGTTGGCCGGCTGCAAAATAGTTACCTGTGCAGCATCCGTTAAGGTCGAAATAACTACACGAATTGGCCGGTCGCGAAAAGCTCCTCCATTAATTTCGCCTTGTGTACCCTGCGTCAAATCGGGGGGCGCAAACCAGAATTCCTGGTCAATTTGGGCCGAAACATTTGAAGAAAGAAATAGAACACCACAAATGATAGATAGAATTTTGTTCATTCGATTTAACATACGCATTGAAATTAATTTATCTGCTTGTGAAATTTATGCTGTTTATTGTGAAGCACGATGTAGTACATTAATTCTTCTAATAAGGTTACATTTTTGTGCAATATTACTGTCCAAACCAATACCAACAGTTCAATTAATTATTTAAATCTTACGTCCTATTTTACCAATTGCGCGAAAAACAATACCTATATCGCTGCCCAGTCTATAATCTTTTGCATAAACAATGTCGGCCTGCTGAATTATTTCAGTTTCGTTTACTTGAAAATCAAATGCATCGAGCGGTGTTAATACGCCTTTTTTAATTTTTGGTAAGCCATGCACATTGCCTTTGCTCGCATAACCAACCCAACTCAGGCTTCCCGTCAGGCATTTCATGGCATTCCTAAACACTTGAATAGGATTGGGTATTAGCAATGCGAAAGGAAAGAGTGTTAGGATTAGTGCTGAAAATACCACATCGAATAACCTTTTTTTCCTTTTATTTTCGGGCTTGAGGATGGAATTTAGTCCGATTACGAAATAATCGCTGTCTGTTTGAATCGAATTACTCCCAATGATAAATAAACTCTCGGGTGGTGCTATTTTATATTCCAACGATGGAATATCAATCTCTGCCATACGATCCATAATTTGTCCGCTGCTTAAATCATTACCGCAAAAAATAACTTCGTCCACTGCAAATACCTCAACCAGTTCTTTAATACGGCTCAAACTTCCAACAAATTCGGCCGAATAAGTTTCCTTTTCGTGCGGGAATACCATTCCAATAAAGGCATGTTTTAGCCCCGAACGCAGTAACATATCTTTAATACGCCTCGCCTCTTCCAGTTCGCCAATAATCAAAACACGCCGGCGTTCATTGCGGTCGGGCATCAGACTTCGGTACGCCAGCAAATTAAAAATTAACCTCAGCCCCACAGCTGCAAGTCCGGCCCAGGCGGCACCAACTAAGGTTAAAAACCGCGAATACCTGTACGATTCAGGCAACATAGCATAAACCAGAAGAATCGAGACCGTTCCATAAAAAATACCCTTTACGGCATGGGCCCATTTATACGGTTTTTCATAAGCACCCTGCACCCACATTCCTATTAACCATGCAAGGATGTAAAGCGGAATGGCAATCCATAAAAACGAGTAGGGATAATAAATGCCGCTCTTGTACGCCCAATAGTCCTTTAAAAATGCCATACCGCCAAAAAACAATACCGCATCTGCCAAAGGAAGTGCAATTCGATTCAAAATACGTTTGGCAAACGAAAGCCCTGCACGCAACCAAACGGCCATATTGATAAGCAGGGAAAATAGTTTGGCACGTTCGGGCGAAAAATGCTTCTTTGCAAAAATGACCATCGCCTGGTAAAAAATGAACACATAATTCAGAGACGATTTCTTCGTACTCTCGCCACGGTAATGAATAATGCGTGTTTCGGGATGATAATAAATCGCATAACCGGCTTTTCGAATGCGGTAACTCAAATCGATATCTTCGCCATACATAAAAAAGGCCTCATCTAAAAAGCCGGATTTGTCTAAAGCTGCTTTGCGCATAAACATGAATGCGCCCGACAATACTTCGATTTCGTTCGTTTCGTCTTTCGATAAGTAACCCAGATGGTATTTCCCAAAGCGTTTGGAGCGCGGAAACAAACTGCTTAAACCGAATATCTTATAAAAAGCGACCTCTGGTGTAGGCAAGCCGCGTTTCGACTCGGGTAAATAATTTCCTTTTCCATCGATAAGTCGCACACCACACGCACCGGCTTCAGCATGCGCATCCATAAATTTAATACAGGTCGAAAAGGTATCTTCCTCAACCACCGTATCGGGATTCAGAAGTAAAACGTATTGGCCCGTGGCAAGTGCCAATGCTTGGTTATTAGCTTTCGAAAAGCCTGTATTTTCGGTATTGGCAATGAGTTTTACCTGCGGAAATTTTTCACGCACCATACGCACCGAATTGTCGACAGAGTGATTGTCGACCACGAAAACCTCGCCCTCTATGCCTTGCATTGCCTTATAAACCGAGCGCAGGCATTGCTCGAGAAAAAACGCAACATTGTAATTGACAATAACGACCGATAACTTCATCCGTTATGGAATGTTCATGTATTTGTGCGTTTGCAAAGATATTCGCCAGGCAGGATTTTCCTTCACAAAATCAATTATCTGCGGCAGCATCTGTTCGGCTTTGCTCCATTCGGGCTGTAAAAACAACAGACAATGTTCATCAACTTCGGTGCGGTATTGTTCGGCCCAGTCGAAATCGCTTTTGTTGAATACGATTACTTTCAATTCATCGGCACGCTGTAAAACAGATGCAATGGGCTTTTTGAATTTTTTCGGCGATAAACACACCCAATCGAATGTGCCCGAAAGTGCGTACGCACCCGAAGTCTCTAAAAAAACCTTCAAGCCCGAGGCTTTAAGCAATTGCGTTAAGGGTTCCAAATTATACAACAATGGCTCACCGCCCGTAATAACAATCGATTTGGCTTTGAATGAAAGTGCCTTGTTTACCACCTCCGAAATAGGCGTCAAAGGATGTAGCGTCGGATTCCACGATTCTTTCACATCGCACCAGTGGCAGCCCACATCGCAACCGCCAAGTCGTATGAAATATGCTGCAAAACCTGTATTCCCGCCTTCGCCTTGAATGGTGTAAAAATCTTCCATCACCGGAAGCACTTCGCCATTTTCCAGCGCTATACGAACATTGGCGGGCAATGTAGCTTTTAAATCTGTGTATTCCGGCTCCACGCTTCGAATGTATTTTGCATTAA
>CAZVHF010000001.1:35746-37006 GCA_964627105.1 uncultured Chitinophaga sp.
AGCAACATCATAATTCCCTTGGGCGTAGCAGGAATAAACGAGGGTAAGCCAAGCATCATGCGCCCAAGGTTTTCGGGATGAAAACCATCCACATCTTTTGCAGGATTTATGGCTAGTGTAATTTTATCGCTGTTGATGTGAGCAGGCAAGGGCAATTGCACCAAAATTCCATCGATTGCCGTGTTGGAATTAAAGGAATTAACGGCATCGAGCAATTCAGCCTCTGTAACATGGCTTTCGAACCGCAAAAGCGTTGATTCAAAACCAAGTTCAGCGCAGGTCTTCACTTTGGATGCGATGTACGTCTCGCTGGCGCCGTCGTTTCCCACTAAAATAGCTGCCAGATGCGGCTTTCGGACGCCGTTCGACGTTTCGGCCAAAACCTTTTGAGCTATTTTTGATTTATAAGCCTGTGCACAAGCTTTTCCGTCCAACAACTTCATCTTACTGGCGCATTTTCGGCATGTTGCGCATCATCGAAGCCATTGCGGCAGGATTGTTCATCATCTTCATCATCTTCCGCATATCCTCAAACTGCTTCAAAAGCTTGTTTACATCCTGTAAAGTTGTTCCGCTTCCTTTTGCGATACGTGTCCTGCGGCTTCCATTGATAATTGAAGGTTCCTCGCGTTCTTCGGGCGTCATCGACATAATCATGGCCTCGATGCTTTTGAACGCATCATCGTCGATATCGGCATCCTTAATTGCTTTACCTGCACCGGGAATCATCCCCACCAGATCCTTGATATTTCCCATTTTTTTAATCTGCTGAATCTGCTCGTAGAAGTCCATTAGATTAAATGTATTCTTCGCGATTTTTTTCTGAAGCTTGCGAGCCTGTTCCTCATCAAAATTCTCCTGCGCACGCTCAACAAGCGAAACAATGTCGCCCATGCCAAGAATTCGCTCGGCCATGCGGTTCGGATAAAAAATATCGAGTGCCTCCATTTTCTCGCCGGTTCCAACAAACTTGATAGGTTTATCGACCACCGAGCGAATGGTTAAAGCGGCTCCTCCGCGGGTATCGCCGTCGAGTTTGGTCAACACTACGCCATCGTAATCGATGCGCTCGTTGAAGGCTTTCGCCGTGTTCACAGCATCCTGCCCGGTCATGGAGTCAACCACAAACAATGTCTCATGCGGCTTAACAGCCTGTTTTACCGAGGCAATTTCCTGCATCATTTGTTCGTCAATAGCCAAACGACCGGCGGTATCGATAATGATTACATTTTTCCCGCTGGCTGTGCCGTGGGCAATGGC
>CAZVHF010000001.1:37106-65069 GCA_964627105.1 uncultured Chitinophaga sp.
CGGCGGTATCGATAATGATTACATTTTTCCCGCTGGCTGTGCCGTGGGCAATGGCCGCTTGTGCGATGGCAACGGGATTTTTATTTTCCTCATCGGCAAAAACTTCAACGCCAATCTGCTCACCAAGCACTTTTATCTGGTTTATCGCAGCCGGACGATACACATCGCCTGCTACGAGCAATACATTGCGATTCTTTTTAGTTTTAAGGTAATTCGCTAGTTTTCCTGAAAACGTTGTTTTACCGCTACCCTGCAAACCTGCAATTAGAATTATCGCAGGCGATCCGTTTAGGTTTATATCGGTTTTATCGCCGCCCATGAGTTCGGTCAACTCATCGCGGGTAATCTTTACCAGCAATTGTCCGGGCGATATCGCAGTAAGTACATTTGCACCGAGCGCCTTTTCCTTCACCTTATCGGTAAATTCTTTGGCAATTTTGTAGTTCACATCGGCGTCGAGTAAAGCCTTTCGAATCTCTTTTACCGTTTCGGCAACGTTGATTTCGGTAATCTTTCCCTGCCCTTTGAGGACCTTGAACGCACGTTCAAACTTTTCGCTTAAATTCTCAAACATAAAGCGCTTTGTGTTTTGTTAAAAGCCTGCAAAATTAATAAAATGAATGCTTGGTTTGATGGATTTTTCGGGGAGTTAATTTTGGGATTGAGTGCGACCGTTCATGGACATTTCTTAAAGTTAGATAATGCAGGGAATTATTCCATTTGTAGATATTTTGGATACTATTTTGTCATGAAAAAAACGCCCAAAACCTTTAATTAATGAGGAGATTACCACTAACATATAATTACCAACCAAAACCAATATGATTTATTCGGCAAAAGCGAGTTGTCTTAAACCGGCATCTGTGATTCTAACAGATTACATCCGCTCCGGCATTTCGATGCCCAGCAAATTCATCGCATGGGCAATTGTTTCACCGGTTTTGGCAGCAAGCATGAGTCTGAAGGAAGCCAAATTTGCGTCGCTTTCTTTCAGGATGCTGAAATCGTGGTAAAATTGGTTGAAGGACTTTGCTAAATCAAAGGCGTAATTGGCAATAAGCGCCGGACTGTAATCGCGGGCTGCGAGTTGCACCGTTGCATGATAACTTTCCAATTGACGAATGAGCTGCCTGTGCATCGCTTCGTTTTCGAGTTGAGATGCATCAAAAACGGCATTTACACTTCCTGAAGCTTTTCGCAGAATACTTTGAATACGCGCGTAGGTGTATTGAATAAACGGGCCGGTGTTGCCGTTGATGTCAATAGATTCCTCAGGGTTGAACACCATGCGCTTCTTTGGATCGACCTTGAGAATGTAATATTTCAAGGCTGCCATGCCAATGCGGCGGTACAAAATATCGCGCTCCGAATCATCGCTGAATTCTGTTTTTCCGAGTTCTTCCGACTTGCTTTTGGCTTCGGCAATTACCTCATCCATCAAATCATCGGCATCGACCACGGTTCCTTCGCGCGATTTCATTTTTCCCGAAGGCAAGTCAACCATGCCATACGAAAGGTGGTAAATGCCATCGGCCCAGGCATAACCAAGCTTCTTCAAACCCAGTTGCAAGACTTTGAAATGGTAATCCTGTTCATTACCTACCACATATACGTAGTTCGACGCATCGAATTCGTTGTGGCGCAATACAGCCGTTCCCAGATCCTGTGTAATGTAAACCGATGTACCATCGGAACGCAAAAGCAATTTTTGATCAAGGCCGTCGGCAGTTAAATCGATCCATACGGACCCGTCGGCGTTTTTATACAAAGCGCCCGACTGCAAACCCGATTCAACAATATTTTTCCCAAGCAAATAGGTATTCGATTCGTAATAAATTTTATCGAAGGCCACACCCAAACGCTTGTATGTGATGTCGAATCCATCATACACCCAGCCGTTCATGGTTTTCCACAGGTTTAGTGTAGCTTCATCGTTTGCTTCCCACAAACGCAGCATTTCTTGTGCGGCCTTCATAAGCGCTGTGCTCGAAGCCGCAATACGTTTTAGTTCTGCGCGAATTTCATCTTGTTTTTCATTCTTGGCATCGGCCAGTTTCGATTGAAGCGCTATAGCTTTTTCTTTTAATGCAGATTCAACTGAATCGAAATTTCCAGCTTCGATTGCTGCAAGAATAGGATCGGTTTCGATTTTGAGTGCTTTATCGAAGGCAACATAATACTTCCCCACCAAATGATCGCCTTTCATGCCCGATGACTGAGGCGTTTCGGTACCACCAGCATTTTTCCAGGCCAGCATCGACTTGCAAATATGAATGCCGCGGTCGTTTACCAAATTAACGCGAATAACCTCGTTACCGGCAGCTTCAAGAATACGGCTCACCGAATCGCCAAGCAATATATTACGGATATGACCCAGATGGAGCGGCTTGTTTGTATTAGGCGATGCAAATTCGACCATCACACGTTTCTTATCCGTATTCGACCCACGTAAACTAGCACCAAATTGAAGCAAGTAGCTTACCCAAAAATCAAACTTTAAGACAATGTTAAGAAATCCGTTTACAACATTATAGTGAGAAGCTTCTGCGTTAGAATTACAAAAAGCACTGCCGACTTCATCAGCAGTTTGTGCCGGATTCTTACCCGAAAGTCGGGTTAAGCCAAAACATACCAGCGTAAAATCGCCTTCTACATCTTTACGGGTTTCTTGTATAACAATTTGACTTGCATCCAAATTTGGATAAAGCGAGCGAACGGTTTGTGTTATATGTTCGCTAAACCATTGAGCGGGTTGCTTCATAACTATGCTTCAAGTGCAGCTTCGGTGGCTGCTTCCAATAATTTAAATGCGGTTTCGGCCATGGCATTCTCGCTATCGAGAGTTGGGTTAATTTCGACAAACTCGAGACAACATACGCGCTCATCGCGGCAAAGCGACTGCAATAATTCGCGGGCTTCTTTAAAACGCAATCCTTGCGGTACGGGCGTTCCGGTACCTACTGAGATTTTAGGATCGAGACTATCTACGTCGAACGAAATGTAGATTTTAGAACACTTTTTTAATCGGTCGTTCACAATTTCAACAACTTCATCAACCCCTATCTGACGCAATTCGCGTGTCGTAACATTCCGAATACCGTGTTTATTCATCAGAAAATCTTCCTGAGCTTCGGTGTCGCGTACACCTATATATATGAGATCCGAATATTCGATTTTGGGCGCTATTCCACCAATATTCTTTAGTTTCTCCCAAAGCTCCTCGGTTTTTTCGTCGAGTTCGTTGGTCTGAACTTCGAGATTATCTTCGGCCAATGCAGTTGCCAGCGGCATGCCATGCAAATTCCCCGATGGCGTAGTATATGGCGAGTGAATGTCGGCATGCGCATCAATCCAGATAACGCCAATGCGCTCCTCGGGAAAAGCCATCTTTATCCCTGCAATGGTGCCACCGGCGGTGCTATGATCGCCTGCTAATACAATTGGAAACGCGTCTGTTTTTTTCAGGTTTTTTGCAATTGCCTTTGAAAGTCGCTCGTAAATTTTCACCAAACCACGAATTCGTTTAGCATATTTATGATTCACTTTTTCGAGCAACATCCAGTTTTCATCCTCAACATCTACCGCATCGTACTTCCTAAAATAGTTACTTTCTAAGTCGATGGCTGCAATTTTAAGTGCATCTACACCAAGGCTGGCGCCACGTGTTCCGGCACCTAATTCCGACCGAAGTAAAACAAGCTTTGGTTTTCGCATAAATCTAAATTACTTACTTCTCGCTTTGAATTGTACAAGTAAGTTAGTTACTTTTGCAATTCAACTACAAACCTCATTTAATCGCGCCCTGAAATGGACATGAAAAACAAGTACGAAGACCTGATTAAGCAAACCTTTGAGTTTCCTCAACCCGGCTTCGATGTGCAGGATAATGAACTTTATTTCAATGGAATTCCGTTGATGGACATTATCGAACAATACGGAACGCCTTTGAAAATAACGTATTTGCCAAAAATCAGCGAGCAGATACAGAAGGCAAAAATAATGTTTAATGTGGGAATGGCAAAGGCCGATTACAAAGGCAAGTATGTTTACTGTTATTGCACAAAAAGTTCGCAGTTTTCGTTCGTGCTGGAGGAGGTTTTGAAAAATGATGTTCATATCGAAACATCTTCTGCGTATGATATGCCCATCATCAAAGAATTGCATGAAAAAGGCTTGTTACCGAAAGATAAATACATTATTTGCAACGGCTATAAGCGCCCGATGTACCAAGAATTTATCGTAGAACTCAAAAACGAAGGCTTCGAAAATCTGGTTCCAATTCTTGATTCGAAAAACGAGATTAATTACTACAAAGAGCACCTGAAAGGCAAAACTAAAATCGGTATTCGCATTGCTTCGGAAGAAGAACCAACCTTTGAGTTTTACACCTCGCGTTTGGGTATTCGCTACAAGGACATTCTGCAGTTTTACGAAGATCACATTCAGAACGATCAGCGTTTTGAGTTAAAGATGTTGCATTTCTTCATCAATTCGGGCATTCGCGATACGGTTTATTATTGGAGCGAATTATCGAAGTGCTTGCAGGTGTATTGCGATTTAAAAAAGATTTGTCCGGAGCTCGATTCATTGAATATTGGCGGTGGATTGCCCATCCGAAACTCATTGGCATTTGAGTTCGATTACGAATACATGATCGAAGAAATCATACGCCAGATTAAGAACTTCTGCAACCAGCAAGGCGTTGAAGAGCCCACCATATTCACCGAATTTGGTTCATTTACTGTTGGTGAAAGCGGCGCAACACTTTTTTCGATTATCGACCTGAAACAGCAGAACGATACCGAAAACTGGTACATGATCGATAGTTCGTTCATCACAACATTGCCCGATACCTGGGGAATTAACCAGCGATTTATTCTACTTGCCATCAACCAATGGAATCGCGAATACAAGCGTGTTAACCTGGGCGGATTAACCTGCGACAGCCTCGACTATTACAATGCAGAGGCTCATATCAGTCAGGTATTTTTACCTAAGGTCGAAGAGGAAGAAATTCCTGAGAACCCCTTGTACATCGGATTTTTCCACACCGGCGCCTATCAGGAATCGTTGGGAGGCTACGGAGGGATTCAGCACTGCTTAATACCGGCACCCAAGCACGTTATCGTGAGCAGAGACGAACAAGGCGAATTGAGTACGTATATCTTTGGAAAAGAACAAAGCTATAAGTCGATGCTAAAGACATTAGGCTATTACTGATTTTTCATTTTACTGGCGATTAATAGGCTCGTGATTTAGAAATGCGTGATATATTAACCCAAGGTCATGCTTTTTCTTAAAAGACAAATTTTACGATGTGATTTAGAACTTTTTCAGGAATTTAGGGCCCGCTATGGCAAAACGTAATTCATCGGCGAAAAAGAAAAAATCAAGCCCGAGGTATGTTAAGATACTTGTGGCAATCGCAATCGTGCTCGGCTTAGTGATAGCCGGATCTGCTTATTTCTTCTATAGCCGGGCATTTCGTTCCAATCTTGTGCTAAGTCATGGCGAAAAGTACGTGTATATCCGCACAGGCTCGAACTTCGAAGACGTTATACAAGAATTGGGACGTCAAGGCATGCTCCACAATGCCGAATCGTTTCGTTGGATGGCTGAAATGATGCATTACGACGAACAAATAAAACCCGGGCGTTACAGTGTTAGGCCCGGCATGAACAACCGCGAACTCATCGAGCTGCTGCGCTCGGGCAAACAAGAACCGGTCGAGCTGGTTTTTAAGAATATCAAGAATCGCTTCGAATTGGCCGGAAAAGTATCGAAGTTTATCGAAGCCGATTCATCAGAAATTCTCGAAACAATCAATTCTTCCAAATTCAGAGAGCAATACGGATTAAATCCCGAAAACGCCTTGAGTCTAATCTTCCCCGACACCTATCTTTTCTTCTGGAACACTTCTGCAAAGGAATTTATTGATTCGATGGGTGTAAATTACAGCAGCTTTTGGAATAGCGAACGTAAAGAAATCGCCAGAAAAATGGGACTTCGTTCGGCCGAGGTTTCGGTTTTGGCCTCAATTGTTCAGCAGGAGTCGAACCGAAAAGATGAATGGCCCGTAATTGCAGGAGTTTACCTGAACCGCCTTAGCAAAAACATGAAACTGCAGGCCGATCCTACTGTTAAATTTGCTTCGGGCGATGAAACTCTCAGACGGATCAAAGGAAATCACTTAAAAATCAATTCGCCTTACAACACCTACCAAAACTTTGGCTTACCCCCCGGCCCAATTGCTATGGCTCGTAAAGAAAGTATCGATGCCGTTTTGAATTATCAGACACATTCCTATCTTTACTTTTGCGCACGCCCCGATCGGTCGGGCTACCACGATTTTGCAAGTACATACACCGAACATACACGCAATGCATCGCGCTATCGAAAAAGCCTCGATGCACGCGGCATAAACTAATAACCCATGAAAATTAAATTTGGAACCGACGGCTGGAGAGCCATTATCGCCGAAGAGTTTACCGTCGACAATGTAGCACGCGTTACAGAAGGAACTGCACGTTGGTTGAAGAAAAATTTCGATAATCCATCGGTCGTAATTGGTCACGATTGCCGGTTTGCCGGCGAATTGTTTGCCGAAACGGTTGCCCGCGTCATGCTGTCGCACAACATCAAAGTTCACCTCGCCAAAGGATTTGTATCAACACCCATGATTTCTTTGGGCGCCAAGAACTACAAGGCGAGTTTGGGAATTATCATTACGGCAAGTCACAATCCGCCTGCATACAACGGCTATAAGTTGAAAGGACATTACGGAGGTCCGCTCCTACCCGATAAAATTGAAGAAATCGAAGAACTCATCCCTGAACAGGTAAATGATGGCTATAAAGGATTGTCGTTCCTCGAATATCAACAAAAAGGGCAGTTTATTTGGGTGCCGTTAGAAGATGAATATTGCAAGCATGTAGAGCAATCGTTCGACCTGGATGCCATCCGCAATTCAGATCTCGAGCTTGCCTACGATGCTATGTACGGAGCGGGGCAGAATGTGATTCGACGACTGCTGCCTGAAACAACCCTGTTACATTGCGATCACAATCCATCCTTCGATGGACAGGCCCCCGAACCCATTGCGCGTAACCTGCAGGAATTTTCGGAGATGATTCGCATTGCCGAAGATATTGACTGTGGTCTGGCTACCGACGGCGACGCCGACCGCATCGGTTTGTTCGATAGCAAAGGAAATTTCGTGGATTCGCATCATATTATTCTGTTACTCATCCACTACCTCAAGAAATACAAAGGCATGGACGGGAAAGTTTGTACGGCCTTTTCCTCATCGGTTAAAGTGAAAAAGCTTTGTGCACATTATGGTTTGGAACTCGAAACCGTGAAAATCGGATTCAAATACATTGCCGGCATTATGATCAATGAAGATGTATTGCTGGGTGGTGAAGAGTCGGGCGGCATCGCCATTAAAGGGCACATTCCGGAGCGCGACGGCATCTGGATGGGATTGGTAATTTGGGAGTTCATGGCCAAGTCGGGCAAGCGTTTGCACGAACTCATTCAGGAAGTATACGACATCGTGGGTGCATTTAGCTTCGACCGCAACGATGTGCATTTGCCCGAAGCGCTAAAACAGCAAATCATAGCCGACTGCAAAGCCCGGAAATTTTCAGCATTTGGAAAATATACTGTTCAGCGCGTAGAAGATCTGGATGGCTACAAACATTTTTTAAGCGACGATTCTTGGGTGATGATTCGTCCATCGGGTACTGAGCCGCTTTTACGCATCTACGCAGAAGCGCCAACAATGGAAGAAGTACAGGACATTTTAAAGGAAACACGAAACGTTCTTGGCGTATGAAGAGGCATATAGTTCTATTTGGACTTATTGGCCTATTTATGAAGCTTGGCGTTTCACAAACGGCTTCAGGCTCTGTAATTGAAGTGGAGGCGAAAGGCAGAGTTACTTTCGCACCCGATAGTTTTGTGGTGAAATACCGCTTGAATCGCTCCTCAGTTAATTTGGAAGATAGAATTGAAAAGCCAACATCCGTCTCTTCCAATCCTACTATTCAAGAAGAGTATATGCTGCAAGAGACGGATTATGCTATAGATGAAGCAGCTGTTGCTGTAGAATCGATAGACATTGAAGAAACACGGCCGCCGCAAACGCGCGAAGAAATTGAAGCAGAACGTAAATTAAGGCAAGAGCGCCAACGCAAGGAGCGAATAATTCAAGATTCGTTGAATGTGATTCGTTCGAAACGTCATGACGAATTCATCAAACGATTGGCGCGCATAGGTATTCAGAATCCAGAAAACAACAAACCGGAAGTCGTGAGCTACTATGATGAATACAGTAGCGAAAATTGGCTACAAGTTGTAAGTGTAAACCAATACCGCATGGCCGATTCGCTGAGTCGCATTTTCGGAAATCCGCTTCGGGGCGAGCTAATCGACATCCGCATGAAAAGCAACGATGCGATTAAGAAAAAGGCCTATGCCAAGGCCATGGAAAATGGTCGAAAGGAAGGCGAAATTCTGGCATCGGCTATGAATATGAAATTGGGAAAGGTAATTGGTGTAACGACCGAAAGCTTGGGTCTTGAAGAAATGCTTCCGATTATGTTACGCAAAGAACTGAGCCGGGAGTTGCGCAGGAGCGATAACTTAAAACCCGAAATGTACCAGTTCATGCAGGAGTTCGACATGAATCAGTTTGTTGACTCTAAATACGGCAAAGAAGTAATCGAATGGAGCTGGACCGAGAAAGTCATGATTCGGTTTCAAGCCAATCCATAGATTTAGGACATCGGGATACAAAAACAAAAAACCCCGGAACAACAACGTACCGGGGTTTGAATTCTATTGAAGTGGATTATACCAATTTTTCCTTAATACGCGCTTTCTTACCTTTAAGATCGCGGATGTAGTAAATCTTCGCACGACGCACAACGCCACGCTTGTTGATGTCGATTTTGTCGATGAATGGAGAATTATCCGGGAAGATACGCTCAACACCTACACCATTCGATATTTTACGAACTGTGAAGGTAGACGTAAGCCCCGCACCTTTGCGCTGAATAACTACGCCTTGGTATTGCTGGATACGCTCCTTGTCGCCCTCCTTAATTTTAAAGTGAACTGTAATGGTATCACCGGCTTTGAATTCCGGAAGCTCACGTTTTTCGATGAGCTGCGATGCGATGTTAGATAGAACGTCCATAATGAAATGAAAATAGGGTTTCCAAAAAGGAGTGCAATATTAGGGATTATTTTTAAAAGTTCGGCAGGGTGAATTTATTTTTTTGCAAATTATTCATCCAGTAAATCCGGCCTTCGCTGCCTGGTGCGCTCAACCGCTTTCTCAAAACGCCATTTCTCGATTTGTGGGGTATTGCCCGACAATAAAATATCCGGAACCTTCATCCCTCTGAATTCGGCCGGACGCGTATAAACCGGCGGAGCCAGCAGATTATCCTGAAACGAATCGGTGAGCGCCGATGTCTCGTCATTCAAAACACCCGGTATCAATCGAATAACGGCATCAGCAATAACTGCAGCCGCCAGT
This sequence comes from uncultured Chitinophaga sp., assembly GCA_964627105.1. Lineage (GTDB taxonomy): Bacteria > Bacteroidota > Bacteroidia > M30B66 > M30B66 > CAMCXT01. The sequence continues at coordinate 46,654 of CAZVHF010000001.1, forward strand.
TCGCCTCCCGAAAGCACATAATCGCCAATAGAAATTTCACGGGCAATAAAATGCTCGCGCACCCGCTCATCGATTCCTTTATAATGACCACACAAAATGGCGATATTCTGCTTTAATGAAAGTTGGTTGGCGATGCCCTGTGAGAACCGCTCGCCATCGGGTGTCATGTAAATGACTTCCTCTACACCATGCTCCTTTTTTAAAAACTCCAAACAATTCACAATTGGTTCCATCATCATCACCATGCCTGCTCCTCCGCCAAAAGCATAATCATCGACACTTTTGTGCTTGTCGCTACTGAAATCGCGTAAGTTGTGCACGATTACCGATGCAAGTCCCTTTTGTTGTGCACGTTTTAGAATAGAATGAGCAAACGGACTTTCGAGCAATTCGGGCAAAACGGTGATGATGTGAATAATCATTTGGCAAAAATAGTTGTTTTGCAGCCAAACAGGGAATACCTTACCTTTGAGCCCCACGAATTATTGAATCTGCTATGAGCGACATCCGCAATAACTGGACACGACCCGAAATTCTCGAAGTATATAACACGCCTCTGCTCGAACTTATTTTTAAAGCGGCCAGCATGCACCGCAAGTACAACACCGGCTCCGAAGTGCAGGTGAGTTCGCTCATTTCAATCAAAACGGGAGGCTGTCCAGAAGATTGCGGCTATTGCCCACAGGCGGCACGATACAATACCGGTGTTGATGTGCACAAGCTCATGAATGTTGAGCAGGTTACCCAAATGGCCGAACGAGCCAAGGCCGGCGGTGCATCTCGCGTTTGCATGGGTGCTGCCTGGCGCGAAGTGCGCGACAACCGCGATTTCGATCGGGTAATTGATATGGTGAAGGCTGTGAATGCCATGGATATGGAAGTATGCTGTACATTGGGTATGTTGAATGAAGATCAAGCGCAACGCCTTGCCGAAGCAGGATTGTACGCCTATAACCACAACCTCGATACATCCGAAGAAAAGTATAGCGATATCATCGGAACACGCACCTACGACGATCGCCTCAATACCATTAAAAATGTGCGTAAGGCCAATATTTCCGTTTGCTCGGGCGGAATCATCGGTATGGGCGAATCGGCCGAAGACCGTTGCGGCATGTTACTTACACTTGCCAATATGGCCAAGCAGCCCGAGTCGGTTCCTATCAATGCCCTGGTAGCTGTTGAAGGAACACCACTCGAAAATCAGAAGCCTGTCGAAATCTGGGAAATGCTGCGGATGATTGCCACCACGCGAATCGTGATGCCAAAAACGGTTGTGCGTTTAAGTGCAGGCCGTCAGCAAATGAGCGTCGAAGGGCAAGCCTTGTGCTTCCTTGCAGGTGCGAATTCTATCTTTACTGGCGAGAAACTGCTTACGACACCCAATCCGGAATTCGATCAGGATATGGAAATGTTTCGTCTGCTTGGATTAACCGCACGTGAACCCTTCGCCGAAGGTCGTCCACAGGCTGCACATGCTCACTAATTAGTTGGTATGATGTTCAGGTTGATCTTTTTCGCATTGCTAATCGTAGGAAGCGCGAAAGGACAAACCGACTACAATCCGCTTCGCAGCGTTGCCGTAAACCAACCTTATTTACTCGATGCGGTAGAGATGTTGCGTTATGGCAATCCAGAAGGAGCAATAAGACATATTCGCAATGCACCCGATTTAACTGCACGCAGTTTTGAAGCCGAGTTTTTATTGGGAACAGCCTACCGTGTGCAGGGAAAAATTTCGGACGCCATTGAAGCTTTCTCGCGAGCGAGTCGCTACGAGTCGATGTCTCTACCTGCCCATTTCGAACGGGGGAATTGCTATCTGATAAAAAAGACATTTAACCTTGCAGTATTCGATTACGACCGGGTTTTGTTGTTAGATTCAACCTTCGTACCGGCATACAACAACCGTGCGTACGCCCGCATACGTAATTACGGCGAAAACGGAATGCCCTTGCAGCAATTACGTTTTGCACGACAGGATATGGAAAAAGCGCTTCGATTCTCTGGTAAGAATGCTAATCAGGGATTTGAATATTATTTCAACCTCGGACTGCTCGATTTGTACCTATCGGAATATGAGACAGCCATCGTGAGTTTCAACAAAGCAGTTCTTGCAGAAGAAGGCATAGCCAAACTCTATTACTACAGAGGTGCGGCGCATTTTCTGGCTCGTTTTTACGACAAAGCGCGCGAAGATTTCGAAGCAGCCGAGCTTCTTGGATTTGTTTCGGAACAAACACCTGAGTTTTTAAACGTACTGGGCCTAATTCGAAAGCACGAGGAAGAAACCGGACAATCGTTGGGTAAGAAATAAGCAGGCATGGATTTCCTGAAAAAAAAACTCGAAGAACGCTATGCATTACAAGCGCTGCGGCAATTGAAGCCGACAAATACGCGCATCGATTTTGCATCAAACGATTACCTGGGATTGGGCAGAAGTTTAGAGCACATGGTTGAAATACGGAGGGGCTCGGGAGGTTCGCGTTTGCTTTATGGTAATTCGCCCGAGGCCGAAAGACTCGAAACGTGGCTTGCACAAGCGTTTGATGTAGAATCTGCATTGGTTTTTAATTCGGGATATGCCGCTAATCTTGGATTTTTTAGTTGTGTTCCGCAGAAGAACGATGTGATCTTGTACGATGAATTCATACATGCTTCGGTGCGTGATGGGATTCGACTTTCGTTGGCCAAATCGTTTTCGTTTCGGCATAACACCATCGAATCGCTGGTAGCAAAAGCGAAACGACAGAGCGGACGAATCTTCGTTGCCGTCGAATCGGTGTATTCGATGGATGGCGATTGTGCTCCATTGGAAGAACTCAGTTCGCTTTGCGTTAACAATGGATGGTTACTTGTGGTCGATGAAGCGCATGCCTTGGGTATTTACGGGCCAAATGGAAAAGGCAGAATTGCCGAACTGCAGGATGCCTCAGGAGTTTTTGCCCGCATCCTTACGTTTGGAAAAGCTCCCGGATTTCATGGTGCAGCGGTAATGGGTTCTACCATTTTGAAAGAATATCTCATCAATTTTAGCCGCTCTTTCATTTATTCGACCGCGCTTCCACCGGACGATTATACAACCATGCAAGTGCAGTTGAAGCGTATGCTTGAAGCAGAATCAGCGCGGTTAACCTTGAAAAGTCGAATTGATTTGTGGAAACAAGCCATTGGCGATGCTTATCGAACGCAGGATGGTCCAATTCAAGTAATACCGACGAAATCAAACACACATGCGGATGCCTTGGCCAAACACCTTAGCGATAATGGCTTTGACATTCGTGCAATCAAGCATCCGACCGTTGCGACGGGCAGCGAACGTTTACGGATTATACTCCATTCCTTTAATTCAGCAGATGAAATACAAACACTTGTATACCATCTGCTGAAAACTAAAGATTTTTTTTAGTTGCATCTTGCGTAATCAGAAAAACGTTCTAATTTTGCAGTCCCAATTTTACAGGTCATGGTAAGAACATATCAACCCTCCGTTAGAAAGAGAAGAAACAAACATGGTTTCCGTGAGCGTATGGCAAGTGCCAATGGCCGTCGCGTTTTGGCTGCACGTCGCGCACGTGGCCGCAAGCGCTTATCCGTTTCAAGCGAAAAATTGCACAAGCGCTAAGCTTCACATCATATTTTATTCTTCCAAAGCGGCCTTGTGCCGCTTTTTTGTTTTTGCCTCCCAGTGTTCGGCAAATTTACGAATGGCTTTATCGCTTAAAATATTGTGCCCGGTTTCGAGTTCATAAACCTGAGCGGCGGAGAGTTCTTTGCGAATAAACCGCCTTGTTTTAGCAAAAGGAATAACGCTGTCATCGATTCCTAATACACACACCACCGATAAACTTGATTTCCTCATTGCTTCATTTAAGGCAGCGTGATTGGGAATAGCTTCCCGGTATGCCATCCACGTGTTGAATAATTGTTTTCGTTTTGCGAGATCGGCAGTTTCGTGCAGATAAAATTTCGCTGCCTTGTACTTTATCAGTTTCAGTGTTTGTGCAGCTCTAATAATGGCAAATACAACGTGCGGGCGTTTTACAAATCCACGAAAAAGCGAAATCCCAATAAGATTCGTTGTTAAAAATTTATAAAAGCCCGATACCGGCATCCCATCCGGAGCAAAAAGCCAAAGTTCCTCGATGCGGGCTGAATAACTACCTGCAATACTCATCGCAATACGGGCTCCGATCGAATATCCGGCTAAACTGATTCGTTCTGTATGCAATGCTGTACAAATGCTATCGATGAAACCGCTTGCCTGATCCGATTGAAAGAAGAATCCTTCGGGCATGGATGCATTTGCGCCATGGTAAGCCAAATCGATTAAAACAAGCGTATAGGATTCTCCAAGCAATTCGGCCAAGTGATTGAATGCCTGGGCATCTTGCCCATACCCATGAAACACCACCAAAAAACGCTTGCCCGACCCCAGGAGCGACGCTTCCCACTGATGCCCCTGAGATTCAACATGTATATTCCGTATTCGGTCGTCCATGCCCAGCAATTGGAAAGGGAAAATACTAATTTTTCGATGCAACACTTAATTTCATGCATCGGTATATATGCATTCAATCAACTCAAACATTGTACTTACTTTCGCAGAAAATTGATTAGCAATTCCGCTATGGAAGAAACCATTGTTATTACAGGAGCCAGTTCGGGAATCGGGAAGGCTTGTGCCGAAAAGCTTGCGGCACCCGGAAAACGGTTTATCCTAACTGCGCGCCGAACCGAACGATTACACGAGCTTGCTGCAGAACTCGAAAAGTCTGGCGCTTTGGTTTGGACGTATACGTTGGATGTGCAATCGCGCGAGGCTTGCCAGAAATGGGCATCACAGATACCTGTTGCATTCCAGAACATTCGGGTTCTCATTAACAACGCCGGTTTGGCATCGGGCCTTTCAGCCATTCAGGACGGCGATTACACCGACTGGGATCGTATGATTGATACCAACGTAAAGGGATTGCTGTACACTACAGAAGCGATTCTGCCTTTTCTAAGGCAAACCCCGCGAGCGCATATTTTAAACGTGGGATCGATTGCCGGAAAAGAAGTGTATGCTAACGGGAATGTATATTGTGCATCAAAACATGCGGTAGATGCTTTGACACGAAGCATGCGCATCGATTTACTTCCGTTGGGCATTAAAGTAAGTTCTGTAAGTCCGGGCATGGTCGAAACCGAGTTTTCGCTTGTGCGCTTTAAGGGCGATTCGGAGCGGGCTGCAGCCGTTTACAATGGACTGGAGCCTCTAAAACCCGCCGACATTGCCGAAGCGGTTAACTACATCATTTCTGCTCCCCATCATGTTACCGTAGCCGATATCGTGCTATTTCCTGCAGCCCAGGCTTCATCACGCGATGTGTTGCGGCAGCCGTTGGCTTAATCCTTCGCCATTTTCAGCAATGCGGGCATCCATTACCGCAAACCAGAGCGGAGGCACCAAACTGAGCAGCATCATGGCCGGATATCCAGCCGGCAACTGCGGCGAATCGGTATAACTTTCCAACACCTGGTACTTTTTGGATGCTTTGTAATGGTGATCAGAATGGCGGGTAAGTTCAAACAGCATCATGCGGCCCAGCGGATAATCGGCGTTCCACGAATGGCCATGCACTACCCGTTCATAATTGCCCGATGCGTTTTGCTTGCGCAGCAATCCGTAATGCTCAATGTAATTGATGGTTTCGAGTAATATAATGCCTATAAACGAAGCAGTTAGATACAAAATAGCACTAAACCATCCCATAAAAACACCTATGCAGGCAATCGTTAGAAATTGAATAATGAGATAAACGAGCATGTTGTTCTGAATCGAGAAAAACGAATGGCCTTTTTTCGTTAATGTATTTAGCTGAATTCGCCAAGCAGAACGGTAACTTCCAATGAGCGACTGAATCCAAAAGGCATACAGCGACTGTCCTTTACGTGCAGTAGCCGGATCAAGGGGCGTTGCTACATAGCGGTGATGGCCATGATTGTGCTCCACAAAAAAGTGGGCGTATTGTGTCGATAAAAGTAAACACTGCGCAACGAATTGCTCGAATTTCCCGGAACGATGTCCGAGTTCGTGGGCGATGTTTATCCCGATAACGCCGCACACAATGCCTGCAGCGGAAGTCATGCCAATAAGTTGCAGCGTTGAAAATTCGTTGGTGCTGGTTTGGTAGAGGAAAAATCCCAGTGTAAAAAGCTGAACCGGTAGACCAAGTAGGAGCATAATGTCATAAACACGGTCTGATGCTGCATTTGTTGCATCTGGCATTGTCGAAGCATTGGGTTTGGAGAGCAGCTCAATAAATGGAATAATGCCAAATGCATAAATCAAAGCACCAAATGCAAAGTGTTCGGGAAAAGCAATGGATGCAATGGCAACAAGCGGAATGCTGTATCCACAAAGGTATTTCAGTCGGTCTATCATCACACATCAAATTTCGGAAAATAAACAAGCAAAGCAAGTCAGAAGTTTTACCGGAGCGCTTATCTTTGAACGTTTAATATTTTGAATTGTGATGCGATTACTTAGCCTCGTTGCCATTTTACTGAGTTTCTTACTCTTTTTTGAACCCGACAGCGAGTTCATGCCCATACCGGGAAAAGGTAAAACGAAAATTATTGCCGAACGCGAGCATGAGAGCGAACGGGAAGAACAGGAAGCGCGGCTGGCATGGATTAATCGTATTCACAAAGCAGCTCCGGGTGTCGACTGGCGCGAAATGGACCGTCGAACGCGGCTCAATCGCTACAAGGAACGCATTCTACGTGGAAAAAGTCAGCGCAATAATTTACCCATCGAAATCGAAGACGGGCTGCTCACCGGTCGCTGGGTGGAGAAAGGAAGCCGCAATAATGCCGGTCGTACGCACATGGCCGATTACGATACCTTAACGCGCACAGTATATGTTGTGTCGGATGGCGGCAATGTTTGGAAAGGAAACCTGGAGGGCGAAAACTGGGAAGTGCTAAACGACTTGTACCAGATTGAAAATGCTTCCCTGATTCGCAGCTTGCGACACAACGATGGTATGCGCATTTTTGTAGCAACCTGGGGCAAACGCGCATGTTACAGCGACGATGAAGGGCTAACCTGGAACGAATCAGCCGGATTTGAGAATTTCACGGCATACAATCATGCCATTGAACGCGTCGTGGTAGCCGACGACAGCCTGCACACGATGTATGCTATCGGTACAGCTCCCAACTTAAGCAATACACAAGTGCCGGTTTGGATTTACCGCTCGCTTGACCGCGGAACATCCTTTCAGCCTTACCTCGAAATTCCGCAGACTAACGGAGTAAGTCGCGGCAATACCGATATCTGGATGCCGCATTACGGCTACAGCGATCCGTTCGTAATGGTAAATAATACCTGCTACCGAATTAACGTAGCCGATAGCAGCCTTGCAACCGTTGGCAATTTAGGAAGTGGTTTGAGCGGATACTGTATGCTTGCCGGTCAGTTGGATGGTGATCAAATACGGCTATACACCTACCTGAACCAGAATATTTACCGTTCGCTTGATGCTGGTCAGTCTTGGGAATTCATGACCGACTTGGGACGTGATCCGTTTTTTAAAACGAGTTTTTCGGCATCGGTTGAAGAGGCCGACCTGCTATATTTTGGAGATGTTGAATGCTACAAATCGTTAAATGGAGGCGAAACCTGGACGCGTATTTCGGAATGGCCCGAATACTATGGTAGCGAGTACAATCGGCTCCATGCCGACATTCCTGGCGTGAATAGTTTGCGCGATGAAAACGGAAATGAGTTTCAATTGATTAATACCGATGGCGGCTTATATTTTTCAAACACCAATTTGCAGATTGTGGATAACATATCGCTTGAAGGACTGCATATTAGTCAATATTACGGGCAGCTAACTGCACAATACGACACCAATATTTTGTATGTGGGATCGCAGGATCAAGGCTACCAATTATCGACCACCGATGATGGCGGTATATTGGATATGGATCAGGTTATTTCGGGCGACTACGGACATTTAGTGAGTTCGAACGAAGGTATGAGCGTGTGGATGGCATATCCGGGCTTTGCCTTGTTTTATCCCTTTGGAACAGAAACGGCACAGAGTTATTCATGGGACTTCAACAATACAAACACCTTTTGGATTCCGCCATTGATGCCCGATCCGATTGATGCGGCCGTATGTTATGTTGCTACCGGTTCGCGTATTACCAAATTAACCTTTAACGGTTCCGAAATCGTACCCGAGACCATGCCTCAATCATTTGCAGGAGGTGTTACGGCCATGGCCTACTCGCCAATCGATAACAACCGATGGTACGTTTTAACCGAGTCGGGGCGCTTTTACAGTTCGCCCAATCGCGGAGAAACGTGGACGAATATTGTTGTGCCGAATCCACCGGGGGCAAATTATTTATATGGTGCTTGCATTCTTCCATCAACAACAAATAAGGACGTGATATACATAGGCGGAAGTGGGTATTCGAATCCTGCGGTTTACAAATCGATTAACAATGGCGCTTCTTTCGTATCAATGAGTGATGGATTACCATCGACGATGGTATTTCGTATGGCCGCTGCACCCGGCGATGAGTTTATTTTCGCTGCGAGTGAAGTTGGGCCCTATGTCTATTGTCCGTCGACCAACCGATGGAGTTATCTCGGCGGGGAGTCAGCGCCCGATCAAGCATATTGGTGGGTCGAGTACATTCCATCGATGAAAACAGCACGTTTTTCGACGTATGGACGAGGCGTTTGGGAATTTAAAATTAGTAGTCCGCTAAGCGTAAGAAACGAAAAGGCACAGCAATTAAGTTTGTTTCCTAATCCTGCTCGCGAGTTCTTTACGCTTCGTGGCTTGAAGTCTGGTGGAACCGGTCTAGTTAGCGTGTATTCACTTTCTGGGCAATTGCAGCTAACACAAAACATAACTGGTACAGCGCCCATAGATATTGAGGGCCGTGTTAAGCCCGGAATTTATATTGTGGAATTCACAGAAAAAGGAAAACCACGTAAAACGGGAAAATTACTTGTTCAATAATCTTATCAGGTACGTAGTAAAGAGAACCTAAAAAACAACGCAAGAGCCTCAAAGCAGGGATTGCGATCGCAGCATTGCGCACTTTCTGGAGAGCTTAATTTGAGCTGTTGAAAAATCTTATTTAGAATTATTCCAAATAATTTGCAGAAGCAAAATGAGAATTATAAGTTTGCTGCTGTTTAGAATTAGTCTAAATAAAAGAAATATGTTGTGTCGTTTCGTCCTTTCGTTTGTCGCTATCGTAATTGTAAGTAATGCTGTTTGCCAACAACTACCCCTTCGCCCTGATACATCGTACCTAAAGCCGCTTGAAATTATCGCGAGCGACAATCAGGCGATTCTCTTCCCAACAGACACTCAGGGAATGGTACTATTGGCTGGTAAAAAGGTCGAAATCATCGATGTTGCTAACCAGAACATTTCGCTCGTAAACAACAATGCACGCCAGGTTTTTGCGCGCGTAGCCGGAATTCAGGTTTGGGAAAATGATGGCTCGGGCACGCAGGTTAATGTGGGTACGCGCGGGTTAAGTCCGAATCGCAGCTGGGAATTCAATGTACGTCAAAACGGTTACGACATCAGTGCCGATGCTTTCGGTTATCCCGAAGCCTATTACAACCCTCCGATGGAAGCAGTAAAACGCATCGAAATAATTCGCGGTGCGTCTTCACTGCAATACGGTCCGCAGTTCGGCGGACTTTTACAATACGAGCTCGACGAAGCAAACGGCGATCATCCACTTTCTTTCAAAACCACACAAACCATTGGAAGTTTCGGGCTATTTAGTTCATATAATGCCGCAAAATTCAAACGTAAAAATTTCGCTTTAAGCGGATATTATCATTACCGGCAGGCCAATGGATGGCGCCAGAATAGCAGTTATGCCATTCATAACGGATTTCTGAAAATGGCGTATGCATACAAACGCTTTTCGATTAGCGCCGAATGTTCGCGCATGAGTTATATCAACCAACAAGCAGGCGGATTAAGCGATACCTTGTTCAAAACCAATCCCGACACAAGCCTGCGTGCACGCAATTGGTTCAATGTGCCCTGGCTTGTACCTAGTATGAAAGTGAATTACCGAATCGATTCATCGTCAAGCCTTCAACTTAGCGCTTTTGGTTTGCATGGCGAACGTAACTCAGTTGGCTTCACCCCAGCAATAAGCATCGCCGACACCATCAATACCCTTACAAGCAACTACAACAATCGACGTGTTGACCGCGATGTTTACACGAATTTCGGAACAGAATTGCGCTACCGAAAAAACTGGAAAACCGGCAATAAAAATCACAACTTTGCAGCCGGAATTCGATACTATCAAAATCATACGCAACGGCAACAGGATGGCAAAGGCAGCGTTGGTTCAGATTTCGACCTAGCAGTGGAAGAAGGCTCAGTATTTAAGCGCGATCTTGATTTTTACACTTCGAACACAGCGTTTTTTGCCGAAAATATTTTCCACGTAGGAAAGCGAATTTCAATATCGCCCGGAATACGGTTAGAGCGCATTCAACAACACGCCGAAGGTCGATTTGGAATGACTGGAACGGAGCCTATAGAATGGCAAATTGAACCAAAGCAGCGCTTGTTTTTATTGGCCGGAATCAGTGCCGAATACCGCTTTAACAACACAGCTGAAATTTATGGCGGTCTGAGCCAGAATTACCGTCCGGTATTGTTTTCCGATTTAACACCGCCGGCCACTACCGATACCGTTGATGCGGCATTGAGCGATGCATCGGGCTACACAGGAGAGTTCGGATTCAGAACCCGGAAATCGTGGTTATATTTTGATGCTAATCTTTTTTATGTGCACTACGCAAACCGCATCGGAACATTAGCTATCGAAAGCAATCAGGGTATTCGTCAGTTTCGCACCAATATTGGCGAATCGGTGGCCAAAGGTGTCGAATATTTAATCGAAATCAATCCATGTAAGCTAATAGGCAAAACCGATTGCCCATCGTTCAGCGCAAGTATATTTGCTTCGGGCGCTTTTCAGGATGCGCGCTACACCAGTTTACCTAAAACAACCGTTGCTGAAGGGAATATAGCTGAAGAAAATCTGAAAGGTAATTTTGTAGAGTATGCTCCACGGTATAATTTCAGAACAGGTTTGAACCTAAAATGGAAGATGCTTGCGTTTTCGGCTCAGGTTTCACATTCGGCTGAAGTATTTGCCAGTGCTGATAACACAGTTGAACCATCATCAAACGGCAACGACGGACTTATTCCTGCTTACACCGTGGCAGACCTTAATTTAAGCATTACGCCATTTGAACATTTCGAAGTGAAAGCCGGAGTAAACAATGTGGGCGATGTGCGCTATTTTACGCGTCGCTCGGGAGGATATCCGGGGCCAGGTTTATTGCCCGCCGATATTCGAAATTTCTGGGTATCTGTAGGCTATTCGTTTTAGGATTTCTCGTCAGAATTTTTCATTTCATTTCGCTGCACAATTGCATACATTTGCGGCATTGATGTTAATAACCATGAGAAGGAATTTTTCATTACTAGTTGGAGCCTCTTTGCTGGCCCTTATTTTTTCTTGCGATACTAAAAAAGATGGTATTTCATCTGATATGGTAACCAATTCGGCAAGTGCTGATGGAAAGGCTGATGTTCCGGTTTCGGAAATCAAATTCGACAAAGACACCTTTAACTTTGGGGAGGTTTTGGAAGGAGAAAAGGTTTCGCATTCGTTCGTTTTCACAAATACCGGCGACAACGACTTGATTATTTCCAATGCCCGTGGTTCATGTGGTTGCACTGTTCCCGAGTGGCCTAAAGAACCAATTGCTCCGGGCAAGTCGGGTAAAATTGATGTCGTATTCAATTCCGAAGGAAAGCCCGGAAATGCCATCAAATCGGTTACCGTGAACACCAATACCGAGCCAGCAACACATCAATTGTTCATTACCGGCTTTGTAAAAAAAGCCGAAGAAAAATAATCGCTAAAACGTAATCATGATTTCAACAATTCTTATGATGGGAGGTGGCCAACAAGGTGGTCTTGCTTCTTTGATACCAATGATTTTAATCATTGTGGTTTTCTATCTTTTCATGATTAAACCGCAGATGAAGAAAGCGAAAGAAGCGAAGAAGTTTCGGGAAAGCCTTAACAAAGGTGATAAAATCATTACCATTGGCGGTATTCACGGAAAGATTACCGAAGTTGCTGAAACGACCTTTATTATTGAAACCGAGGGCGGTGCAAAACTACGTATTGAAAAATCGGCTGTATCAACCGGTGCTCCGGGCGAACAGATTCAGTCGGCCTAATCACTAAATAATGGCCCGGACGAAATCAGGTTTGTTCCGTTCGGCCTTCTTTAGAAGAAGGAATTTACTTGCATTTGCAGTTTGCCTTGCAATTTCGTCGTTATTATGGCTCTTAATGGCGTTCAACAATTTCTATACAAGCACCATTAAAGTTCCTATTCGGTATATTAATATTCCAGAAAAAAACATCTTAACGGATAAATTACCGGTCGAGGCCGAAATCGATATTTCAGGTTCCGGGTACCATTTACTCTCGTATCGATTCAGACCAAAACTGGCCGAAATACTTGTAGATGGCCGGAATATTGGATTCAAAAAGCAACACGGGTTCATCAGTACATTTCATGCCATAGACTACTTTAACCGTCAACACGGCGACATCAAAGCCCTGCATATTAACCCGGACACCATTTTTTTCTCGTTTATCGACAAAGGGTTTAAGAAAGTCCCCGTTGTTGTTAATTCATACCTCGACTTCGCAAAAGAATTTGACCTGCGCGACAGTTTGGATATCCGCCCCGATTCTGTTGAAGTAAGCGGTTCGATTGAGAAACTCAACAAAATCGAACGTGTCGAAACTCAGCCCTTGATTGCCCGAAATCTGAACAAATCAGGCACTTATTCCCTAAAGATAAAAGCGCCAGATGAGCAATTGTCTTATGCGCCAGCCGAAATTGCTGTAACCGTTAATGTGGATCGGTTTACCGAAGCGCGCATTACGCTTCCTGTGCGTGAGCCGAATGGCAAAACAACTGATCCGCGCATAGTTACAGTAGTTTTCCAGGTGGCCTTTAGTCATTACGATAAAATTAAAGCAGCCGATTTTGAAATTTCGACCGATAGTACTTTAGGATCGGGTGGTAAACGGCGACTTATAATGAAACGAGCGCCATATTATGCTAAGAAAATAAACATCTTGCCAACTATGGTAAGGGTTAATCCGTAACTTGCTTTGAATGGTAAGGGTTGGTATAACAGGTGGCATCGGATCGGGAAAAACTACGGTAGCCGGCGTTTTTAAGTCGCTTGGAGTACCGGTGTTCCATTCTGACGATGAGGCAAAAAAATGCTATTCGACGCATCCCGAACTACGTAAAAGAATTATTGAACTTATTGGACCAGACACCTACGATACCGAGGGGAAGCCAAATTTTTCGTTTATAGCCAAACGTATTTTTGCGGATGAGGCCTTGTTGAAGCAAGTAAATGCACTGATTCATCCCTTGGTTGCGCAACGATTTGACGACTGGTGTGTAGAAAATCAGAACGCACCATACGTGTTGAAAGAAGCTGCCATTTTGGTCGAAACCGGAGCAAACAAGCTTCTCGATGCTTTAATTGTGGTTAGCGCACCAGAAAAAATTCGCATAGAACGTGTTATGAAGCGATCAGGTCAAAGTCGCGACGAAGTTGAGGCACGCATTCGGCGACAAGGCCCGGCTGAAGACGCCATCAAACTTGCCGATTTTTGTATAGAGAACGATGGGAAAAAGGCTCTCATTCCGCAAGTACTTTCGATCCATGCAGAACTCCTTGAACGCAGTAAACAATAGCCATGAAATTGCTTAACACTCAGCAAATACGTGAGTCCGATGCTTTTACACTCGCGCAGGAAAATATTGAATCGCTTGCCTTGATGGAGCGCGCCGCCCAAGGCTGTACCGAGTGGATTTTAAATCATTTGGGATATGCACGGAAGTACGTTGTGGTATGCGGTTCGGGAAATAATGGTGGCGATGGATTGGCCATTGCGCGTCAACTGCATGAACGAGGACTTGAAGTTAACGCATTGCTTCTACGAGTCGAAAAATATAGCGCCGATAATCGGGCAAACCAGCAGGCACTTGAAGCGAAGGGAATACAGGTTTTGGAGCTTGATGCAGCACGAATTGAAGCAATAAGGGAGGATGATTGTGTGTGGATTGATGCGCTGTTTGGCAGCGGGGCACGCGAAATTACATCGCCCAATCTATGCCATATTGTTAATGCACTAAATACTCGTCGGGGTCTTCGCGTAAGTATTGATCTGCCCAGTGGATTGCACAGTGATTTTATTCCCGATCCGGAAAGCTGTATCGTTAAAGCGAATATCACATTGTGTTTTCATAAACCCCGCTTAAGCTTTTTCTTCGAAGAAAGTGCCGCCTTTGTTGGTCATTGGGAGGTACTCGACATTGGATTGAAAGAGCCGGAAAATTTTCGAACAGATTGTTATTTCGCTACGCTAAGTGATGCACAATTGCTTTTTCGTAAACGCACGGTATTTTCGCATAAAGGTACGTTTGGCCATACCTTAATTGCTGGTGGAAGTTTGGGTAAAGCTGGTGCTGTAATTTTGGCCTCAAAAGCAGCTTTACGAAGTGGTGCGGGAAAGGTAACGGCATTTATACCACAAGGTGCTGTTACACCTATGCAGAGTGCATTGCCCGAGGCCATGTGTTTGCCATCCGATTACGAACATTACATTGGCGGAATGCTAAACCCCGAGCATTTTGATGCCATTGCCTTTGGTATGGGCGCAGGAACCCACCAGGATACGGCCCGATTGCTCAAAGTGCTGATTCAAAATACTCCAGTTCCAATGGTTTTAGATGCCGATGCGCTGAATATACTGGCCGAAGAAAAGACCTGGATTGCCTTTTTGCCGGCTCGAACCATACTCACACCCCATCCCGGCGAATTAGATCGACTTTGCGGTAAGGCCTCAAACAGTTTTGACCGCTGGCAAAATGCCCGTAATCTGGCTGTTAAAACCGGATGTATTGTAGTGCTTAAAGGTGCCTACACGCGCATTTGCTTACCCGACGGGCAAACGTATTTTAATAGCTCGGGAAATGCCGGAATGGCGACAGCCGGCGCGGGCGATGTATTGAGTGGAATTATTGCTGCATTGCTCGCCTCGGGTTATTCTGAATTAGATGCTGCCGTTTTAGGAGTGTTTGCGCACGGGATGGCTGGCGATTTCGCAGCTGCTAAACATGGAGAGACAGGAATGATTGCCGGCGATGTTGTTGATGCGCTAGCAGAAGTCTGGAAAGTGATGGAAGCATAACTGCATTCTATTTAAATGCTGAAAGTTCAAGGTTAGAATTACGATTGTCTACACTTCTTGTATACTTTTACAAAAATCGAAATCTATGGTATCTTCCTTAAAATCAGTATTAATTCTACCTGTATTTTTACTATTGGGTATAGCTGTTCAGGCACAGAAAGTTTTCAGCGTTGCTTATGAATCCCAGGCTCAGGTTAAGGTATTCGTTGTTAAATACGAAAGTCAGGCCGATTTATTGGTTTATAAAGTTAAATACGAAAGCCAAGTTGGAGACAATAACGGCAAATGGTTCTTTACCGCGTATGAAAGTCAGGCGAAAAAGAAAATCTACTTCGTTGATTACGAATCGCAGGCTCAGCTAAAGGTTTTCTTTGTTGACTATGAAAGCAGAGCTGGGTGGAAAAACGCAAGTAAAAAGCACCTGCTGTATTGATTTCCACTACTCAGAATACTATTAGAAATGGTTTTCATTGGGCTGCATTTTTCTCCTGTTTTTTAATAAGAGCTCGCTTACCTTTTATCGCGGAGTTCTGGAGATTTCTTTGAGAACAAGATTAAAATGTAGAACTAGATGCTTCATTAACGCAATGTTGCTGCGTGAGGGATTGACGCGTAAAGCCCACAGTACCGAAAAGCGAAGCTGTTCGGTACGCGGACTTGCAGCAAAAGCCCGACCCGAAGGGGCACGCCCAATGATTTACGAATTTATTTTGTTCGCGCTTTGAAGCTATGGGAATACGCTTTCTTAACCTCCCGCGAGCACCGAAAAAGGCATCCTTAATCTAGGATTTAACCGAGCTTGTTTATAAGTTTCGCTTGACTCGTATCGAATGGTTTTGTAGGAATCCTATCCCCCCTACCCATACGGCGAAGCTACAAAACCGCCAAGACTTATTCGTAAATAAACGTTTATAAACGTTTATATATGGCTGTAATACTAAAATCAAAGATTTAAACCCAGGTCATACATTAGAAAGCGGGATGAAGTTGGATTAATCCGGAGCAAGCTCAGTTATCTAAAGATTTTTGCCCAGGACTCGAACTCTATTGCGTAATTCGGGTTAAACCTATGTTATCAACGATACAAAGCGAATTCTTGTTCGGCAGCACCACATGCGATTATTTCCAAGTTGTCGTTTGAAATTTCCCTTTCCTTTGCTTTGAAATTTTATTTTGCACAAGGTGATGGTTCATATCCGCACAATGTTACGAGATATTCGATTTTGGATTGTGGTGTTTTTTATTCTGCGCCTTGTCGGAATTACCAATCCTCCGCTCGAAACAGGTCACAATTGGCGACAATCGCTGACTTGCATGATTGCTCGAAATTTTCTGGAAATCGATAACAACATCGCTTATCCGAGGATTGACATGGCGGGCGAAAAAACCGGTATTATTGGTTCTGAATTTCCGATTTTTAACTATCTCATTTACCTGTTATCGGAGTTATTTGGCTATGAACATTGGTATGGTAGATTAATCAACCTCGTTTTTTCGAATGTTGGCATCTGGTATTTCTACCGCCTCGTGAAGGAGTTTTTTGATCGAGAAATCGCATTCCATGCCGCGCTCGTTTTAATTGCGTCGATATGGTTTGCATTTTCGCGTAAAATAATGCCCGATACGTTCAGCATTTCGCTGGTAATCGCCGGCCTTTATCACGGCATCCGTTTTCTACGTTATGATAAGCTTAAGGAACTCCATGCGATGATGTTTGTTGTGCTTTGCACGCTTGGGATGTTGGCTAAAATTCCAGCCTTGAGCCTTTTTTCGGGTATCGGGATTGCTTTGTTTGTACCCGGCATTTCGACGAAGCGGAAAGCAATTTTCTTCGGCCTGGCAATGGTATCGCTTGGCTGTGTTTTTTGGTGGTATTTCGTATGGGTTCCGCACCTGTTGAACACATTCCGCTTTCAATTGTATTTTCCTAAGAGTTTGTTGGAAGGGGCCGGTGAGATATGGCCATTACTCGACTTGATGGCCGAGAAATTCTATTTCGCCGCATTGCATTCCTACCTGGCGTTTGCCCTCGCAATGTGGGGATTCTTTCATTTTTACAGATGCGAATCCAAACATTACATCCTAACCATTACGGGCGTTTCGGCAACCTTTATTCTCTTCGTTTTAAAAACCGGATCTGTTTTTCCGTTGCACAATTACTACGTTATTCCCTTTGTTCCATTGATGGCGTTGATGGCCGGCTATGGAATGAATAAGCTCAGAAAAACATACCGCATCGTGTGCATTGCACTAATTTGTGTGGAAGGAATTGCGAATCAGCAGCATGATTTTTTTATTCGGCCCGAACAAGCCTATAAAACTGAACTCGAGGGCTTTTTGGATAGAACGGTCGATGGTAATGGCAAGATCATCATCAATGGAGGGCAATCGCCTCAGGATATGTATTTTGCCCATCGAAGGGGCTGGAGTATAGAGCCGGAGCGTATGGCGAACAAAGCCTATGTCGACTCGCTGATTTTATTGGGAGCACGTTATGCCGTGGTAGATGTGAAACAAGCCCAATTCCCAGACTTTAAAGAGATTGGTGCCAATGCGCATTATCGGGTGTATGATCTTTACAAACCGCAATAAGCTGCTGAATTATTCTTCAATCTGATTTACCAGTAGCCGTTTAATCTTTATAACACCTGCAGCTTCAACGACAATAAAAAACAAGCCATTTCCCCAACCACGCACATCGGGTTGGAAAATTTGATCTTGAAACTGCAAGGATCGCTGGTAGTATTTCTCGCGAAAGAAGGTATCGAAAATCCAAACGTTAATATCGGCTGTTGACTTGCAAATTACGCGAATGTTCAAAGGGCCGTTTACCAAATCGCGCCCGACGGGGTTAGGCGTAAAATCGAAATCCATGAATTCGCATGGGCCATCGGTAAAGGCACCATTGATTATTCCGGCTGCTACTGCAAAACACTCATTGCGATACGTTACATTATCGCAACCACAGATGGGTTGATAGGATGTGCCGTAACAGGTATTGTTCGTAATAAAAAGGGAATCGATGCAGGTAGGCTGAAAAA
>CAZVHF010000002.1:0-9906 GCA_964627105.1 uncultured Chitinophaga sp.
CGAATGCGTTTAAACAATTCGGAGGCATACACAAAATCGTTTACCTCGGTATTATCGGTTTCGAGAATGCTGTTTTTATCGCCTTCCCACCATTTTTTGCCTTTGTTGAGGTAAATGATTTTTTGTCCAATCTCGAGCACCGAGTTCATGTCGTGTGTGTTGATTACCGTGGTAATATTGAATTCTTCGGTAATCTCCAGAATTAGGTTGTCGATTACAATGGATGTCTTTGGGTCGAGCCCCGAATTTGGTTCATCGCAAAAAAGGTATTTGGGGTTTAGGGCAATTGCCCGAGCAATAGCGACACGTTTCTTCATGCCTCCCGAAATCTGACTTGGGTATAAATCGTGCGCTGCCGACAAGTTTACGCGGTTCAAGCAAAAATCTACCCGGTCGCGAATTTCGCCGGGCTGCATCACCGAAAACATCTCGAGTGGGAAGGCTACATTCTCTGCCACGGTTTGCGAATCGAACAGCGCGCCTCCCTGAAAAACCATCCCGAAGTCTTTGCGAATCGCTCGCTTTTCATCCTCCGAACTTTCTGTAAAATCGCGTCCATCGTATAAAATCTTCCCCTGATCGACCTGATAAAGCGATACCAGGCACTTCATTAAAACGGTTTTGCCCGAACCGCTGCTGCCAATGACCAGATTGGTTTTTCCTTCTTCAAACACCAGCGAAATATCGTCGAGAATAACCCGGCCATCGAACGATTTGTATATGTGCTGAATGTCGATCACGAGAGTAAAATCTGTGTTAGGAGGTAATTCAAAATCAACACAAATATACTGCTGTATACCACTGCTTTTGTGCTCGACGAGCCCACCTCGAGTGCACCGCCTTGAGCATAATATCCAAAATACGAAGAGATGGATGTAATCAGAAATGCGAAAACAACAGTTTTAATTAAGGCATAGGTTATATAAAACGGCTGGAAGAAGGATTGTATGCCATAAACAAACTCTGTTGTTGAAACCACACCGGCCAGCACGCCGAAAATCCAACCGCCCGTTATACCAATGAACATCGAAATAATTACTAAGAAAGGGTTTATGAACAAGGCAGCAATGATTTTCGGTAAAACCAAAAAAGAACTTGAATTGACACCCATAATTTCGAGTGCGTCGATTTGTTCTGTAACCCTCATGGTTCCTAATTCAGAAGCTATACTTGAGCCTACTTTACCGGCCAAAATCAAACTGATAATGGTCGGTGAAAATTCGAGAATAATCGAATCGCGCGTAGCCAACCCAACGGCATAGAGCGGAATAAAAGGCGAATCGATGTTGTAAGCTGTTTGAATCGTTAAGGCCGCACCGATGAACATCGAAATAATGGCAATTATGGGCAGCGAATTGATGCCAAGCGAATTGACTTCATAGAGCCATTGCTTCCAGAAACGCCGCCATTGCTGTGGTTTGCTGAACACCGTCCAGACAAAAAGGAAATAATGCCCCAATGATTGAAATACAGCCATAATGTGGGTTCAAAATAACATCAAATTACCGACCGATGCATCGTGCTTTTAATCCTTTTTTAAACGTGCGGTGTTGATGAAGAAATAACGCGCTTCGTGTACCTTTGAATTTCAGAACATGAGCATTCAAACTTCCCATATTGATTTACAGCGTACTTGCAACGAACATCGGTATGTGATGTATTTGAATTCGAATGGATATGCCGATCGGTTCGGAAAATTCGATTCGCTGTTGATGGCGGCGAACACAGCGCAGGAATTGCATGAGGACGACAATTGGAATTCGTTTTCGCAGCAAATAAAATCGTCGGCAGTAATTCGTCCCTTGCTTTTTAATTATGACCTTAAAAACAAGTTCGAGCATTTAAGGAGCAAACATGAAAGGCATTTCGATTTTCCATTGGCAGGTACATTTATGCCCGAATTTGTTGCTGAAAATTGCAGTGATATTGATGCCGGCATTGGCGAATGCTCGCTATTTGATGCCGTTGCTTTTCCTCAAATAAACGTAGAAACATCACGCGATGAATACCGTAGGCGATTCAATTTCATTCAGGAGCAGCTTCGCCGCGGAAATATTTATGAGACCAATTATTGCATCCGTTTTTCGGCCTCTGTATCTAATTTAAATCCTGTTGCGCTTTACCGCAAACTCAATCGCCAATCGCCTTCGCCCTTTTCGGCTTTGGTGCGCTGGAATGACTCCTGGCTAATTTGCTCAAGTCCCGAACGCTTTCTGTGTAAAAAAGGCAATCGTTTAATTGCACAACCTATAAAGGGAACTGCGCGAAGAACCGGAAGTGCCGAAATCGATGTAGACATTGCGTCGAACCTGCAAAACGATATAAAGGAACGCGCCGAAAACATCATGATTACCGATTTAATGCGCAACGACCTCTCGCATTTTGCCTTGCCTGGAACAGTTAAAGTGAGCGAGCTGTGTGGCGTTTATCCCTACAACAAGGTGTTTCAGATGATTAGTACGGTAGAAGCCGAAACGCCAGAATCGTTATCTATTGCCGAAATTCTGCCAACGGTTTTTCCGATGGGGTCCATGACCGGTGTTCCGAAGATTAGTGCGATGCAACTTGCCGATGAATACGAAAACTTTAGACGCGAATTATATTCCGGCAGTATCGGATATTGCACTGCCAAAGGCGATTTCGATTTAAATGTGGTAATTAGAAGTTATTTATACAATGCACGAACGGGCTATCTGTCGTTTAGCACCGGTGGCGCCATCACCATTCGCTCGGATGCCGACCGCGAATACGACGAATGCCTGCTCAAAGCTGAAGCCTTAATCGAATGCCTCAAGGAACCGATAACTTTTTAAGTGCGCTGAAGAAAAATCTGCATCAGGCAGGAGTTGCGGATTCGCAAGATCTGCTTGCTGTGGCGGTAAGCGGCGGACGCGATTCGATGGTGTTGCTGCATGCTATGCGTCGATTGGATTATTCATGTTTGGTGCTGCATGTTAACTATGGCTTGCGCGGCGAAGATTCAGATAAAGATGCGGCATTGGTCGCGAAATGGTGTACAGCGCACGGTATAGAACACTCGATTTTGAATGCGCAGGATGAAATGGCAAACTCTTCCGAAAAAAACCTCCAGCAGGCCGCCCGAAACATTCGCTATGCCTGGTTTGAGCGAGTTTGCAACGAACGACGAATTGAAAAGCTTCTTTTGGCCCACCATCGGAGTGATCAGGTTGAAACATTCTTTTTACAACTTTTCAGAGGTTCAGGTGCCAATGGATTATCGGGTATGAAACCGCGCGATGGCAAGGTGATTCGTCCCATGTTGGATTTTGATGGGGATATGATTCAGCGTTATGCCGAAGAAAATAAGGTGGTGTGGCGCGAAGATGTATCTAACCAAAAATCGGATTACAACCGGAATTTTTTACGCAACGAGGTTTTGCCTTTAGTGCGGCAACGCTTGCCTCAACTCGACCACATCGTAAGCGAAACTTGCACGCGTTTGCAATCAGAACAAAACCTCATCAAGTCGCTCATCGAAAAATTAAACATTGCCCACAAAGCAACTGATAAACAATGGTGTGTAGATTTAAATGTGATTTCTGGTTTTGCCGAAAAAGCGTTCTTATTGCACCAGGTTTTGGCAGAAACCGGTATTTCGTTTGCGCTTTGTGAGGAGATTTGTACAAATCTTACTTCGACCGAAGAACGGGTGTTTTATTATTCAGGCTATGAGGCCCACCAAAAGGCGGCAAATCTCGCTGTTTATGAAAGGGTTACGCCGATTTTAGTGGCGCAAAAAAACTCCAAAACAGAAATCCAGGCCCAGTTAATCGTGTTAGATTCTGAAAATCAGATTTATAACGAGGAAAACCGGGTGCTGCTTTCTTCTGCGGTCGATCCGGCTACGTTACAGCTTCGAACCTGGCGAAAGGGCGATTATTTCTATCCTTCGGGCATGTCGGGCCGCAAAAAATTAAGCGATTTTTGGACCGATCTTAAACTCGCCAGTCAGGACAAAAATTCGCAATGGTTATTGTGTAGCAACGAAGATATCGTTTGGGTCGTAAACCGCAGGAAAGACAGGCGTTTCGATGTAAAACCGGGAGAAAAAACAGCCTTGCTGGTTCGTTTGATTTTCTAAGCAACGCTAAAACTGCCACTGAAACCCGACTGCAGCCTTAGCGTAACAAGGTGAAAATTAAAAATCCTGCAGCCATGAGAAATATTCCACTTGTCGAAAAAGAAAGCCTGAAAGCAGTTTTGTTTCCACGCGAAGAAGTTCTTAAATCCGTTGAAATGGCCCGCGAGCGCAAGTCGTTGCTCGAACGCGCTACCATGCTTTCAAACCTCTATCACAACAAAGTAAAAATTGTGTTCGAAGACCGCGAGGGTACTAAAATGGTCGAAACCACCATTTGGGCAACCACCGATGCGGCCATTATGCTGAAAGGCGGAATTGTTATTCCGATTCACCGCATACACAGCATCGACCTGCTTTAAGACAGAATGACATATCAAAATATGAATTTGGCAAGATCTTGACCGATAATTGCCTAATTTTAGCCGGGGAACAATCATTGCTTCCCGGCTAATTCATTTTCACACATCATGAGAAGCATTATAACCATTGGAATTGTATTTTTAGTCCTCATCGTAATTTTTGGAATCGGAGGCTGTTCCTACAACGGACTTGTTAAAGAGCGCGAGCAAGTAAATTCGGCCTGGGCACAGGTTGAGAATGTGTATCAGCGTCGTGCCGATTTAATCCCTAATTTGGTAAATACGGTTAAAGGAGTAGCCGATTTCGAAAAATCTACACTTGAAGCGGTTGTTCAGGCACGCGCATCAGCCACCAGTGTTAAATTGGATGCCAACAATTTGGACGAAGCGGGATTGAAACGTTTTCAGGCGGCACAGGATGGGCTTTCGAGTGCATTGTCGCGTTTGCTCGTTGTAAGCGAGAATTATCCGAACCTTAAAGCCAATCAAAATTTCTCAGAGCTTCAGGCCGAATTGGCGGGTTCTGAAAACCGAATTGCGACCGAACGAAAAAAATTCAACGAAGTCGTTCAATCGTACAACACCAAGGTGGCTTCATTCCCGACTAACTTGTATGCCGGCATGTTTGGTTTTACGCCCAAAGCCTATTTCCAGGCGGCACAAGGTTCCGACAAAGCTCCGGAGGTGAATTTCAAGTGATTGGTTTTTTAGATAAAGCAGAAGAGCAGCGGCTGGTAGAAGCCATTGGTCGTGCCGAACAAAATACGTCGGGAGAGATTCGTGTGCACCTCGAAGCGCATTGCAATGGCAACCCGTATGAACGCGCTATTGAAGTCTTCTTTGAACTTGGAATGGAAAAAACAGCTGCGCGTAATGGCGTATTAATTTACGTTGCGGTTAAGGATCACAAGCTGGCCATCTTGGGCGACGAAGGAATAAACAAGGTTGTACCCGAACATTTTTGGGAAGAAAACCTGCACGACATGCAATTGCATTTTTCGATGAGTCAGTATGCAGAAGGTTTGGAACGCGCCATCGAACATGCGGGTGAAAAACTGAAACAGTTTTTTCCATACGACCGCCATACAGACCAAAACGAGTTGAGCGATGCGATTTCATTGGGATAAACAAAGGCTCCTCTTCCTTGTATGGATTCATTTTGTCGCTATAGCAGGTGCGCAAACTTTTCCGGAGAGAAGCTCCCCGCCGAAGCTCGTTAACGATTTTGCCGATATTTTATCAGCAGAAGAAGAGCAAAAGCTCGAGCAAAAATTGGTAGCCTTCGACGATAGTACAAGCACACAAATTAGTATCGTATCACTAGCCAATCTCGACGGAGAACCGGCGTCCTCCTATGCACCTCAATTGGCCGAGGCCTGGGGCGTGGGCGATAAAAAGCGCAACAATGGCATTCTGATTTTGGTGTCGATGGACAACCCGCGTGAAGTATTTATTGCAACAGGTTATGGCGTCGAAGAATTTGTAACCGATGGACTGGCGAAGCGCATCATCAACGAACATATGCTGCCGGCCTTTAAACAGCAGCGTTACTATGAAGGACTAAATCAGGGCAGCGACGACTTAATGCAGCTTTTAAAAGGCACCTTCAAAGGCTTCGGGAAAAAGAAAAAATCGAAAAGCGTTCCCGCCATCTTTGTGGTTGCGGCGATTGTTCTTTTTGTCATTTTTGCATCGCGTGGTCAACGTGGTGGCGGTTTTCGCACTTATGGCCGGCCGGGTTGGGGTGGATTTCCGATGGGTGGCGGTGGTTGGCATTCGGGCGGTAGAAGCAGCGGTGGCGGTGGATTTGGAGGCTTCGGCGGAGGAAGTTTTGGCGGAGGTGGTGCAGGAGGTTCATGGTAATGGCATAATTTTTAGTTTTGCATTTTCATTTCAAGATAATTTAATTCAACCACGCCAAATCAAACACAAACGTATGAAAATCATTGCATTAAGCCTATCTCTTTGTTTTGCCGCACTCACTGGTATAGCACAAAAAGGAATCGAGTTCACCGATGGATGGTGCCTCACGAAAAAAGGTGACACCCTGCGCGGTAAGGTTTGCATCGAAAACAGCAAAACCGGCGAACGTTTCGAAAAAATAATGTTTATTGATGCCAAAGACGCTACCAACCAGAAGAAACGGTATGGTATAGAAAAAATAACTTCATTCGGCGCCGCCGATAAAGTGTATGAATTTGTAACCTTGGATGAAGGCATTCCTCCGTTTGTTATGGAACGCGTAATAACCGGAGACCTTAGTCTTTACAGATGTTGGTTTAAAATGCCTGAAAGCACGCCACAAAAATTGGTATATGAAGTAGGAATGTTTTTAAAGAAAAAGGAAGTTGCAGATTTTTTTGAAGTGCCCGAAAAGAAGTTCCAAAAAGAAATGGCAGCCTATTTTAAAGGCGATGAAGATATTGTTAAGTTGATTAAAGAGAACAATTACGAGGTAAAAGACCTAGACAAAATTGTTCAGGCATATAATGCAAAGGAATAGTTGTTCAACTAAATTTATCAAAGGCTGTCTTCTTAGGCAGCCTTTATTATTTGGTGTGGTTCGAAAATTAAGATAAAGGCAATTTGAACGCGAAATTTTCTTCGGCCGTTTAAATAAATATCTTTGAATGTCTATTAGACACCTAAAAACAACCCTATGATTTCTTTCTTCGTTCCGTATGACTTTTCTCCAATTTCTGATATAGCTGTACGACAAGCTTGTATTTTAAAAATGGGCCAGCCGGTTCGTTTAACCTTGGTACACGTTTGCACTGAAGATCGTAAAGAATCTCGTTTGGCCGAGTTGAATAGTGTTGCTAATGAATTAGTTAATGAGTTTGGAATAGAAGTGTTTACACACGTTGTTGTGGGTGATGTATTGCCTTCAATCGAACAAATCTTGTCTGGCTCCGATTTTCAACTGATGCTTACAGGTACACATGGCGTAAAAGGAATAAGGCAATTCTTGTTTGGTTCAGACATTCTGCGCTTAACAAGACACGCTAATTGTGCCTCACTTGTGGTTCAGGAGACAAGCCGACCCAGAGCTGCTTTTAAAAAAGTACTGCTTCCTGCTGGGGCGCATTTTTCTTATATTCGATTGGCAGAGTCGTTAATTAACTTTTTAAAATTTAATCAGGCCGAAGTTGTGGTTTATACAATCCGCCGTCCAATGGAGGAATTGTCGGATGCGCTTATGCAAAATCGCAAGCAAGCACTTGATTTGTTTAATTCGGCCGGAATATCTTGCACGCTGGTGGAAGAAGATTCACAAGTTGTGTCGTTTGGGTTTGCAAAACAGACACTTTCTTATGCGATTGAGAATGCTATTGATTTGATTGGTATTGTTCCGCATGCATCAGATGAATTTACTTATATGGCTGATGCTGAAAAAGAGAGGTTTTTAACCAACGATGCCGGAATTCCTATTTGGTGCTTGGGTTAGCCTTATAACATCCAAATATCTCGTTAAAATAAGTTCAGCATTTTCAACATTAATTACTTGTGTGGGTTAATCTCTAAATGAGTCTACGCCAAACCATCCTCCGCAAAGCCTATCCGCTTCTTATGAAGCTGAGTGCTTCGGGAGGGAAAGCCAAAACGCTGTTTCCCGAAATAGGTGCCGAATTGTTACCAATACCTTCAGATGTGTCATTGAATCTTAGCAATGGCGAATTTTGGACTCATGACAAAACGAGCGGGAAATACACCTTACTAGTAAATACTGCATCCGATTGTGGCTTTACTGCACAATATGCTCAATTGCAGGAGTTAGCCGATAAATATTCCGATAAACTTTTGGTTTTGGGCATACCCGCCAACGATTTCAAACAGCAGGAACCCGGGAGTGATGCCGAGATAGCCCTTTTCTGTTCCCGAAATTTTGGTGTTACGTTTCCCGTCGCCCGCAAAACAACGGTGGTTAAAGGGCCGCAACAACATCCGATTTATTATTGGTTGTCGCATGCACAAGCCAATGGCTGGAACAACCATGCTCCCGACTGGAATTTTTCGAAGTACCTGCTTTCGCCCGATGGTAAATTGATGGCATATTTTGGTCCGGCTGTAGAGCCCTCAGTATGCGCTGAACTGCTCCGTTAAGCGTTGTAAACAGGCTTTTCCCTCGCGTTTTAGTCGCTCCAGATCCGGTGGTGTTTTACCGCGCTCAAATTCGGTTCTGTTTTCGCGAACGTGCACCACAGTTTGGCCTTCCGGGCGTTTCCAGCCAAATCCCTCATCGAACGTATACAACGCAAATTCCTTAGAATACGGATTCATCAGGTCCTTGCTCCATTCAAACCGATGCGCATCAATATTTAACTGATGCAATAAGGTCGAAGCCAGATCGAGCTGCGAACAGATGCGGTGGTATTGTTTGCCGCGATACTCCGGCGATATGACTTCGCCAAAAAACAACAATGGGATGCGGCGGTACTCGGGCGAATAATAACTCGTATTGCGCGCGCTGGCATGGTGGTGGTCCGACACAAAAACGAACAGGGTGTTATTGTACCAGGCTTGTTTTTTCGCATCATGCATGAAGCGTCCTAGCACCGAATCGGCATAATGCAGACCGTTGAGGTAGCCCTTGGTATCGCCCTCCCATTCTATAGTTTGTGGAGCGGGAATATCGTACGGACCATGTGTGCTTTGCGTAAATACTGAAGCAAAGAATGGCTGATTGCTTTGGTTTAATTGAGCAAGTTTCCGGGAAAACAAATCGCCGTCGTGCACACCAAGCCGTCCGCGGTAAATCGAAGCATCAAAGGCACTTTCTTCTTCGACCAAATCAAAGCCCATATGATAGATGTACGACTTAATGTTGCCGTATTCGAGCTGTCCGCCAAACAAATACGAAGTGCTGTACCCAAGCTTTTTGAAAGGTTCAACCAGCGAAGGCAGTGAGGTATATTTTGAAGGAACGGTAACGATGGATGTGCGAGGTTGCGCCGGAAATGCCGAAAATATGGCACCCATGCCCTGATCGCTCAAATTGCCCGATGCATAGCAACTATCGAACGAAACACCAGAGGCCACCAATTTGTCGAATTCGGGTGTTATACCTTCGAGTCCGCCGAAAGATTCCACGCAGTCGGCCGTCCAGCCTTCAAAAATAACCAAACACACATTGGGCTTAGATGAGGTAACAAAATGAACGGTACTGTCTTTTTCGACATGGTATAAATCGCGTACAACTTGCTCGGCCTCCGAAGCAGGCATAAAACGATAGGGCTCTACCGCTTCGAGGTGTTGCAGGACGTTACTCAATAAATGAAACACCGAATTGGAAGCAGCCGCATTTAGCGCCGGATTTTTACTGTAATACGCATCCGAAATCTGAATTGGAATAGGAGACCATCCGCCACGTGCAGCAAGCAATAACGGAAAAAGCATCAGCAGAAAAACAAGGCTATGCATGTAGCGCTTTCCCGACTTCCAGTT
>CAZVHF010000002.1:10006-45855 GCA_964627105.1 uncultured Chitinophaga sp.
AGTACAGACACGACTCCAAAAGCGGCTTGCCCCCCAGGTAGCGAGGTAGGTAAAGAGCAAAACCGGAAGTACAAAATAGGCCGCCGTTGCCAAATCTACCCGAAGGCCCGAAATGCCGGAATAGGCTTGTTCTGTTAAAGCCGCATCGCGTATTTTTTCGTGTTGGTAAAATAGAAATACGAGCCTTCCGAGATTAAAAATCAGCAGCCAGAATGCGAAATAAAGGCCCGTTATACGAACCAATGGATGAATTTTAGAGAAGCTCTGTCGAAGCTTTTCGGCAATCATTTTCCTTTTTTCTTCACTTCTTCGACGTAGCGCCCGGCGAGGATGTCGTCGTAAAAGGATTTGTTTTTGAGAATTTCAACAGCTTTTTTCAATTCCTCATCTTTAGAAAATGAATTTTCGATGCGTCCCCGTTGATAATAATAGCGGCTCACGATTTCGTCGGAGAGCAATTCCGAGATTTCAGATTTCGCCTTTTGAATATCTGCCTTTTTATCGCGAAGCATCTTCTCTTTAAGCGCATTGTATTCCAGCTGAACGGATTCGAAATACTTCTCCTTTTCGGCAGCTTCTTTTAGTTTATTAAGGAGTTCCTCGCTTTCGGTTTCGTATTTTATTTCCTTGTCGCCGATGTATTTAACGAATGCCTCGAAAATAGTTTCATCGACCGTGAATGTTTTAGCAGCCTGAATTTCGGGGTTTTTTAGGCGGTAATCGGTTGCAAAATCGAACAATACATTTTCGCCGGCTATTGCACGTGTAACGGGAGCGAATTCTTGCATCGGTAACGATACGTCGGGATTTACACCTCCACCATCATATACCTTTCGGCCATTTCGGGTTTTGAACTCTCGAATCAACGAATCGGGCACCATGCCTACCGAGCCATCTTCATTACGGTGCGAATAATCTTTTGCTTGTATGCAGCGCCCGCTAGGGATGTAGTACTTCGACGTAGTAATTTTAATTTGCGTATTGTAGGTCAGCGGACGCGAAGTCTGCACTAGTCCTTTGCCAAATGAACGCTGGCCAATGACTACGGCGCGATCTAAATCTTGCAGCGATCCGCTTACAATTTCGGCCGCCGATGCCGAAGAACGGTTTACCAGCACAGCAACCGGAAGCGTTAAATCGACAGGATTGTTCATCGACTTGTAAGTTTTGTCCCATTCCTTCACTTTGCCTTTAGTGCTCACGATATCGATTCCTTTATCTACAAAAACATTTACGATGTTAATCGCCTCACGCAGAAGGCCTCCGGGATTGCCGCGCAAATCGAGCACAACACCTTCGAGCGATGGATTTTCTTTGAGCTTGGTTAAGGCATCGCGCACCTCACGGCCGGCATCTTCGGTGAATCCGGTAAGTTTTATTAAACCGATTTTATCGTCAATCATTCCGAAGTATGGAACGTTTTTTACTTTGATCTCTTCGCGGGTAATGGTTTTCTCAATGGGCTTCTCTGTACCCGGGCGCTGAATCAGAATTCTCACTGGTGTATTGGGCGTTCCTTTCAGAATTTTTACTACATCGGATGTTGTTTTGCCTTTCGTCGATTTTCCTTCTACCTCAAGAACAACATCGCCTGCCATGAGACCGGCTTTTGCTGCCGGAGCATCTTCGTAGGGCTCAGAAATAACGATGTAATCGCCTTTGGTGCGAATCAATGCCCCAATGCCACCGTATTGTCCGGTGGTCATGAACTTAGCATCTTCGATATCGTCTTCGGGGATAAAATTGGTGTACGGATCGAGCGATTCGAGCATAGCATCGATGCCCGTTTTAATGAGTTCGCCCGGTTTTACATCATCGACGTAATACAGGTTGATTTCACGAAACAGCGTGGTGAAGATGTCGAGGTTTTTGGAAATCTCGAAATAATCGTCCCTAAAACTGAGTCCGCTGATTGCTGTTATAATTACGATTGCGGGAGCGGCAATCCACTTAAAACGTTTTTTCATAGCATTCAATCTTAATCGTTTATGGCACCGGATCGTAACCGTGTCCTCCCCAGGGATGACAACGAAAAATCCGTTTCAGGCTCAACCAGCCGCCTTTGAGCGCTCCGTATTTCCGCACTGCTTCAATTCCGTAGTGCGAGCAGGTTGGATAAAATCTGCACGAAGGCGGAAGGGCAGGGGAGATGAAGCGCTGGTATAGGGTAAAGAAATAAATAAGTAATTTACCCGGCAGCTTTGTCATGAACCTGAAGCGTTAAACGTTGTAAAAGTAGGATTATTTTACGATGAATTTCTTGCGAAGGCATTGCTTCTTTACCAAGAAAAATGAGCATGAATTTTAGGCATTTTCCTTGTTTAATCAATTCTGCTTTTAAGGCTTGGTTGTTTAGTCGGTATGCTTCGCGGCAATGGCGCTTTATGGCATTTCGGTCGTGTGCTTTGCGAAACAGGCGTTTGGGTACCACGATGCCAAATTGTAATGGCGGCTCAATTTCATCGATTGTTTCAATTGAATAAATTACCCTTAGTGGTTGCTCATAGAATTTCTTGCCTTCGGCGAACAGTGCATCAATCTTGTTCTTCCCGCGAAGAATCTCCGATTTAGGAAGTTCGAACACAAGCTTAACGACCTTTATTCACCACCTTGAGGTAGTTTTCGATGGCCATAGTCATCGAAGGAGCCTGCGGTTGAGGCGCATTAATGTCTAGAATTAATTCGGCTTCGCGTACTGCGGCTGCAGTGGTTTCTCCGAAAGCGGCAATGCGGGTGTTGTTCTGCTTGAAATCAGGGAAATTCTGGAATAAACTTTTAATCCCCGATGGAGAGAAAAACACCAGCATATCGTATTTCACATCCGATAGGTCGCTCAAATCGCTGCATACTGTGCGGTATATTACGGCTTTGGTGTAGTTGATTTTATGCTCGTCGAGAATTTCGGGAATCTCATCTTTGTGAATATCAGAACATAACAAAAGGAATTTTTCACCTTTGTTTTTCTTGATTACATCAATGAGTTCGATGAATTTCTGGTTTCCGTGGAAGATTTTCCGTTTGCGGAACTGAACATATTTCTGCAGGTAATAAGCAGTTGACTCGCTGATGCAGAAATACTTCATTGTTTCAGGAACAACCACGCGCATCTCGGTGCACAAACGAAAGAAATTATCGACCGCATTGCGGCTGGTTAGAATTACCGCTGTATGGTCGAGAATATTGATTTTCTCTTTACGGAATTCCTTGGCCGAGATCCCTTCGACATGAATAAACGAACGGAAATCGATCTTCACATTCATCTTTTTCGCCAAGTCGAAATAGGGCGATTTATCACCTTCTGGTTTGGGTTGCGTGACAAGGATTGTCTTTACCCGCTGCTCTCTTCCTGCTGATCCCTGCTGCTCTTCTGTCTGCAAATTTTTTTCAGAACTCATCGTATGCTCCATTAAATGAATGCTTTCGCGATTTTTAAAATCAGGAAAACAGGTATTGCTTCCAAAGCGCAAAAGTACAAAATCAAATGAAATTTCGATAGTGTTTTGCTGCGTAATCCTGAAACGGCTCCGATGGCTAAACTTATCAGGTAAAAAACACCAAAAAATAAGCAGCCTGCAAGAATTAGGTAGTGCGTCCATTCGGCGGGAGCAATTTTAACGGAGAGGCAAATCGGAATCAACAGCACGGCAAGCATGCAATTCATTACTAGGATGCCGTGCCGGTAATTCGTGCTTTCGTCAATGCAATTAAACAAGTAACCGATGATGCTTACCAATGCAATTTTGCCGGCCAGAAGCCCTCCACTCAGAAAGAGTAATTTCCAATATAGAGGAATTGGTGTAAAAACATCAATGCTAATTTGTCCGAAATTTAAAACCTGGTAGGCAAACACAGGAAACAGAAATACATACACCAGGTGCATCAGCCGCATAGCCTTACGCATCATGGTATTTTCGTCTGATTGGATTTTACGGATGCCATCTAAACGGAAAATAGCGGTTACGATTTGCAAAAGAGCCCTCGGAAAAGCCAGATTAATTAAAGCGATGCAGAAGAAGAACAGCAATAGTAGCGGTAAAATCCAGCTATCGGCATGGGCTACGCGCGATTTGGGCGCAATCGGTGCTTGATATTCAGTTTGAAAAAAATTGGGCCATATCGGCTCTTCAATTTCCGGTGTTTTATTTACAGTGGGTTTGGGAGCTGAATTTTCGAAACGCGCAACCGTATCGGCCTTCAGCGAATCAAGGCCGGTCGAATCGCGATTTGCGCTGAGGCTATCGGGTTGTTGTTGCCACGCTTCCATCGAGCGCAAAAATACGGATTCCTTATAACCGAAGTATTTTCGATTAAGCCCTTGTCAAGGGTATCTTTCAACAGGTTACGAACGATTTGCGATATTCACATAATCGCGTTTTACTGCGCCAGTATAAATCTGGCGAGGACGTGCGATTGGTTCTTTGTTGCCAATCATTTCTTTCCACTGGGCTATCCAGCCAGGTAAACGCCCCAATGCAAACATAACTGTAAACATATCGGTTGGAATTCCCATGGCTTTGTAAATAATGCCCGAATAAAAATCGACATTGGGATACAGCTTTCGTTCAACGAAATACGAATCGCTCAATGCCGCCTCCTCTAACTGCTTTGCAATATCGAGCAGCGGATCGTTAATGCCAAGTTTGTTCAACATTTGGTCGCAGGCATTTTTGATGATGGATGCCCTAGGATCGAAATTTTTGTACACCCGGTGACCAAAGCCCATCAAGCGGAACGGATCGTTTTTATCCTTTGCCTTGTCGATAAACTTACTTACACTGCCACCGTCGTTGCGAATGGCTTCGAGCATTTCTATTACAGCTTGGTTGGCACCACCGTGCAAAGGACCCCACAAGGCACAAATGCCTGCCGAAATTGATGCATACAAATTGGCCTGCGATGAACCTACCATACGAACAGTCGATGTTGAACAATTTTGTTCGTGGTCGGCATGAAGTATCAGCAGTTTATCCAATGCGTTTACAATTACCGGATCAACTTCGTAGTCCTCGGTTGGCATGGCAAACATCATGTGCATGAAATTCTCAACGTAATTCATCGAGTTGCGCGGATACATGACCGGATGACCAACCGAATTTTTGTAGGCCCAAGCGGCAATCGTGCTGAATTTTGCCAATAAGCGTACGATGGTTAAATCAATAGCCTCCTCGCCGCGGTTTGGATTGAGCGATTCGGGGTAGAATGTAGACAATGAACACGTAATTGAAGCCACTACACCCATTGGATGCGCTTTTGCCGGATACGCCTCATAGAAGCGTTTCATGTCTTCGTGAATTAGTGTATGCCGGGTGATAGAATTGGAGAATTTATCGAGCTGCGCAATGGTGGGCAATTCGCCGTAAATGAGCAAATAAGCAACCTCGATAAACGTTGATTTTTCGGCCAGTTGTTCAATGGGGTATCCGCGGTAACGTAAAATACCCGTCTCACCATCGAGAAAAGTGATATTACTTGTTGTTGCTCCGGTGTTTTTGTAGCCGGTGTCGAGCGTTACCAGCTCGGTTTGCTGGCGCAATGCGTCGATGTTAATAGCCCGTTCGTTTTCTGTTCCCGTAACTACCGGAAGTTCATATGATTTACCGTCGAAATTTAATTGAGCCGAGTGTGCCATTTGTTAAGAAATAAGTGATGCTAATGTACAATAGTCGTTACAATCATAAATTACAGACAACGGTTAATTTTGTTTATGCACTGAAAAAATTTCGGTGTCTTGCAATGTCTATTTTTGCACCATGAAATCTTCCGGCTTGATTTTTTTTCGAACTGCACGAATCGCATTGATTTTAACGCTTCTGGTAATACTTGCCGGTAGCGTAGTGCGGGTTACGCAATCTGGCATGGGTTGCCCCGATTGGCCTCGCTGTTTTGGTTATTATATACCACCAACGCAGGAAGCGGAAGTTCGTTTTCATCCTGGTCAACGCTATAACAAAGGCATGATGGTCATTGAGCGCGATACACTGTGGCGGGCAAAGGCGGGTTTTACGGCATCCTCAACATTTAATTCCGCCGATTGGGAGAAATATCCAAAACACGACTATGCTTCGTTCGTGGTTTACCAAACGTGGGTCGAATACATCAATCGGTTGCTCGGAGCCCTGCTGGGACTGGTAATTTTGGTTCTGGTGGTTTTTTCATTTCGTTTCCGCAAGACCAAACCGCTGTTGGTTTTCTATAGTATAGCCCTACTTTTTTTAACTGGTTTTCAGGCATGGTTGGGGAAGCTTGTGGTAGATGGAAACCTGATTCCACAATCGGTGAGCATTCATATGTTGGCTGCCTTGGTAATTTTATGGGTTTTGACATTGATACTTTATGGTAGAGAAAGTGCGGCGCCTCGCATCGGTAATAAACTTGTATCAACATTGGCGCTGGTTTTGGTTGGAATCACAACACTCCAGATTCTTATTGGAACCCAAGTTCGGGAAGAAATCGATGAAATTGCAGAAATTACAGGCTATCTCGACCGATCAACCTGGGTCGAATCGCTTTCATCGATTTTTACTTTGCACAAACTTTTTTCATTAACGGTAGCAGCAGTTTGTGCGATCATTTTCGTTCAGCGAAAGCATATTGTGGATTCGTGGTTTAAAAATTCGGCGAATCGTGTCGCGTTTATCGTTCTTGCCGAAATTGGATTAGGACTTATAATGTCGTATGGCGAGATGCCTCGTTTTGCACAAAGCCTGCATCTGCTTTTTTCGACTATCTTATTTTGTTTGGCAGGAAGAATTTACCTTGGTGCCAGAGCTGGTACTATTTCCAATTAAGGGTTTGTATAAGGTGTTCTACATCTTTCGAAAGAAAGTTGATAACCGGAGCCAGCGAGTCGGAATTGGGTGAAGCATTGAAATACAGCGAGCCCCGAATAAAATGCCGACTGCTGTCTGTGAGATGAAATTGAATGGCTGATGCGGCATTTCCGCTAACGGAATAAAGCGTTCCAAATACGCGTTTATCCGGAAGTTGAATATACTGTTCGGCAATATCGTTGGCTTTTACTGTGTGTTTGTATGTTAAGGTTCGCGAATCCTCAAGAATTTGTTCGAGGTTATCGTTTACTTGAGAATAACTTAAATGCACACTAGCTTTAAACTGTGGGAAATAAACATCGGGCCAGCATTTACTTCGGTAATTGTTCCGATACATGATTTGGCTGTAAATGGGATGTTCGAAGCTAAACGGGCAAGAATCTTTATACAAAACATACGCGTGTTTCGGGAACGCAATTCTATAATATCCTTTTGGGCGAGGAATATCAGATGACTCATTGGCGCCACAAGCCGAAAAAAGGGATACAATAATACCGCACAACAAGAAATTCTTCATGCTGCAAAGTACAAAACCTTAGGATTCTTAAGTTCTAAAAATGAGAATCTAATCCATAATCATCGGCCGGATGCACAAAATTGTTTGCATCTTCTCGTCTTCCGCTGAGAACGGTAAGTGTATCGGCAACAATTTCGACCGAATAGCGCTTTACTTTATCCTTGTCTTCCCAAGAGCGAGAGCGCAGTTTACCCTCAATGTAAACGGATGCTCCTTTTTTCACGATTTTTTCTGCCACTTCGGCTAGGCCTCGCCAAAGCACAATATTGTGCCATTCGGTTTGTTCCTGTCTTGCCCCGTCTTTTTTGTAGATTTCTGTAGTCGCTAATGGAAAGTTAGCGACACGAACGCCATTCTCAAGAACCTTAACTTCGGGGTCTTTTCCTACGTTTCCAATTAAAATTACTTTATTAACTCCAGCCATTTATTTTAAGATTAACTAATAGTATAATTGCAGTAAAATTATGCATTGCGCCTTCGATGGCAAATTTTTGTCGAAAAATATTTTTTAAACACTTAAAATAAAAAACAAACACCTTTCGACAAATATGTTTAAACGACTTTATTCCAACTCATAACAAGGTGGCTTCCAAATAGCATATTCAAAAAAAATATAAATTACCCTGAAAACGAATTTTCAGACTAATTATTCTGCCATAAGCGTGGTTTGATGCTATTTTTTTTCAAATCGATCGATGCGCATGCCAACTTCCATGATGGCAGGAAGATTTTCCATTTGCATGGCCTGTATTACCGAGAATTCATAGTGCCCCTTCATCGGAAAGCGCAAGTTCTGCTTAAAACGAATCTGATGATCCCAAATATCGCCCAGGCCCGAGCCAGCCCATTTCCCGTCGGGGTTTTGAAGCATGAGTTCTACTGTGTCGCGCGCCATTTGCCCATTGGGGAATTTGGTGTTTAAAAAGATATACAGGTTGCTAAACGGATACGCTTCGGCGTGGCGGATATTCATGTAAAAATTGCAGGCGGTAAGCGTATCGCTGATGTCAACACCAAACACAACGGGTTTTTTAGCATTCCAGATGGAGTTCTCGATGGCTTGATTGTCTTCGAAAATGCGCGTAGAATCGCACGCCGTGAACAACCACAGGCACACTATTCCCCAAAGTATGACTAAGTTATTGCGCATTGCGGTTTCGGTTTGGATTGGGCTGCTGCCCTTGACGATTTCGGTTCGGGTTTGGTTTAGAATTAGGATTCGGGTTTTGGACCGCACGGTTTTGTCCTTCGGGTGCAGCCGTCTGGCGGTTACGGTTATCGGGCTTACGTTTTTTCTTTTTGTTGCGCGATTTGTCGAAACGCGTGAGGCTATCCTGGCCAACTACGTTTTCGTAATCGGGCGTTTTTTCAACGCGTACAATTTCCTTCTCGCTCAACAAAGCATCCGGTTTTTGCCCCGTTTTATTGAGTTCGATAATCTCTTTAACACGCGCAACCGGAACGGCGATGAAGTTCCCCGGATCGTCGGCATAGGCGTAATACAAGATGCGACGAAAGATGTCGGTCTTTTGGTGAAAGGCGCCACCTTTATTCGTTTCGAGACGTACGTTGGTTTCGGGAAACTCTTTCAGCGCGTCGATGTATGAATCGAGTTCGTAATTGAGGCAGCATTTCAGTTTACCACATTGCCCGGCAAGCTTTTGTGGGTTTAGCGAAAGTTGTTGGTAACGCGCAGCGGATGTGTTTACTGAACGAAAATCGCGCAACCAGGTCGAACAGCACAATTCGCGGCCGCAGGATCCAATTCCACCAACGCGGGCGCTTTCCTGCCTCGAGCCAATCTGTTTCATTTCAATACGCACCTTAAACTCATCGGCCAAATGGCGA
The DNA here is from genome assembly GCA_964627105.1 of uncultured Chitinophaga sp. Taxonomy (GTDB): domain Bacteria; phylum Bacteroidota; class Bacteroidia; order M30B66; family M30B66; genus CAMCXT01. Next base: position 19,202 of record CAZVHF010000002.1, read on the forward strand.
ATCAATTCGCGAAAATCAACCCGATCGTCGGCGGTATAATAGAAAATCGCTTTTGCACCATCGCCCTGAAATTCAACATCGCTGATTTTCATGTTGAGTTTAAGTTCGGTAGCAAAAGCTCGAGCCCTTAACATGGTAGGCGTTTCGCGGTCAACAGCTTGTTGCCACTTTTCGATATCGGCCGGTCGAGCCTTTCGGTAAACGGTCTTAAGCTGGTGTTCGTTGATGTTTCCCAATTTCTTCATTTGGAGTCGCACCAATTCGCCGGTCATCGAAACCATGCCTAAATCGTGACCAGGACTGGCTTCAACGGCTACGGCATCGCCAACGGCAAGCCCCGTGTTTTCGCCCACCTTGAAAAACTCTTTGCGTGAATTTTTAAAGCGCACCTCGACGATGGAGTTCGACGCCATCCCGCTGGGCTGCTGCATATTGGCGAGCCAATCGAACACCGGCAACTTCGTACATCCTCCGGCACCACACGCCCCATTATTTTTACATCCGGCTGGCAAACCGCCACGACCAGAAGAGCAACTGCTACAAGCCATTTATAAAATTCTATATGATAAACGGGAATATCCCGACCCGACAAAGCTACATAATTTATCGGGTTAACCGCATGGCATCAAGCCGTAGTGCGGGCAAATTTCTCTTTACGAAACACATCAGAAATCAACAGACTCGCATCAAAAAAAACGATTTTCCCATTTCCGTTTCGCTCGATGTGTAGGAGCGCATCGTTTACAAACGTGGTAATCGTTTCGTAGTTTCCGGGGTGAAAAAAGCGGGCGAACTTATCGAGAAATGCATTTTCGCTATCTGTAAGCCGGTTCAAAGATGCCTGGTGGTTTTTTAATACGGTTTGGCGAATCATGAACAGGCCGTAGGTTAGAAACCCCTTCTGCCATTCGCGTCCCAGCTTATGAAATTGGTCGGTAAGCGAAATTAGGTCGCTAATGTTGTACGTGTAGCAGCCAAGCATCCATGATCGAAATAATCCCAGTTGTTCGTCAGACTCGTCTTGATTCTCAACCAGCCAGCGCGCAACCGAGGCATTTCCCTCGGCAATTTCGGCGGCTTTACGGCACTTCTCGCGTGATGCACCGCAGAGCGAATGCACGATTTCGGCGCATTCATCGACGCTATAACGATCAATTTTCTGCATCTGCGCCCGCGACAAGATTGTTGCCAGTAAATCCTGCGGACGCTCTGAAACAAGCATGATTAGGGTTCGGTCGCTAGGTTCTTCGAGGGTTTTAAGCAAGCGGTTTGCTGCCTGCACGTTCATCAGTTCGGGTAGCCAGATGATGAAGATTTTAAACCCGTCTTCGACCGCAACCATTCCAATTTGGCGGATAATTTCGTTGGCTTCGTCGGCGTAAATGGATGGGACCTTATTGCCGGCATCGATCCAGTCGGACCAGTTTTCGAGACTTAAATACGGATTCTGCAGAAATGCTTCGCGGAATTCGGCAATGTATTCGGCCGAAAGCCCTTTGCTTTTGCTGTCTTCTTTAATTGCCGGAAACGTAAAATGCACATCCGGATGAACAAGCTTATTCATCTTTATGCACGATGAGCAGGTGCCACAAGCGTCTTCGGCGCTTGTGTTTTCGCACCTAAGGTAACGCGCGTATGCAATGGCAAGCGGTAAGGCTCCACAGCCTTCGGGACCGGCGAAAAGCTGTGTGTGCGCAATACGTCCCTCGAGCGCATTGGCTATGAGCTTCTTTTTGAGCGCCGAATGTCCGATGACTTGCGAAAACAGCATGCTTCAAAGCTAATCAAAAACAGAACAGCCGAAATGGATAGGTGGGAGATTGATGAAATATTCCGAAATTCGCTTCGTGGAACAAAAACAGGAAACGGCTTTTCAGCGTCTGCTGCGCAAGTTAAAGTTCAAGTACCGGTTGGTTGTGATGAACGACGAAACCTACGAAGAGCGTTATTCGCTGAAGCTGTCGCAGTTGAATTTGTTTACTGCGCTTGGCATCCTAACCATATCGCTCATTTTAATCACCACCTGGGTTATTGCCTTTACTCCCTTGAAAGAGTATATTCCGGGTTACTCGAACGATGTATCGATGCGCCGAACCATTATCCAACTCGCCGAGAAAATTGATTCGCTCGAGAAGGATGCAACGGGAAAGAAATTGCTGCTCGAAAACATCCGCCAGATTATCGATGGAGGTGTTCGGCGCGATTCGATAAAACCACGTGGAGGAGAAAAGCCGCAGACACAGGCCGCAAAGCTCAATCCCAGCAGCGAAGAAGCGAAGTTTAGGCAGGAGGTTGAGCAGCAGGATCGGTACGATATCAACGAACGATTTTCGACTTCGCGTCTTAGCGAAATCAGCAATTATTACTTTTTCACACCATTAAAAGGCCGTCTTACAACGGTTTTCAATCCGGCCGAGCGGCATTACGGGCTCGACATTGTAGCGCCTCGCAATGAGTCGGTAAAAGCCACGCTCGATGGCACGGTGATTTTTGCCGGCTGGACATCAGAATCGGGACACGTGATTCATATTCAGCATGCGAACAACCTTGTTTCGGTTTACGAACACAATGCGGTGCTGTTGAAAAAAGAAGGGCAAACCGTAAAAGCGGGCGAGGCCATCGCAATTACCGGAAACTCGGGCGAGCTTACCACGGCACCGCATCTGCATTTCGAACTTTGGTACGATGGTAAGCCCATAGATCCGCGCGATTTCATGGTTTTTTGATTCAACAATTATTCGGGTGAATTTTTACCTTTGAAACGCAACCATGGGACTAAAATCGATACTTGCAAAACCTTTAGCAGCGCTGGTTGCGGCCAATGTGCGCAAGTGGAGCATGAATCCGGTTGCCACCCAGCAAAAGGTTTTTCGGAAACTAATTGCCTCGGCCCGGAATACACAATTTGGCAAGGAGCATCAATTTGAAGGGATTGTAACGTATGAGGATTTTAAAAAGCACGTTCCGGTTCGCGATTACGAAGGGTTCCGCTCATACATCGAGCAAATTAAAAACGGCGCATCGGATGTACTTTGGCCCGGTAAGCCTATATATTTCTGTAAAACATCGGGAACAACATCCGGTACGAAATACATCCCAATTAGCCGCGACTCGATTCACAACCACATTAGTTCGGCCAGAAATGCGCTACTCACCTACATTCACGAAAGCGGCAATGCGAAGTTTCTGGATGGGAATTTAATTTTCCTTTCGGGAAGTCCGGTTTTATCGGAGGTGGGCGGCATACCACTCGGACGGCTGAGTGGTATTGTGAACCATCACGTTCCGGGTTATTTGCGCCGCAATCAATTGCCCAGTTACGAAACCAATTGCATCGAAGACTGGGAAACCAAAGTGCGCAAAATTGCCGACGAAACCAGCGACAAGCCGATGTCGCTCATCAGTGGCATTCCATCGTGGGTGCAGATGTATTTCGAGATATTGCAGGAAAAGCGCGAAGGCAAACCCATCAAGGACATCTTTCCTGAGTTTTCGGTATTTGTTTATGGTGGCGTGAATTATGAACCCTACCGTGCACGTTTTGAGAAGCTGATTGGAAAACGGGTTGATTCGGTGGAGCTCTTTCCGGCATCGGAAGGATTCTTTGCCTATCAAGATAAACAGCCATCTGAAGGCTTGTTACTTTTGCTCGATACCGGAATCTTCTATGAATTTATTCCCGTTGACGAGTTTTTTACCGAGAATCCGCGCAGGCTGAGTATCGGTGAAGTGGAGCTGGGTGTAAATTATGCTTTGATTTTAAGCAACAACGCCGGACTGTGGGCATATAACATTGGCGACACGGTGAAGTTTGTGAGCAAAAATCCGTATCGGATTGTGGTTACTGGTCGGATTAAGCATTTTACATCGGCATTTGGCGAACATGTTATAGCCGAAGAGGTGGAGCAGGCTTTAAAAGAAGCAGCAAAAGACGAACAGGTTGAGGTGGTAGAATTTACAGTTGCTCCGCAGGTTACGCCCAACGATGGTTTGCCATATCACGAATGGTTTGTAGAGTTTGGCCATTTACCTGCCGATCCCGAACGCTTTCGGATGAAAATAGACGAGGCGCTTCAACAGCGGAATATTTATTACAAAGATTTAATCAGGGGCAATGTCTTAAAGCCATTGGTAATTCGAAGTGTTGAGAAAGATTCGTTCATTCAATACATGAAGACACAGGGGAAACTTGGCGGACAAAACAAGGTGCCACGCCTGAGTAACGATCGAAAAATAGCAGATGCGCTAAGTGAATATATATCAAACAGTTGGGGTGGTTAATTTTGGCATTGTACTTGCCAAGCAGAGCCGCCGAAAAAGAAGAAACCATGAACAAACACCTGAAGTTTTTACCACGAATCATTGTAATTGGTCTTTTGTTTTTCGCATCTTGTGCTGATGACGAGGAGATTCTGCCGGATGCTGATCCCCGCGATAAATTTGTTGGAACATGGACGGTTTCTGAGACCATAAATCAGGTTAGCGTTCCGGGATATACTTCGGTGGTTATTTTAGACACAGCAAATACTAGCCGGATTTTAATCAGCAATCCCAATAATCTTGGCTCCTCGTTAAGCTTGAAAGCAATCGTTGCCGGGAACTCTTTGTCTATTGACCTTCAAAACATCTCTGGAATTCCCATTCAGGGTAGCGGTACCTATTCAAACAATTCATTTGTGCTTAATTACACCATTGACGAAGGCGATGGTCCAATTCCAGTGAAATCAACCTACACACGTTAATCAAAAACCCAAACATACCATGAAAGTTACCAATCTAATCCTAGCTGCTTTTTTACTTGGTGCAACAACTTTTTTTAATTCCTGTGCCCGCCGCACCGTTACAAGAGTCGAACCCAATAAAGTGATGGACCTAAGTGGGCGCTGGAACGAAACCGATGCCCGTTTGTGTGCCGAGACACTCGTTTCGCAGGCGCTTGGTGGCGACTGGCTGGGTAATTTCTCGAACGAACAGAAGCGCAAACCCGTTGTAGTGGTTGGCCTGGTTCGCAACAACAGCCACGAACATTTAGACACCGAAATTTTCATAAAGGATGTGGAGAAGGCGTTCATAAAAAGCAGCCTGATTCGTTTGGTGCAGGCCGGAGAACGTCGTAACGAACTGCGTGGCGAACGAGCCGACCAGCAAGATTTCGCGTCGCCCGAATCCATGAAGAAGTTTGGTAAAGAATTGGGTGCCGATTTCATCATGCAGGGAACCGTAAAATCGATTGTAGACAGTTACGGAAAAGAAAAGACCACTTTTTGGCAGGTCGATCTTGAACTCACCAATCTCGAAACCAATGAAATTGTTTGGATTGGCGATTACAAGGGTAAAAAATACATCGTAAACTAATTATACCAAAACGAATGCGGCAAAGGGTATCCGGCGTTTTTCTTGCGCTGGCCATGCTGTTTTTATACCAATGCCGGCCTTATCACGTAAGGCAGCGAAATTTTGTTTCCGATATTGTGTATGAAGACTATTCGGATGCGCTAAGGCATTTGGAAAAGTCGGAAAAAAAAGGGCAAAGACCGCGCAATAAAACACTGCATCTGCTTAATTCGGCCTACACGCATTACCTGATGCGCGACTGGTCGGGCGCTCAGGCTTTGTTTCTTGAGGCCGACCGCCACATTGAAGATGCGCGCAAATCGCTTGGTTTGGAAGCCTTGTCGTTTTTGGTAAATCCTTCGGTTAAACCCTATGTGCCCGAAGATTTTGAGCGTGTTATGCTGCATTATGGCGCAGGGTTGTCGTATTTGGCCGAACGAAAATTTGAATCGGCCTTGGTTGAGTGCCGTAGGATGAACCTGTTGCTCAACAGCCTTTACGACCAGGCGAAAGAAAAACCGAAGTACAAGGCAGATGCATTTGGTCATTTGTTGATGGGTTTGATTTACGAGGCATCTGGCGACCCGAACAATGCTTTTATTGCTTACCGAAATGCTTACGAAATTTATGCAGGCGATTATACCAATTTCTTTTCTGTAGGCGCTCCCGAGCAGCTCAAGCGCGATATTATTCGCACGGCATTAAAAACCGGCTTCAAAGCGGAGGCCGAATATTACCGGAATTTATTCGGAATGCAGGAGGGCGGTCGCGAAGAAGCGGATGCGTCGCTCGTTGTATTTTGGAACAATGGATTGGTACCAGCGAAAGAACAATGGTCGCTCGATTTTGTGATTCTGCAGCAAAACGGATTCATTACTTTCTCGAATGTTAATCTGGGAATTACATTCACCTTTCCATCTTCGTCGGTGAGCTCGCAGGATGCCGGAAATCTGGCGGCTTTGAAAGTGTTTCGCATCGCTTTTCCAAAATTCACTTCACGTAAAAAAACATACAGTAATGCAGAAGTTTTACTGGAGGGCAAGCGCTATGCATTCGAGACGGCAGAGCCACTCGACGCTATTGCGCACAAAAGTTTGAATGATCGCTTTATGCGCGAAATGGGGACCGCTCTGTTGCGCATGGCCGTGAAGAAGGCGGGCGAATATGCATTGAGGCAGCAAAATAAAGAAGCCGGAGCCGTTTTGGGCTTGGCGAATGCCATTACCGAACAGGCTGATACGCGCAGTTGGACCATCCTACCATCGGATGTGAGCTATGCCCGAATCCCATTAAAAACCGGGATCAACAAGCTCGTAGTAAAAAGCTTTAGGTTAAATGGTCCTCCCCGAAACGACACCATCGAGGTTAACGCGTCGAAGGGACGTATCTATTTCGAAAGCATCACGACCTTAAAACCTTAATCGAACGACACAATCCGAATTTCGGTGCGGCGGTTTTCCTGGTGCAATGCATCCGGACATTTAACTCCGTTTCCGCACTTGTTTTTCAATTGGGTTTCGCCATAGCCCTTGCCCGTAATGCGCGAGGCTTCGATTCCTTTCGCCACGATGTAGGCCACAGCCGAGGCCGCACGTCCTTCTGAGAGTTTCATGTTGCGTTCATCGCTGTCGCGCGCATCGGTATGCGAACCCATTTCGATAACCATGCTTGGATTTTCGAGCATTACCTGGTATACATAATCGAGCACTTTGGCGGCATCTTTTCGAATCTCCGTTTTATTGAGGTCGTAGTAAATGCCTTCGAGTGCGATGATTCCACCTTCGGCCAGTTTGAGTAATTTCAGGGTTTCGAGTGTCGATTTCTGTCCTTTGGGAACTTTCACCGTAGTCTTGCTTCGCGATGTCGAAAAATATCCCACGCGTGTTGCCCGAATTTCGAGCTCGGCGCCTTCTTTTGCCACGGCCTGAAGCTCACCGGCTTCGTCTGCAAAATATTCCTGCTCGGATTTATCTTGTTTGTTTTTAACGATTACCCTTGCTGATGGAACGGGTGTCCCCGATTGTTCATCAACAACATTTAACCGCACAATTACACCTTTTGGCGGCGCAATGCCTGTTCCGAGGCGAACGGCAACGTCGTCATCTTTTAGCGTGCAGGGTGCCTTGAAGCGCTTTTTTACTTCCGGTAAGCCTTTTTTCGTGGCGGTTACTTCGTATTCGTGGCAGGGGTTCAACGAAAAGCGGTAGTATCCTTTTTCATCGGTTTCGCCCAATGCACCGGGGTCGTTTACATTCGTTAAATCGCTCAATGTAACAGCCGCACCTTGAACCATGGTCTGGCTAAACATATCGAATACCTGCACATAAGCTTTGGGGCGGCGAATTGCAAGCTGCACATCGCGCGATGCACCCGGAACGCAAGCCATTTCCTGTTCGCGTGTATGCTCGGGATAGCCGATAGCGTTTGTAACGAAACTATATTTTTTACAAGGATTCAGAAAAATGCTTGCTGTGCCGGAGGGGCCTGTTTTTACGACTTCTTTTTTCTTTCCATCCAGATAAACAACTACTTCTGCATCCTTAACAGGAGTCAATTCATCCTGGTCTCTCACGCTTATAAGTGCTGGTTTAGGCGCATAGGTAAACCTGTATACATCATCGTTTCCTTCACCTCCATCGCGGTTCGATGAAATGTATCCACTGCGCCGGTCATCTGAAATCCACACGCCAAAATCGTCGAATGTGCTGTTAATCGGAGACCCTGCATTTTCGGCCTGCTGCCAGGTGTTGTTTTCGCGCTGTGTTGTATAAATGTCGAGTCCACCCAATCCACCCCAACCCGTAGATGAAAAATACAGTAACGAATCGTTGTGCAGAAAGGGGAAGAGTTCGTTTCCATTTGTATTAACTGTGGGACCCAAGTTGGAGGGCTTGCTCCATACGTCTCCTGTTTTTGTTGAAACATAAATATCGGAGCCGCCATAGCCGCCGGGCATATCCGACGAAAAATACAGCGCGGAGCCTTCGGCATTAAAACAGGGATGACCAATCGAATATTCGGGATTGTTGAACGCAAAAGGAATCGGGTTAGACCAGGTTTTTCCGTCGAAAGTCGAAAACAGAATTGTTAGCTTGTTAACGTGGTCTTTGCTTCGTTTAACTCTGCCCTTGTAAGCGTTGTTTCTGGTAAATGCGAGTGTTTTTGTTTTGTTGTTCCAGGATGACGGTCCATCGTGGTATTTTGAATTGATGGTTCGTGGTAAGACGGAGGCCTTTTCGGCAGTCGAATCGTTGGTTAGGGGCAATTGGTAGATATCGAGCCAACGTTTTCGGTTCCAGGGAAAAATTGATTTTGCGAATTCTTCGTTAAATCCGTTCGATACCACGAGCAGATAGTTTTGCCCGTTTACCGAAAATGGAGTAGGAGAGAAGTCGGACCCATTGGAGTTTTGATTGAGTTTTTGAATGCGGTAACAATCGGATTCGGCAAATAGTACGGCCTGATTTTCCATCGTTTTCAGATAGCGCTCTCCCCGTGTATCGGCCGCGTTCAGGCTTTGACTCTTGGCAAAATTCGCCTTAGACGCTTCACGCTTGCCAAGCGTTTCCTGCAGCATGGCCAGTTGGAGATAATCATTCGCAGATGCGCTTTCGCCCGATATGGCCTTCGAAAGCCATTGTTCGGCTTTTTCCGTCTGCCCGGTTTTGATGTAACAATCGGCGAGATTCCGCATTAGCGTTTTCTTCTCCGGATGTTTTTTAAGAAGATGTTCATATAACTCTATGGCGTCGCTGTATGCGTAATTGCTATATAGTCGGTTTGCCCTTCTTTCGGCAGGCGATTGCCCCATCACCAATGAAGCAACAGCCAGAAGCAATGCCATGGTAAAAAATCTGAATTTAGCGGTTTGCATCATAATTAGAAGTAACGAGGAGTAACCGTTTTGTTCTTGTTAAAACCCATGTCGCAACGCACCATGATTTCGTGTGAGCCTCCCACTGTTCCGCGCAAGCCATTAATCGTTTGATCAAAGGCGTATCCAATCCGCAAGTATTGATTGGCCTGTACTTCTGCAAGCCAAACCAGTGCATTTCCGCTTCGGTAAGAGGCCCCTATGGCAATAACATCGAGCCAGTAAAGGTTGGTATTGATGTCGAACTGAACCGGGGCTCCCGACACAACTTTCATCATTGCCGAGGGCTTCAGTTTAAAGGTTGGGCTTAAAGAGAAGACATACCCACCGGTAAGGTTGTAATGCGTTCTTAGACGCGCCGGATCGATTGCGAATAAATCTTTATCAGCCAAAATGGTGTTGCGCATGTGCGGTATACTCAATCCGAGATAGGCGTTTTTTCCATACCAGAACACGCCCGCTCCAAAATTCATATTCCATTGCGAAACCGCGTTTGCGAAACTTTCATCGTAAGCATTATCTGGCGAAAGCATTATTTCAGTAAGGTTCGCCCTAAAATTTCTAACGCCAATCTGAAGCCCCATTGCAAGTCTCGACTTTTTAAAGCGGAGCTGGTAGGCATATGCCCCCATTAATCCGCTTGTGTTCATTTTGCCGATACGATCAGAAATAAAAGAGAGTCCAAGCCCCATATTTTCATCTACTATAGGTCCATGGAAGGTAATTGTTCCGGTTTGCGGCGCACCCGGAAAATCCATCCATTGTCTTCTGTATAAAGCCACGACCTGCATTTGGTCGAGCGTACCAGTGTAAGCCGGATTTATGGCCATTGGATTGAACATGTACATGCTGTACATCGGATCTTGTTGAGCGCGGACCAAACCACCGAGCATCAAACAGATTAAAAGAATGAGATGTGTCTTTTTCATGGTTTTCGGTTTGACTTATCGCCAGAGGGTTAAATATCCTTTACGTGTTGTGGTCTCCCCATCGATGTTAATGAGGTAATAATAGGTGCTTTCCGGCAGGGCTTCGCCATACAAAATTGTTCCCTGGTTGGCTGTTCCGTTCCAATCGTTGAGGTAGTTGTTGTTCTTGTATACCAGATTTCCCCATCGGTTATAAACCTCAAGGCTCACAGTACGTCCTTGGGTGTAATAAATTACAAACTGGTCGTTACGGCCATCTCCGTCGGGAGAGAAGCCTTCTGGAATAAATACATCTTCCTCGTTACAATTCGATGAAAGGGGATCAAATAATTCAAGCGTAAGCGTGTCTGAAACAATGCATGCACCATTTGTTGCTGTTACAATAAACGTGTTAGAACCTATTGCCAATCCTGATATGAGTGGATTAACTACCGTATCGTTGGAAAACGATCCACTACCCGATAGAACAGACCAGTTTACATCGGCAGTTCCGTTAAGCTGAACCTGTGGTGTATATTCAGTTTGCTGTCCGCAGAATGAAGTGTCAGGTCCGGCGCTTAGCGCAGCAGGAGAAAAGGAATTGATTAGAACTGTGTCGCTGCTAGTGCAATTGCCGTTGGTAATGTGCCAAACAAATTCATTTACACCCGGGCTTAATTCAACAGCATCCGTAGTGTTGTTTAAACTATCGGAAAGCACCGCCGTTGACGACAGGTTAATCCAAACGCCAATTCCAGCGTCCGGCACATTTGCTTCAAGGGTAGTGGCATCACCACATATGGTTTGGTCTTGGCCCGCAAGCGATGGGCTTGCCGGTTCATTCGAAGTTATGATAACCGTATCGATCTGGGTACTATTTTCGAATGTTACAGACCAAATAAAGATGTTTTCTCCTGGCGACAAGCCGCTTACGAAGCTTGTGAAATTACTGGGATCTGAAATTACTGCACTACCTCCGACCTGGTCCCAGAATGCATTGCTGCCCTCGGGTGGCACATCTGCAAGTAATGTTGCCTCAAAGCCGCATAGCGTTTGATCTTCGCCGGCATCAATGGTCCAGGTTACTTCGCCAACCGATATAAATACGGTATCGTTCGCACAAATTTCCGGTAGTGGGAAACCCGAATCGCACACCGCAATTACAATCGTATCGATTCCTGCGAATCCAGGATCCGGAATGTAGGTGTAACTTCCGTCTTCCTCCAGTGTAAAGGTTCCGTTGTTGGGCCCATCAACAATAAGCGTATCGGCGCTGAGATTTGTGCTGTCGATGTCGTAGTCGTTCAACAGAATGTTTCCAACTAGCGTATCACCCGGATTCACGTTTTCGTATTCGTTTTCAATTATCGGCGCATCGTTCAGCGGCAGTATTACGATAATTATCGTGTCGGGCAGGCAAATCTCGGGAAGGGGTATTCCCTGGTCGCAAACATTTACAATTACAGTATCAACACCGTAGTAATTCGAGTCGGGCGTGTAGGTAAATGTTCCGTCGGGATTTATATCTACCGTTCCATGGTTTGGTCCGCTAAGCGGGATGGTGTCTGCAAGTAATGTTGTTCCATCGGGATCAGAATCGTCGTTCAGGAAACTTGCACTAAACGTTTGATCCTCAAAAATTGTTATGGAGTCGTTTGTAATGTTTGGAGGTTCATTGATGCTGTCGTTGATGAAAATTACAACCGTATCGGGCAGGCAAATTTCAGGCAAGGGGAATCCCGAATCACATACTGCAACAACGATGGTGTCTTGTCCTGTAAATCCGGGATTCGGCGTGTAGGTGAAGTTGCCCTCACTGTCGATCACAAAAACTCCGTTTGTGGCACCCTGCAACAAGACCGTATTCGAACTCATCGACGTGTTTTCGACCGGGTCACTGTCGTTTTCCAGAATATTACCGGTAACAACCGAATCCATCGGTCCGGTAAATTGGTCGTTTTGCACGAGCGGGGTATCATTTACTGGCTGTACAACAATAAACAAGGTATCAAAACCGCATTGGCCCGGAGGAACAAGTGCGCTGTCGCACACCTCCACTACTACTGTATCGTTGCCGTAATAGTTTTCATTCGGCGTATAGGTAAAGCTTCCATCCAAACCAATATCAATCGTTCCATGCAATGGGCCTTGCTCCGGAATCGTATCTGCAACCAGAGCAGAGCCATCCGGATCGATGTCGCCATTATTCAGGAAGTTAGATGTTAATACCGAATCTTCAAGCAGTACCAGACTATCGTTCGTTATTATCGGCGGTTCGCTGCAGAAACGGATAATCTGAACTTCATCGGTCGTGTCGTTACAGACGCTTCCCAAAATGGTCCAGCGGAGCACTACTGTTTCCTCTCCAAGTCCCGAAACCGCACTTGTTGCCGAAGTGCTGTCGGCAAGATTTGCCGTTCCGCTAACTACCGTCCAAAACCCGCTACCATTTAACGGTACTGTTGCATTTAACGTAACGTTCGAATCGCACGTAAAAATATCATCGCCGGCAAATGCAGTATCGCCTAAAACGATGGTAATTTGATCGGTTGTTTCGGGACAGGATCCATTAGATATGCGCCACTCAAGTACATTGTTTCCGGCACTTAAGCCGGTTACCGAGGTTTCGGAGGCATCAGGGCTTGCTACTACAGCATTTCCCGAAACGACAATCCACTGACCTATGCCCAAAGTCGGACTATTGGCTGATAGTTGTGCAAAATCGGTGCAAACAAGTTGATCATCGCCGGCAATTGCCGAATCGGGCGGAGAATTTCGTGTGATGGTGATTTCATCGAACACGGCAGGGCAATCATCACCATTGCTAATCGTCCAGCGCAACACAAGCGTTCCGACAGCAATGTTGCTCACGTTTGAGTTGGCATCTGCCGTATTTTCAATAGTTGCAGTTCCGCTTTCGATGCTCCAAACTCCGGTTCCTAAGGCTAGAATTTCGGCATTTAATTGCGCTGTATCAGCACAAATGCTGAGGTCTTCGCCGGCATAAGCCGAATCGGGCGCTATGTTTCGTGTAACCGAAACATCATCAGACTGAACCGGACAAACGCCATTGCTGATGGTCCATCGTAACACCGTAACTCCCGTATCGAGTGCGGTTATAGTACTTGCTGTATTTGATGGATCTGTTAAAATTCCGCCTCCCGAAATAATGCTCCATACACCATTACCAATAATCGGAAGGTTGGCATTGAGTTGTGCAATAGAATCGCATACAATTAGGTCCTCACCCGCATTTGCACTATCAGGAGGCAAACTACGCGTTACCTCCATCTGGTCTGATGCAATACAGCTTTCGTTGGTTATGGTCCATTGCAGAACAAGTGTTCCCGCATCAATGTTGCTCAATATTGCATTTGGCGAGAGGGTATCTGAGAGGGTCGCGCCTCCCGAAATAATTGTCCAAACACCTGTTCCTACTGATGGCTCAGCTGCAGAAAGTGTTGCCGTGTCGGCACAAATGGAAAGGTCGGGGCCAGCATTGGGTGTAATCGGATTTTTTGAAATGGTAATGGTGAGTGTATCGTTTGTAGATGGACAATCGCCATTGGTTATAGTCCAAACGAATTGATTGACGCCACTGCTTAGGTTGCTTGCTTCTGCTGTTACGGCATTCGGATCCGATAAAGAACCGCTTCCGGAAAGTATGCTCCATGCACCCGTTCCCGTCTCGGGTGTATTTGCGCTAATTGTGAAAGCGGTAGAACAGATGCTGGTATCGTTTCCAACAACTGCTTGCGATGGTGGCGTAAATCGGAATACGTTTACCGAATCGTCCTGTGGCGGGCAGTCGCCTGTGGTAACAATCCATCGGAATGTATTCAATCCAACTGACAAGCCCGTAACCAATGTGTTGGGGTCGGCCGGATTTTGTACCACACCACTTCCTGCAACAACTTGCCATTGTCCGCTTCCCGGGAATGGGTCACTTGCCTGCAAAATAATGCTATCTGTAGCACAAACAGAGAGGTCGCTTCCTGCATCGGCCACCACCGGAACAGAATCGCGTTGGATAACGATCTGATCTGTTGATGGTGGACAAACTCCGTTGCTGATTGTCCATTGGTAGACGTTTACGCCCACGCCCACGTTCGAAACGTTCGTGTTGGGATTGGAAGCATTGGCAAATACGCCACTGCCGGTAATTACCGACCAGGATCCGATACCGGATGTGGGCGTGTTGGCCGATAGCACAAGCGAATCGTTGCAGATTTCAGCATCTTCGCCTGCATTGGCGGCATTGGGCGGCGCATTAATTTGGATGGAAACCAAATCGGAATCGGGTTCGCATCCCGCCGTGCTAACTGTCCAAACCAAAATTACCACCCCCGGCGAGAGGCCAGAAATGCTCGTTGAAGGGTCTGCATTATTTCCAATGTTTACACTTCCGCTTTGAATACTCCAAATACCTGTTCCTGAAATTGGATTGATTGCATTTAATGCCGCAGTGTCGGCGCAGGTTTCAACATCATTTCCGGCATTTGCTGTTGATGGAGGCTCGTTTACAGTAATAATTAAACTATCGCGTTCTGTTGGGCACACGCCGTTCGAAACCGACCATTCCAAAGTAATACTTCCGGCCGTTGTGGCGTTAAAAATTGTTGTTGGATTTGTGTTCGAGTCCAAGGTACCATTGCCCGAAATCACGTTCCAAGTTCCAGTTCCAAGTGTAGGGGTGTTTGCCGAAAGGCTTGCCGGTTCGCCGAGGCAAATGGCTTGATCTGCGCCGGCCAACGCTGCGCCGGGAGGAGAAAAGCGCGTAATTGTAACTTGATCGAACGCCTCACAAACTCCGTTTATCTCTGTCCAACGAAATACGTTTTCACCAACGCCTAAAGTCGAAACGCTTGAGTTAGCTTGATTCGGATTAGCAATGGTTCCGCTTCCTGAAATCAGCGTCCAGGTTCCGTTGCCAGTAGAGAGGGCATTCAACTGCCCATTGTCTGCACAAAGCGATTGATCTTCACCCGCATTGGGCGTAACAGGGTTTTCTGATACTGTAATGATTACCGTATCTGCACTTGCCTGACAAACTCCGCTCGACACGGTCCATATTAAGATATTGTTTCCAACGGCAAGCCCCGATATCTGATCGCTTGGCGATTGTGCATTCTCAAATGTGGCGCTGCCGCTCAATACGCTCCATGCTCCGGCTCCGATTACGGGAATGCTTGCTTCCAGTACTGTTGTTGTGGCACATAGCGTTTGGTCGGTTCCGGCATTTGCTTCCGATGGTGGAAGCGTGCGTGTTATACTGATGGTGTCGCGGCTAATGCACAGGCCATTTGTAATGGTCCATTCAAGGGTGACTGTTCCAGGCTCGATATCTTCAACCACGCTGTTGGGTTGCGTTGGATTGGAAACCGTTCCGCTGCCCGATACGATTGTCCATACGCCAGTGCCCGGAGAGGCCGAATTTCCTGCCAGCGTAGCTGTTGTGCTACATATGGATTGATCGGCTCCGGCATTGGCAGGAATCAGTTCGTCGCTTGTTAGCAAAATTAGGTCAACACTCGGCGGGCACGAACCGTTGCTGATTGTCCAGGTAAGTTGATTTATTCCCGGAGCCAGATTGCTAATTGATGTAGATGGGCTTGATGGATTTGAAATGTTACCATTGCCACTGCTGATGCTCCAGATTCCTGTTCCGATTGTTGGTATGTTGGCAGATAATTCAGCATTATTTCCGCAGAACTGCTGATCGTTCCCTGCTACTGAAGCGGTTGGGATTTCGTCGCGCTGAATGCTGAGAACGGCCGTTGATGGCGGACAGTTTCCATTGCTTACTGTCCATGTAAACGCATTTGGGCCAATGCTGAGGTTGTTTACGCTGGTGGATGCATCGCTCGCATTGGAAAGCGTTGCCGAACCTGTGCTTACCGTCCAGATTCCGGTGCCAATTAGTGGAGTAGTGGCACTGATAGTGCCCGAAGCCGAGCAAATTTGCTGGTCGGCACCTACCGTTGCTGTGCTTGGTGGCAAATCGCGCAGTATGGTAACCTCATCAAAAACAGAAGGACAAACGCCGTTTGTAACCGTCCACCGAAACACATTGTTTCCTGCTCCTAAATCAGAAACTCCCGTTTGATTGTCGGATGCGTCTGCAATCGTTCCGCTTCCGGAAGCAAGTGTCCAAACGCCAATCCCGGTTGTTGGTGAAGTTGCATTTAAGGTGGTATTGTCGGCACAAATTTGTTGATCTGCACCGGCATTGGGAGGTAGTGGGTTTTCGAAGCGTGTTATGGTTACCTGGCTATTGCTCACCGGGCAAATTCCATTGCTTACCGACCACTGAAACACATTGGCACCGGGACTTAGGTTGGTAACATCAGAGGCCGCATTGCTCGGATCAGCAAGCGTTCCGCTCCCCGAAACTAAACTCCAGGTTCCTATACCAACGGCTGGAGATACAGCCGCGAGTGTTGCATTATCGGCGCAAATATCTTGGTTAGAACCTGCATTTGAGGGTGATGGGGCGGGAATTCGTGTAATTGCAACCGTATCGACCGAAATACATATCCCTCCGCTGGTAATTTTCCATTCGAAAAGACTCGTCCCAACGGCAATTCCACTCACATTACTGGTAGGCGAAGCAGAATTAGCTATTGTGCCGCTGCCCGAAATTAGTGTCCACTGACCCGTTCCAACAGCAGGCACATTTCCCTCCAGTGCGGTGTTGTCGAAACAAATGGTTTGATCGGCCCCGGCTGCAGCATCGGTTGGCAAAGGAAAAACGGTAATATCAACCGAATCACTCACCACACATTGGGCATCATCTTCGACCACAATTACATAGGTTCCGTTTTGGGCCACAAGAATAGAATCGTTGCTTACGGTTGTGTTATCGGGGGCGGTCCAGGTAAACGTAGCATTGCTCAATCCGGCCGAACTGCTTGCCGTTACACTAATGGTTTCATTTTCTCCCTCACATAAGGTTGCACCGGCTGGTGTAAAAGCTCCCAGACTTAAATCTCCGAACGGACAACAATTGATGGCAGGTATAAACACCACATTGTCGCCATAATTGCAATCGGGAATACTGCTCAGTGGGAAGTTGAAAGGTGGCGCCGTGGTTCCGTCATCATTCAGAACAGCGAAAAGGTTAAACGGTTTTGGAAGCGATAGAATATCGAAAGAAACGCTAATGGTTTCTGTTTGTCCGGGCAAAAGGTCTAAGGTTGAAATTGCGGTTCCACCAAGCGGAACGAGCTCTGTGGCCGCACTTGTGAAGGGGTTTCCGACATAAAAACGTACCGGGAAGCCCTGTTGTGCCAATCCACCACCAATGTTGTTGATGCGAACACTCAGGTTGTATTCGGTTGAGCCGCTGCAAGAGCCCGAAACCAACGATAGCGAGATATCTGCGGCCGGATAAATCGGGCAGCCTTCCTGTGTTAAAAATGTTGCCTGAGTGAGGAAGCTATTGAACGGGCGATTTTCGCTACAAGTACTGAACGGACATGTTACAGTGCTCAGTAAAACCTGGTGCTGCTGTTGTTGAAGCGGAACACTTAAGTCGCTGTTGATGTTAATGTTGAAATAGTTGAACTGATTCCAAATGCTTCGGCATGGCGCCCAGGGTTGGCCTGTAGCCTCAAAAACATTGAGTTGCCCGATTTGAATGGTGCTGGTTTGGCAACTTACGCAGATTTCGGCTTGCCCATCGCCATCCACATCGGCAACAACCGGCATTTCGGAGCCTGTTCCCGAACCGCATGTATTTGTACCAATGGTAACCGGAGTGCTCCCAGACCCATCAATAATACGAAGTGTCGATTCGTCGCGGTAAACGAGCTCCTGTGTGCCATCCTGGTTAAAATCGAACATGGTAATTCCGGTAAATCCGGAGGCATCGGTTGTGGTAAGCGTCCATTTATTTTGAAGCGTACCCGTGCCATTGTAATCTAAGGCAAATACGCGAGTTGCGCGTGTAACACCAATTTCGGGTTCGCAATCCTTGTCCATATCGCCCACGAACGGCACACCTATCCAGTTGCCGCCGGTGTTGGGTAAGGTGCGCGATGCAATTACCGAAGGGCTTCCGTTGTTCGGATTCCAGACATAGATTTCGCCATTGGAACCTTCGCTGGCAACGATAACATCGAGATTCCCATCCAAATCGATATCGGCAAGAGAAGTATATCCATCGTTTTTGGCTAGTATGGTTATGGGAGTAATGGTATTTCCCGAAGTTCCTGCCGTGTTTGTTATCAAAATCTCGTAAACCGTATTTCCGCAGGCGAGCTCAAGCCCGGGATCGGAGGTTAAATCGGCTGCTACGGGATTAGCCAAATCACCAAAAGGCTGCCGCGTCATTACGGCCATACCAGCGCTGGAACCACCTTCTGCTAGCTTAACGCCGGTTAATGCGTTAAACACCTGATTGTAAACGTACACCTCCGGAATTCCGTCGCTGTTCATGTCTGCAATGCCGAGCGCAGAACCAAAGCGTGCAACACCAGGGTAGCCGTATTCAGAATCCGATTTCCATTTTAAAGCACCGGTATGTTCGTAACAAAACAGGAAGCGGCGGTCGCTGGCAGCATTATCGGGATGGTCCATGGCTGCCACAATGATTTCGCCAAAGCCATCGTCGTCGATGTCGGCAATGGCCACCGGATTGGGCCCAACCCATGCGAGGAAGGGCGTGGCAATGGTTAACTCAGTATTTCCGGTAGCACCATTAATGATTAAAAGGTCTTTTGCTCGCCGTGGGTCGGTCGAAACCAGGCTGTTACTCGACAGAATAACCACTTCGGGCGTATTATCGTTATCGATATCGGCAACGAGCGGCGTCTGATAAACCGGGATGGTTTCGGCGCTGGTCCACTGCGACTGGAAGTTCAACGCGCCACCGGGAAAAGAAAATTCGCAGGTTGGCTCGCACAATAAGATTTCGTTGTCGCATGGGCAGTCGTTGTCGAAAACGTCAACGAGGTTATCTCCATCATCATCAATTCCGTTGTTGCAGTTCTCCTGAGCGAGAAGCTGGCCTGAAGCAAAAACAGAAAGAAAAACAGTGAAGAGGAGAGCGGAAAATGAGCGTAAAAAGGGGTTTTCGCGCATACAAAAAAGTTAGCCACAAACCGATTGGTTTTAAATTCCGGTTTGGTGGTTGAAAATTCGCTTTAAATCGATTGGGCTGAATACCTGCTGTAAATGATTTGTCAAGATTGCCTTGTTGATAACACCGTATCATCATTTCGCATTAATTTTACGCCATGCGCTTGCGTCTGTTAGAGAATCTGCATTTACCGTTCTGGCTTATCAAAGATGCCTGCTGGGCTTTGGTTTGGAGGCCTTTGGGTTTGATGATGATTGTGCCTACGCTCTTACTTTCGGTTTACCTCACGTGGATTTGCAGAAAAAACATGGGCGATTTCTTGCCGAATTTATCGGTAACGTTTTGGATAACGGCGAATTCTATTTGGATGACCGATGAGTTTTACAGCTTAGGTATTAAACCATATTGTCTGGTTTTTTTCGTTGCGGGTAGTGTTTCGATAGCCATTTGGCTGTTGAAGTATTTACCAAAGCTATGGCGCTTGTCGCGGGGTAATTAACACTATGTTTTGTTTCAATTCGGGCAAAATATGATTGAAAGAGGTTTGCATATTCGTTAAAAAAATATGTAGGTTTGCGCCCGATATTCCCAAATCAATCAAAAAAAAGATTTCATGTCAAATCATTCGAACAGCAATGAGGCCAGTTTCTTTGATGATGTCCTCAAGTATTTCGATCGGGCGGCAAAATTTATTGATGTGCCCGAAGGTATTCTCGAACAAATAAAGCATTGCAATAGCGTTTACCAGATTCGTTTTCCGGTTAAAATCGGAAACGGCTATCAGGTAATTGAAGCATATCGCTCGGAGCATAGCCACCACAAGCTTCCTACAAAAGGAGGTATCCGCTACAGTATGGGTGTAAACCAGGATGAGGTGATGGCCCTTTCGGCGTTGATGACCTATAAATGTGCAATTGTAGATGTGCCATTTGGAGGAGCAAAGGGCGGTATCAAAGTAGATCCGCGCAAGCTTTCGGCAGAAGAGATGGAACGCATTACCCGTCGATATACATCCGAACTTATTAAAAAGAATTTTATCGGTCCCGGCATCGATGTGCCTGCTCCCGATTATGGTTCGGGCGAGCGCGAAATGGCGTGGATTGTTGATACGTATGCAACCTTTTTCCCGAACGAAATTAATGCCTTGGGATGCGTTACCGGAAAACCTGTTTCGCAGGGAGGTATTCGTGGCCGTAAGGAAGCAACAGGTCTCGGCGTATTTTATGGCGTACGCGAAGCCTTAAGTGTTGCAGAAGATTGTGCTCGTTGGGGAATGACTCCGGGCATTGCCGGAAAAACGTTTGTGGTTCAAGGCTTCGGAAACGTAGGGTTTCATTCATGCAAATTTGTGCATCAGGGCGGTGGAAAAATTGTTGCCATTGCCGAGTGGGATGGTGCAATTTACGATGCGAACGGAATCGATCCACTGGCATTGGAATCGCATCGAAATAAAACAGGAAGCATCCTTAATTTCCCCGGAACAACCACAATCGACAAATATGCAGCGCTTGAACTAGAGTGCGATGTGTTGATACCTGCAGCACTCGAAAACCAGATCAACAAAGACAATGCAGACCGCATTAAGTGCAAAATTATTGCTGAGGCGGCAAATGGTCCTGTTACTGCCGATGCCGAAGAAGTGCTAAATAAGAAAGGCATTTACATTATTCCCGACATTTACCTCAACGCCGGTGGAGTTACGGTATCGTATTTTGAATACCTCAAAAATATAAGCCACGTGCGTTTTGGTCGTTTGGGTAAGCGTTATGATGAAGCTGCAGGTCGCAATATGCTAAGTGTTGTTGAACAGATGACTGGCAATATGGCCACTGCTGCACAGCGCGAATTGATTGAACGCGGGGCCGATGAACTTGATCTTGTTTATTCTGGACTCGAAGAAACAATGATTACAGCATACCATGCGATTCGCAGCGAATTACACAGCGGTGCCGGTGTTCCCGATTTACGCACTGCAGCATTTGTAACAGCAATTAAGAAAATTGCTACATCTTACAACTCGCTGGGAGTTTTTCCATAGCCCATCAAAAAAACCGACTTCAAAGGCTGTCCAAAAAGACAGCCTTTTTTGTTTTACCACTTATTCTAAAAACTCGGCCACTTATCAATCCAATTAGCCCTTTAATAAAGTGTAGTGATTTTGTTTCGAGGGCATAAGTTATTTTTGATTTAGCTTATGATGGAAGTATTGCGCAAGGTTGTTTCTGTATTTCTGTTTATACCGCTGTTTCTCAGCGGACAGGATTCGGTGCTTCGGTACTTCAATTACACTGCCGAGCAGGGACTTGCAAACAATGCCGTACACAGCACCCTGCTCGATAAAGACGGCTTTCTATGGATTGGAACCGAGGGTGGTTTATCGCGTTTCGATGGCAAGACGTTTACGAACTACACGTGTGATCCACTCGATAGCAATAGTTTGAGTGGAAATTTGATTGTTGAGCTGTTTCAGGATCGAACCGGCTTAATTTGGATTGGCGTAGAAGATGGAGGCATCTCGGTGTTTAATCCCGAAACAGAACGATTTAAGCGCTACGTTTTTAACCCCGATAATCCAAATGAGGCGGGGAGCAATAAACCAACGGCATTTATTGAAGATTTGGAGGGCAATTTATGGATATCCTTCTGGAATAAAGGGCTGGCCCGTTTCGATCGATACACAAGCACGTTTTCGACGATTTCGTTCGACAAGCGCAAAGCCGGCTATAACTTCAATGAAATTTTAGATGTGGCAACCGATGCAAATGGCCTCTTCTGGATAAGCACTCGGGCAGGCCTTTTGTCATTTAATCCCCAAAACCGAAGCATTAAAACGCATCAGTCGGGCGATATTTCGGATGACTTGCTGCAAGGTGTTGCAGTGGGTGCCGATGGAAATATTTACTGCGGTAATTGGGGTGTGGGCATCCGTGTATACACGCCCAAAACAAATACTTGGCGCACGATTGCCATCGATTCAAACAACAAAATAGATGGTGTTAATCATTCCGGTCAACTTTGCTTCATCGATAAGAATAGGCTCGTTTTCAGCAATCGTAACAAGGGTTTCGGAATGTATAACTTGTTAACGGGCGAAATTCAAAAACTCGAATTTGAGGCCGAAAATCCTTTGAGTATTCGAAGTCAGGGGGCGGGGTTGTGCGTTAAAGCAGTTGGGAACAATTTTGCCCTTGGCTCAAAAGGTGGTTTGCATATTCTGTTAGGCAGGAATGCTGCAATCGAGCAATTTAACGCAACGGCTGCAAGCGGCAACGATCTGCCTGGCATTTCTGTTATTTCAAGCTTTTTCCCAAGTTTAAAAGAGCGAAAAATTTATGTTGGAACGTATTACTCGAAAGGTGTCTTTGTTTTCGATGAAGCATCGCAACAAGTCGATATTAAGCATCCCGCCGCTTTCGAAGGCGATGTGACTTCCGTTCAATGCGTCATTAAAAATCCATTTAATAGAAATGAATGCTGGTGGGGAACACATCGTGGGCTGATGCGGCTGATAACATCCGCAAATGCAGAGCGAAAACTGGAGCCAATTCGCTATGCAACAAAGCCCGGACAATTAATACCGGAACAAACAGTTTACCGGCTTTCGCATGTTGGCGATACCATTTGGGCGACATGTGCAAAACACTTTTATGCCTATGCTTTTCAAAAAGATTCATTACACGATTTTTTCCCTGTATTATCAAAACTTCTAAGCGACACTGAATTGCAATTGCTCAGCATGGAGCCAGGCAAAAATGGTTGGTTTTATGGAGTTACGCATAGCCGCAGGTTGTTTCGGTTCCATCCAGTTCAGAACAAAGCAAACTGGATTTCGCTATCACCGGCAACAAAGGCCTTGCCGCAGGTAATTCATCAAGTTTTGGTTACAAACGACGGCATGGTTTGGCTCCTCGAGGGGCAGACCGGTCTTGCCTGCCTTAACCCCGAAACCAACGCTGTTCGATTTTATACCCAGAAAGACGGCCTGAAAATTTCGCGCTTCGTTTCCCTTTGTGCCGATTCGCAAGGCCGTATATGGATTCTCTCGGATGAAGGCATTTCAGTTTTGAATCCGCAAACTGGCTTTGTTCGCAACATGGGGGCAGCACAGGGACTCTCGCTCAGAGATGCCAATGTTATTGAATACAAGGAAGACGGTTTTATTTACATGGGCGGATTGAGTAAGTTCATTCGATTCAGACCCGAATCACTCCTGTCAACCGGAGCCAATCAAAAAATTATTGTAACCGATATTTCGGTTATGGGTGAACCACTTAGTTCGGATAGTGCTTACCGTTCAATCCGTAAAATTGAATGCAACTATAATGAAAATCTTTTGTCGTTTACCTTTTCGATACCGGACGCTTTCGACCGAAATGATTTTTATTTTTTTACACGGCTTGAGGGCCTGGATAAAAATTGGGTGCCTGCTTTGGAATCTGAAGTTTCGTATTCAGGCTTACCGCCCGGAAAATACAGGCTAAGCATACGGGCAAAAGACGGAATGGGCAATTGGTGCAGCAATGTGCACACGATTGAAATAATTATTACTCCTCCTTTTTGGAAAACACTTTGGTTCGGATTGCTTGTTTTTACGTTGGTTCTATCTGCTATCTATTTCGCTTTGCGTCAGCGCGTTGCTTTAATTAAAAAACGCGCTGCCGAGAAAAGTAAAATTCGGCAACAAATGGCCGAGCTCGAAAATCAGGCCTTGCGCAGCCAAATGAATCCGCATTTTATTTTCAATTGCCTCAATTCGATTAACGGCTTCATTGTTGGCAATAACCCCGATGAGGCTTCGCGTTTTGTAACCAAATTCTCAAGACTTATCCGCCTTATTCTCGACAATTCCAAGGTTCCGTTTGTTACGCTTGAGCAGGAATTATCGGCCTTAAAGATATATATCGATTTGGAGAAGATGCGTTTCGCATCGGGCTTTGAAAGCAAGGTAGAGGTAGATTCACGCCTACACACTACTGCCCTTTTTATACCACCCATGATTTTTCAACCATTTGTGGAGAATGCCATTTGGCATGGACTGTTGCACAAAGATACAAGCGGAAAGCTAACGGTTGAATTGTACGAAGCCGAGAACCATCTGTTTGTTAAAATACAGGATAATGGAATTGGCCGTGCTGCCGCCTCCGAGCTCAAAAGCAAGTCATCCCTCAAAAGCAAGTCTTATGGGCTTGCCATTACCCGGCAGCGTATTGTGAATTTTAATGCTGCGCAAAATGCCCAAAGCGATGATTCGGTGTATGTTGAAGACCTCGTTGATGATGCCGGAAACCCATGTGGAACGCGTGTTACACTTAAACTTGCTATACGGAACGAACCATAATAAATTAGCATTATGAAAGATAAATTACAAGCTGTAATCGTAGATGATGAAGCAAAAGGCATAGAATTTCTGCAGTATACACTCGAAAAACACTGCCACGAAGTAGAGGTTATAAAAACTTTCACGGCACCGCTTGATGCACTCGACGAAATCCCTGTGCTAAAGCCCGATATTCTTTTTATTGATGTCGAAATGCCCCGCATGAATGGGTTTGAACTGGTTGAGCGCCTTCAAAACAAAGGCATTAAAACCATTTTTGTAACAGCCTACAACGAATACGCGCTTAAGGCATTCAGGGTGGCTGCGGTTGATTATTTGCTAAAACCTATCGATAGCGACGAGCTAAAAGAAGCCGTTCAAAAAGTAATCGATTCACGCGAAAATCCCGAAAGTGGCATTCAGGAGCTCCTACAGTTTATGAAGGCTCAGCAGGGCTTGAAAAAAATTCATATTTCGACCGATAAGGGCGTTTATTTTCTCGAGCCCGAGGATATTATTTATTGTACTTCAGATGGTTCTTACTGTGAATTGTTTCTGATGGACGGAAGTAAGTTGGTGTCATCGAAGTCCATCGGAGAGTTTGAAAAACTACTTACAGAAAAAGGTTTTTTCCGAATTCACCATTCTTCATTAATTAATGTGAACCATCTCAAAAAGTTTTCGAAGGTAGATGGCGGCTTTGTTGAAATGGTAAATGGAGTTGAATTGGCTGTTTCGCGCAGAAAGAAAGATGAATTTTTGGATTTCATCAATTTGTAAATGCCCTCTATTACTGAAAAAGCATCAAGTAATCATGCGCCAGTTAAGGCCTAAACTCAACCATTTATATATTCATGTCTGCCACTTACAAAGCCAACATTTTTTAAAGACTACGAATATTCACTTTTGAATAAAAAACCAAACTTATGGCTACAGTTTCATTTACCCGTTTAAGAAGCCTATCATTGGCTGCAATTGTATTTTTAACAATCATTACAAGCGCATGCCGCCGCGATGAAGAGGACTCAGTGATTCCTTGTAACCAAATTACCAGCCCTACCACCTGGGCCGACCGAGGCGATGGGATTGATTATCTTTTAGATTGTGACCTTGTTGTTTCTGCAAAACTTACTATTGCACCCGGTGTAGTTATTCAATGCAAAAACAACGCATCCATTACAATCGAGAATAACGGTGCCCTGTCTGCTGTGGGCAGTGCAACTGCTCCGATTGTATTTCAGGGCGAATCGTCGTTAGCGGGCGTTTGGCAAGGATTGTATATTAAATCAAACAGCCCCGAAAATGAATTGCGCCATTGCACGATTTCGAATGCGGGCTCCGGCTCATTCGACGGCGCCGATGTAAAAGCGGCTATTCGCCTTCGACAATCGTCGCTCGTTAAAATCCTGAATTGCACCATCAATAAAAGTGCACGCGATGGCATCTATATCGAAGGCTTCGATTCAGATTCGCAAAACCCAATCTCGGTGTATCAGACCAATACTATTTCGGAATGTGCCCGTTATCCGCTCAACATTTTGGGCGCAACCGTAAATGTGCTCGATGGCACCGGAAGTACTTACACCGCTAATGCAAGCCAGTCTATTAACATCAGAGGTGGCCGGCTTTATGGCGATCATACCTGGAAAAAAACTAGTATTCCTTATCGTGTCGAGGCTATTGTTTCTGCCGGCTATTATGGCGATAATGGGAATCTTACGATAAACCCAGGTACAACCGTTCAGTTTGCCGGCGATGCGGGCCTATGCACTGGCGATTATTCAACAGGATCATGGATGCGTATTGTGGGTTCTGCAACCGAACGCATTACATTAACCGGTGAAACGCAATTACCGGGCGCATGGAAAGGTCTTGCCTTCCAAAGCGAGATGCCGCAGAATGCCATTCAGTTTGCCGATATCTCATTTGGTGGCAGCAGCTCGTTTACCGGAAATGGAAATCAGAAAGCAAACATTCGGGCCGGCTCATGGTCGGCAGGGAGTTTTACCATTTCTGATGCAACTGTAAGCGGAAGTATTGGGTATGGCGTTTATGCCACAATGCCTTCGCCCGAAATTACGCTACCCGGATCGGTTGTGTTTTCGGGCAATGCTTCAGGCGATTATTTTCATGAGTAAT
>CAZVHF010000003.1:0-34992 GCA_964627105.1 uncultured Chitinophaga sp.
CTTCAGCGACGCTTTCGCCCATTTTGGGCATGACCAATTCGAACTGTGCCATAAAGTGTACTCAAAATTTCGGGCAAAGGTAATGTTTTTGGCGTAAGGGCGAATACAATTCGTAGTGCATACAATGCTTAATCAACGAATCAATTAAAGCATGTAAAGCCTAGTGGCGGTACTAAAAACGCATTGCGCAAAAGCCGAAAGAAAAAATAAAGCTTAGTAGTAAGTAAGGCGAATCACATCTGCCAGGTATTTGGCATAACGCACTACCTGGCGCGTATATCCGTATTCGTTGTCGTACCAAACGTAAACCACAACCGATTTCAGATCATCAGATACAATTGTAGCGGGACTATCGACAATAGAGGCGCAGGAGTTACCAACCAAATCAGATGAAACCAGTTCTTGCGATAACGAATACTGAATCTGCTCTACAAGTTCGCCATGTAATGCCGCATTGCGAAGCAGACTATTTAAATCTTCTTTGGAAGTTGGTGTATCCAGTTTCAGATTTAAAATAGCCAATGAAACATTAGGAACTGGTACACGCACAGCGTTCGATGTTAACTTTCCGGCAAGTTCAGGAATTACCTTTGCCACAGCGCTGCCGGCACCGGTTTCGGTTATTACCATATTTAGAGCTGCAGAACGACCGCGACGGTATTTTTTATGGTAATTATCGAGCAAATTCTGATCGTTGGTATAGGCATGAATTGTTTCAATATGCCCTCCAGCGATTCCTAGATTTTTTTGGATCACCTTCAATACCGGAACAATGGCATTGGTTGTACAGGAAGCTGCCGAAAATATTTGTTCTGCAGTTTTTTCGTAAGCCGCTTGATTAACACCATACACCACATTTGGAATATCGCCTTTACCAGGAGCCGTAAGCAACACCTTAGATACGCCTTTTGATTTCAGGTGTTCCGAGAGACCTTTACGGTCGCGCGTTACGCCGGTATTGTCTATTAATAGCGCATTGTCGATTCCATAGGATGTATAATCAATTGCGGCAGGATCGGAAGCGGCAATCATTTTTACAGTATGGCCATTAATAATAAGGGCTTTATTGGCTAAATCTTCGATGATAGTACCAGGGAATGGCCCATGCACCGAATCGGTCCGCAACAAAGCCGCGCGCTTGGTAATATCTTCATCCGAATTACTGCGCGTTACGATAGCACGCAAACGCAATTGTTCGCCCTTACCTGCTTGCGCAATAATTTCGCGAGCAGCTATGCGGCCAATGCGGCCAAAACCATACAACACCACATCTTTGGGATGTAAAACCAATTTATCTTTACCGATGAAAGCCGAAAGTTTTTCGTTAATAAAATCGGATGCTGATGCGTAAAGCGCCTTTTCATTCAACCATTCGGTAGCAAGCCTACCAATATCAATTCGGGAGGGAGCCACTTCTTTTTCCCAAATCTGTCTGGCTAACATTAGGGTATCTTGTATAACGATTGTCTTTCCTACAATAGTGCGGGCATAATTATGCAGGTTAAGAATTTCGCTGGCGCTGCGATCAACTAATTGATTGCGGAAAATTACCAGCTCGATGCTTTTTTCGAACCACAATTGGCCAACAATGTGAATTAACTCGATAGCCGATTTTTCGTCCTGAATCCATTCCTGAAGCTCTGCTTCGTATTGATTTCCTTGTTGCATAATAAAGGTGTTTTACGGGCTGCGAAAGTAGCACATTTTAATCACAGGATAAAGTAAAACCTACTTCACCTTCACCAATTCCACATTGAAAATCAATCGTGCTTTGGGAGGTATCATGGGTGGGCGTCCACTTTCGCCATACGCCAGGTTGTATGGAATAGAAAGCAAGGCCGATCCGCCTGGTTTGAGCAAGGCAATGCCTTCATCCCAGCCCGGAATAACCATTCCCGAACCCAATCGAAACGAAATAGGTATTCCTTTCAATACCGAAGAGTCGAAAATATCGCCATTCTCAAGGAAGCCTGTGTAATGCACCTCGACAGTTTTTCCACGCGTAGGCTTGTCGCCGCTGCCTTCCTGGACAATCCAGTACTCAAGTCCGCTAGAAGATGTTTGTTTAGTAAGGCCTTTCGTAGAAAATTGTTTGGGAGCAAAATCGCGAATGGCCTCTAAAATTTCGATATCGAATACCAGGTAGGAACCCGATGGAATTTTCGGCATATCCACATCGCCGTAACCTAAATTCGGGGGAATGGTTATACGCGCTACATCGCCAGGTTTGAAATATTGCAGCGCAATATCCCATCCCTCAATAACCTGCTTCATGCCCAGAATAAATTCGAATGGTTGATTTCGTTCACGTGAATTATCGAACTCTCGGTCATCTACAAGAGCTCCGCGGTAATGCAAGCGAACTTTATCGCCTTTGTTTAGCAGCTTACCCTTCCCCTGCTTCTGCAAAATCAATTTGATACCCTCGGGTGTTACAAACTCTTTACCTGTCTTTAGCTTTTCGATTTGTGCATACGATTGAAATCCTGCAATTATCAAAAAAAGCATTGATAGAATAAAGCGTGGCATCATGGCATAAACTTATTCAAATTTTATCAATTCCACATCGAAAATTAAGGTCGAAAAAGGCGGAATTGTTCCCATATTTCGCCCTCCATAACCTATTGAAGAGGGAATAATTAGCTTCGCTTTAGCACCAGGGCTTAGCATTGCAATACCTTCATCCCATCCTTTGATAACCTGTCCCATACCCAGCGAAAAACTAAAGGGCTCGCCCCGGTCTACACTCGAATCGAACTTCGTACCATCGGTCAAATAACCGGTGTAGTGCACAGTAACCTTCTGTCCATTGGCGGGTTTAGCACCGCTTCCCTCCTGGCTCATTACCACGATTAATCCGCTTGCAGTAGGACTTTGGGTTATATTGTTTTTCTTGAGGTATTCGTCGCGGTTGACTTTTTCGGCTGCACTTTTTGCACTCATTTCTGCGGCTTGTTTTTCGGATTCCTTGCGGCGCATTTCTTCAAATTCTGCTTTTGGAATCAAATCGACCATGCGCGCGCAAAATAAAATTTGGTCATCTTTTCCTATTGTTTCGGGCAGAGAACGCATTCCGGCCGATTTTAGCAAGAATGAATCTGCACGCATCATAAAATGCGCCGAGTCGCCCTTGGCCATCAATGCCAATCCTTCCATCAAATCGCCCTTAAAGGTGGGTTTTGCACAACCCACCCCAACAGGTGCATTATTTCCGTTGCGGGCCGAACTAAAAATGAGCGAATCTGCCTTTCCTTTACTAACGAGGAAATAGGCAAATTTTAACTTCATCTGATCGCCTTCTGCAGCCGGTGTACCTTTTGTAGCTTCAATAGCTTTGAACTTTAATCCATTGGGGAGTGTTCGGAAATCTTTGTCGGCCTGTGCTTTAGCCACTCCGACCGAAGTAATTACACCTACAATAATAGCATTGATTTTTTTCATTTTATTCTGCTTTTAAAAGTTGTACTTCAAATACTAATGGCGCAAAAGGAGGAATGTCGCCTTGCCCGTTTGAACCATATGCCAGTACGGAAGGAATTACAAATGTAGCTGTTCCGCCCACATTCATCATTCCGATTCCTTCATCCCAACCGGCAATTACTTCGCCCTGCCCCAGTGTAAATGTAATAGGCTCATTGCGGTCGTAGCTTGAATCAAACTTTTTACCGTTTAAAAGATAACCCGAATAATTCACGGTAACTTTCTGGCCTTTTTTGGGCTTGGGTCCATTACCCTTTTCATTTTGCACAAATACTAATCCGCTTGCAGTGGGCTTTTCGGTAATATTTTTACGTTCCAAATAAGCCTTCATATCATCGGCTTCACTATCGCGCAGCTGATTCATCTTTTCTTGGTTCATGGCCGATTGCTGCATTTGGAGATTTTGGACCAGTTTAATGGTTTCTTCTCTCGATTTAAAATCCTTTACACCAAACGTAAAGAGCAGTTCTGAGCCCGGATTAATTCCCGGAGGAAGTGCCTTCAGTTTATTGCTTACGATAAAAAATGAATCTGAAGAAACAATAAAAGAAGCCGAGTCTCCAACATGCAGGTTTGCAATACCTTCCATCAAATCGCCCTCGTATTCGGGCTTCAGTAGTTGGATAAATTTGATTCCACCCGGATAATCAGGCGCATCATCGGAGTTAAAAATTAAAGAATCTTTTTTCCCTTCTGCGCCTTTAAGTGTTAAGGTCATGGAGCAGAACATAATATCGCCTTCCTTGCCTTTTTTGCCGGAAGGATTCTCCTTGTGAATGGCGTAATACAAACCTGTTTCGCTTTCTTCAAATCCTTCGTGTCGCGATTGACGGCAAGCTGTAAATAGCAAGGCTCCGGTAAGAAAAATGATTCCGAATTTCAATGTTTTATTCATGGAGTTTGTGTGAGTTCTATTACTTCAATGTCGTAAACTACCGAACTTTTAGCGGGAATTTTATCCTGATCGCCTAGTAATCCGTGAGCGAGGTGCGAAGGTAAAATAAATTTGGCTTTCCCTCCCTTCCCCAATAATTTAATGCCTTCGTGAATTCCGCTTTCGATTTGGTCCTCGTCGACCTTAAACACATGCGGCCCCAATGAATCAGAACTGTAACAAAATGTTCCGTCGAGCAGCTCGATGCGGTAATTCACCGTGGCACGCATTCCAGCTTCGGCTTTCGGTCCTTTTCCGGTATCGCGGATCATATACCGAAGTCCAGTACCTGTGCGTTCCATTTTTAATCCGCGTCGTTCGAGATAGCGGTCAATCGCCATGTTTTCTTCATGTGCCAATGTTTTATTAACCCGCATGAGCGATTCTTTCAATTGGGCCGGATCAATGGTGGCCGGCTCGGGCTCTTTATTTTTACAGGCAACTCCCCAAAAGAGTAATCCTGCAAACAATAGTTTTATATATCGGTTAAGCACTGAAATCATTGAGCGCCTTTTTAAAATGCAGTACGGCATCCGCCAGGGTTCCATTATAAACGCCCCCGGCTGCATTTTCATGTCCACCGCCCTCGAAAAAAGTTCGGGCAAAGCGATTGGCCGAATAATCGCCTACCGACCGAAACGAAATGCGGATTTTATTGTCGCGTTCGCTGAACAACACGCCCATTTGTGCACCAGAAATACTCAGGGCATAATTCACCAACCCTTCCAGATCGCCTTCTTTGTAATTATGTGCCTTTAGATCATCAGCACTCAAGGCAATGTAAGCCACTTTAGCATGATCAATCCAGACGAGTCTTTCTTTAAGCGCAAGTCCCCATAATTGCAATTTGCCAAGTGAATTCTGATTAAAGAGGGCCTCGTGTATTTCCCAATGGCGAATGCCCGATTGGAGAAGATTCCCTGCAATGCGATGCGTATTGGGTGTGGTAACACTAAAACGGAACGAGCCTGTATCAGTCATAATTCCGGTATAGATGCAGGCCGCGATTTCGGCCGGTGGAATACTGTCCATACCGAGTTGTGTACAAAATTCATAAACCAATTCGCAGGTCGATGAAGCCTTTGTGTTCGAGCCCATGAAGGTTACGAAGGCCTCAGGTTGTGGATGATGGTCGAGCATAATTGATTGAACGCGACCAGCACAGGTACGAACCAATTCTTCGAGCGGACCTGTTCGCGCAGGATGGTTGTAATCGAGGCAAAACAGCAAATCACAAGCTTGAAGCCACTTGGTCGAGCCGGCCGGATCGGCAGTGAAATCAACGAAATGATTCTGATCGGTTAAAAACGTGAGGTAATACGGACAGGGATCGGGAAGAATTACACAAACCTCGGCTGCGCAATAGCTGCGCAAAAATGCCGAGAGTGCCATGGTTGAGCCAATCGCATCGCCGTCTGGATTTCGATGCGTTGTTATTGCAATTTTTTTTGATTGACTCAGCAATTGGGCAATTTCATGGAACTGCTGTTCGTTAAATATCATGATGCAAACCTATAAAAAAGGCTGCTTCGACGATTGATTTGCGAGGTGAAATGCATACCGAGGTGATTTTTTTATTCAAACAATGTATCTTTACACAAAATCTTAAGGCAACATGAAGATTTCAATCAACAAAAAAGAAGCAAGAGTAGTTCTATATCCGATAATTGCCGCGTTGTTTTTTACTTTAACGCTTAATTCATGCAAGGATGAACCGGAGCCAGAGCCACCACCAACTGTTTATGGATCTGCAGAAGTTAATGGGTCATTCACAACATATACACGCTACACATTTAAAAAATTCAACCTGCCAGGTGGTATAGTTCGAAATGAAATTGCATTAAGTCGTTCTGATAATTCACAAATTGTAATTTCATTTTTAGGAAGCGAAGCCGGCAGTTTTGATTTACCGAATGCTGATTCGTTGAACTATTGCGCTTATATCGATCCGGGCGACCGTGAGTTTCTTGCCGATTCGGGTGGATTCATTATTGATAATTATGTTATCCAAGATGGTGTGATTTCGGCCGATGGCTTTTTTGCATTCAGAGGGAAATATGTAAGCCTCAATACCGGTTTGACGAGCGAAGTAGAGGTTGGAAGCGGCACATTCATTAGGTTAACTGCCGAATAAGAAAACGCATGAAAATAGTATTGTTGGGAGCCGGTAAATCTGCCGGCTTTCTTATTGAATATACTGCGAAATGGACCTCTCAAGCAGATGTTCAGTTTATAATTGCCGATCAGCAGGTAATGCATCTCGAAAGTTTGAAAAGCGAGTACCATTCAATTCACTCAGTGTCGGCAGATTTGTCAAAACCCGATAAACGCGAGGAGCTCATACGCGATGCCTTTCTTGTTATTTCAATGCTCCCGGCGTTTATGCATCCCGAAATTGCTGAGCAATGTCTACAATCGGGTGCACATCTGGTAACTGCTTCGTACGAAAGCGAGCAGATAAAGTCGATGTCGGATGCGGTTAAGAAGAACGGATTAATTTTTATTAACGAATGCGGACTAGATCCGGGTCTCGACCACATGTCGGCCATGCGCATCATTCACCAGGCTCACGAACAAGGGAAGGAAATCGAGGCTTTTTACTCGTATTGCGGGGGACTTGTTTCGCCCGATTGCGTTGGCGATAATCCTTGGGCATATAAGTTTAGTTGGAATCCAAGAAATGTTATCCTTGCCGGACAAAGTACTGCGCGTTATCTGGAAGATGGAAAACTGCGATTCCTACCCTATCATCGCTTATTTGGGAACAGCCGCACTGTAGACATTGATGGTAAATTATATGATGGCTATCCGAACCGAGACTCGCTATCATACCGAGAAGTTTACGGTTTGCAACATATTAATACGATGTTAAGGGGAACCTTGCGTAATTCCAATTTCTGCAAAGCCTGGGATGTTTTTGTTCAGCTGGGTCTAACAGACGATTCGTACAATTTCCCGCTGCAAGACGCGATTTCATACCGCGATTTTATCGGCGCATTTCTGCCTGCAGGGCAAGAAACGTTCGAAAATTCGCTTCTAGCATGCTGCAAGAACGATGAGCAAACTCTTGAAATGATTCAATGGACTGGAATCACATCGAATAAATCGATAGGAATTAAGGAGGGAAGTCCTGCCAAGATTTTGCAGACTTTACTCGAAGAGAAATGGAGATTGAATCCAGAAGACCGCGATCTAGTTGTTATGCAGCATATTTTCAAGTTGAAATTTTTGGGGCACACACAAACCATTAAGAGTTCATTGTATCTCGAAGGGGAGCCCAATGGTAAAACGGCAATGGCTAAAACGGTTGGTATTCCTTTAGCAATTGCAGCTAGACTTATCGCAGAGAAGAGGTTCCAAAGCTCGGGAATTCATATTCCGGTTAGTCCCGAACTCTACAATCCCATTTTGAACGAGATGGAGAGCGATTACAAGATTTGCTTCAGAGAAGAAATTGCTTAAAAGCGATAGCCCAGCGAAAATTGAAATGAAAATGCCGGACCGGCAGGTTCTTGGGGAATATTGGTGAAATACCTTCGCGTACCAAGTCCGAATGCTGTACCTATCGATAATTCCTCAACGGGCGTGTACAAGTATCCAAAGCGCAATAAAAATGAAAAATATTGGGAAACCAATCGCTCGTTTGTATACCCTCCTGTAAGCGGATCATAATATTCATTGTAATTTAAAGCCGAACCCACTCTCAGGGATGGACCTACAAAAAAAGAAGAGGTGTTTTGCCCGAGCGGGTAATAATTCAAATCCAAGCCGCTGTAAAACACATTTCGAGTATTACCTAACATATTTCCATTGGTCGACGTTCCCTGCATGTTAACAGAAACAGGGATGCGAAGACCTAATTTTTTATTGGAACCCACTAAGTGTTCGTAGCTCAATTCTATATTTTGAAATAGAAGCGCCATAGCATCTATCGAAAGGATGTTACGACCTGCCATAGCCAGTGAACGCGAACCTAAGAGAGATGTTGATTTTTCGTTTGACTCCGCAAAATTATCGACGGCACCGCTTTCATAGTCTATACGCAGAACATCGCGTGTATAAATCTTGTAGAGAGGCCCATTGGCATTCTCCGCTTTTCGATAAGCGATCTCTTTCTGATTAACTTCCTGAATCAGAACCTTCAGGGTTTTGCCACTTCGAAGCGTAATTAAATCCTGCGAAAGCAAGGTAAACGAAATGTTACACAGTAACAAGCAAAGGATGAGTCGTTTCATTCACTTAAAGGGATAAAAAAACCCCGGAAATTCCGGGGTTAAAACAAACTAACACATTTACTTTTTAACGAACTTTTTAATCGCCCTACGTCCGTCGATATCAACTGCAACGGTATACAAGCCCGCCGATAACTGAGCCAAGTCGATGTTAAACTGCTGAGCACCCGGAGCAACCCGAGTAGTCATCGGCTTCAACACTTGTTTGCCGAGCATGTTATAAACACTAATTGCAACTGCTTCTGATTTTGTTGTTTCAAATGTTAATTGAACCATTTCTCCTGCAGGATTTGGAGAAAGCGCCATTCCAATTTCGTCATTGAAATTAGTTAGGCCAAGTGAAGAACCGATGTTGATTCCATCTATATAAACATGATTAGCTCTGTCGCCATCGCCCGACTTATATTCAAACTTTACCCGTAAATTTTCTTGCGATGCAAAAGAGGACAGAGAGATATTATAAATTCTCCATTGATTTGTGTTCGATGGAACAAATTCATTTGTATACAAACCGGCAGAATTGATGTCGGCGAAATCGAATAAACGAGGAGATGCCCATGTTTGTCCGCAATTGGTCGAAAAGCTAACCCTTAATTCATCGTTGGGTTCACCTCCGCGTTCAGCGCCAGCCATAGCAAATTGAAATACCGGGTTGGGAACAGTGGAAACATTGTATGAAGGAGTTATCAATTCATCGATTTCAGTAGCTGTATTGTTGAAGTTATTCATACGAACACAAGCACCCGAGTAGAAGCCTACTTGTGGGAAATGCTCGAATTTAGATGATGACCCGTCGTTATTAAAATTCACGAAATTAGCATTGAAGTAGGCTGCGTCTTCAAACCCGTCGGCGAATGGGCCATTGGCATTCATCGCTGCATCAGAACTTACAACTACGTAATCGGCGCGTGTAAGTGTGTTACTTCCAGCTGAACTAGATGCGCTTAAAGCCACATCAAACACACCGGGTGATGCATACGTAATTGTTGGATTGGCACTTGTAGATGTTGAAGGAGTACCACCCTCGAAAGACCAATCAGAAGCTGGGGAATCGGCATTAAAGCTTGAACCTTCAAATGCAACTGTTCCACCCTCGCAAATCATTCTTCTGTTTTCGCAGAATAAAGGAACAGGAACACAAGTTATCGGATTTGCAATGTCTTCATCGCGCGTACCGGTTGCCAATAAGTTTTCAGGAGAACTAATGTTTGAACGAGCCGTTGTTAGGGTAGCTTGCATCACTGCCTTTTGACCTTGTGTAAACATACTCATACACTGATCATCTGAATAATCCATGTAATTCATAAACATCTCACCGCATTCCAAATTTTCGGTACATTCTTCGCCCGAAGGAGCTCCGGAATATGGAAAATCATTCCAACAAATACCATAATTCGGTTGATATGCAGAAGGTGTATCATCAATTCCGTCTGAAGCACAAGGAGCATCGCCCCAAATGTGACGTAAGCCTAACCAATGTCCAATTTCGTGTGTGAGTGTACTACCTACACGTGGAGCAAACGGGCCAGTAAGTGCAGTTCCAATCGAACCAACGCAATCGTGACGCACAACAATTCCGTCGGTTGAAGGCAATCCTCCAAGCGGGAATTGTGCATAACCTAGTATTTCGCCTCCTTCGCTTTGAACAGAGCCAATTGAATTCACAACCCAAATATTGAGGTATTTGTACATATTCCAACGGCTAACTTCTTTCACGCCATTTGCATTATTTGCTTCATACGTTCTGTTGCTCACTACACGCACAATACCATCGGTACAATTGCCCTGCTCATCCTTAGTCGCCAAGCGGAATTCAATTTCACAATCGGCTGCTACGGCTTGATGACATGCTGGAGTTTGAGCAAAACGTGGACTATTTCTAGAAAAATCAGCATTTAAGATAGCGATTTGATCTTCAATCTGCGCTTTAGAAATATTCTCGATTCCACAGTCGTGTACAACGTGAAATACAACAGGAATAATTTTCTTCTCTGCACGTTGTGAACCTGTGTTTTTAGCTGCCTCGAAAACAGCTTTTTGCTGATCCAGAAATTGTTGCCTAAGTTCTGGGTGCTTTTGAAATTCCTGCTCCATAACCTCGTTAGTTTGGCAAGGCTGAGGACGGGTAATTTGCTTTTGAGCAATAGCAAAAAAAGATGGCAGGGCTGCAAAGCCTAGCATCAAAAGAATGTTTGTTTTTTTCATCGTATATTCAGATTACGCCTTCGAAAATGAAGCACAAGAATAAGAAATATTTCATTTCAAATTTACGTGAATTCGAATTCATCAGGCTAAATTTCCATCTAAATTACCAAAGTCTTCAAAACCGGATTGCAACAGATTTTATTATTTATCGATTTTTAACCCTATTTACCTGATTTTATAACTATTTAAGTTTCCAATAGGTAAAACACGGCGTTTTATCAGGCTCGAATACATAAATTGAGCTTTATTGACGGGCTCAAATTGCCGGCAATAAACAGAAGTGAATCGATTCCTTAACGGTAAATTAAGGAAAGGAGAGGAAGGCAATATCAGAAGCGAGATTCTATCTAGCCCGCCATTACTAAAATAGGTAAACTTAACGGTTCCACCACTTGCCGTATTTTGAATAATCTGATTTTCGATGACTAATTCATGATCTTCGGCCTGTGCATATAATTCAATCTGAGTCACTCTTTTGCAGGCATGATGTGTTTCTGACCCATAATTAACGAGGCGAACCGAACTATTCTCCACACATACAAAATGATACATGCGTTCACATGAAAAAAAATACAAATCCGGAGAATTATCGACTCGATTGCTTGCTAACATGAATGCCACAGAATGTAAAAGCCGAACAATTGCACCAACGAATAATTTCAATCTGATGCTACCAATTGGGAATAAGACAATATAAATGATAGATGCTATGAAAAAAGCATCCATTAGCGCGAAACGTCCAAAGTCGATTGAAGAAAGGGGTAATCCGGCAATAAATCGCGTAAAACCATTCATTACATCAATTCCGATTTTCATTAATTCCAAAAAAGGAACAGAGATAGAACCAAATGGCGCAAGCAGCAGGCCGATAAAACCTACATAAATTAAACCGGTTGAAAACGGAACGGCGATTAAATTGGCTAATAAAAAATACACCGGAAATGAACCGAAATACCACAAGGTAATTGGTAGTGTAGCCAATTGGGCTACCAAGCAAACCCAAAGAGAATCGACTACATACCGCATTAATTTATTCTTGAAAAATAGAATTGAAGGTGTTGATGAACGCGCATAAATACCCCAAACAGCCGCAAAAGAAAGTTGGGCTCCCGGATCATAAAGTGCTTGAGGGTCTAAACATAACATAATGAATGCAGCACCGGCCATTGCATTGGACGAAACCGTTGAATTCACAAGCAATTTAGCGATGGCCAATAATGAGAACATGCAGGCCGAACGTAAAACAGATGCCGATAATCCCGCCAACAATGCATAAAACCAAAGAACTAGAATTCCGACTAAAGCCGCATTTCTAGGTTTTAGGAAGCGCCCAAGTAACCAAAGAACCGATCCAAATACAAGACTAACATGCATACCCGAAACGGCCAGCACATGTACAATTCCGGCTTTACTATAGGCACTGTTGAGTTCTGATTCAATATCGGCACGATAGCCTACGAGAAGGGCACTCGCAATTCCTAGTTGATTAACATCAAAACCAGATGACTTTAAGTACGAAATTATTGACCGTCTAATAGTTAGAATAGTGTTTGAGAAGAATCCCTGTTCGATTTTACCCAATGGTAATAGCTGATGTTTCTTGATTGTACAAATTGCCTCAATCGACTTCAGCATACAAAAGCGTTCAAAATCAAAGCTGCCGGGTAAAATTTCATTTGAGGGCTTTTTAAAATTTGCATGCAGTAACAAGAGTTCACCCGGTGCAGAAGTGAGGCTATCATTTTTCAGGTTTATTTTTATCGTACCACTGATATCACGCCATAAATTTTCGGCGTAAATCGCTTTAGCCTCTACGATGCATTGCGATTTAAATTCGTGGTTATTCTCTTTATAAACAGGTTCTGAACTTTGTTTTACAAGCAAGGTAACATTTTTAAACTCGGGAATATCCCCTACTGAACGAAAATGCAAGGCATAGAGACAAACACCGGCGAGGAAAAACGAGGCATAAATAATGAACGAGACAATCGACCGATTAAGAAATCGTTTTTGACTTTGGACTAGCAAAACGCAGATCAAAGCAAAAAAACTTGTTACGATTATTAGAAGGAATTTTGAAAAAATTTGAGCGCTTAGCAATCCGGCAATAAAGAGAATCAACGGCCTCACCAGCGGTTGCCTTTTCCAATTGATGCCATTATGTATGCCGATGACTTTCATCGGGTAAATAAAAAAAAAGCCCCGCATTTGCGAGGCCTTTTATCCGTTTTTAAACGTTTAAAACGTTTATTTCATCAATTTAAATACTGTTCGGCGATCCATTTGCCATTGCTCTTCTGTGCATTTTTCACAAATACAATTTGATTTTGGCACAGATTCACCATAGCCTTTAAATGTTAAACGCGCTGGGTCAATATCGCGCATGGTGCAATATTTCACAACAGACTGTGCACGTTTTTCAGATAATTTTTGGTTATACTCTTCGCTACCTCTACAATCGGTATGAGAACCCAACTCTATTTTAAAGTTTGGATTATTGTTTAACAATGTAACGAGTTTATCGAGCTGCTTGGCTGCATCCTTGCGAATATTCCATTTGTTGTAATCGTAGTAGATGTCTTTAATATCGTACTCTTTAGCCCAATCTGGTGCCTCCACTTCTACAAACTTTCCTTCATCGCAAGTTTTAATAACCTTAGCACAACTCTTTTCTTTAGTGGTAACATCAATATTATTTGTTAATACCTGAGCGCTACGGGCATTGATGGTATAATCAAAGTTTCCTTTCAAACGGAAATTCGCTTTACCCTCAGAATTAGAAGTGGTTGAATCGATTTCTCCGCTGTCTTTATTTTGGGCATACACTTTAATGCCACTAACAGGCTTACGCGACTCCTTTTCAACTAAACAAACTTCGATTGGAACAAAGATATCTTTATAAACCACTTCGTACAAGCGATCTGTGCCAGAACGTGATGAAGTAAGATTACCAACTTTCCCTTCCGAATCGAGCGTAAATGAGAAGTCATCGCGCGAAGAGTTGATGGGAGTTTTTAAGTTTTGTGGCATCGTCCAACTGCTTCCATTTTTGGAGGTCGAAAAGATATCTAAGCCACCAAGACCCGGATGTCCGTCGGATGAAAAATACAACTTTTCATCAAAACCAATCTGAGGCATCACCTCGCGACCTGGCGTATTAATCATAGGTCCTAAATTAACCGGAGCATCCCACGATGTTCCATTCCAAGAACACATATACAAATCGGTAGAACCATATCCACCCGGACGGTCTGAACTAAAGTACATGGTTTTACCATCTGCACTAATTGCAGGGTGACCATTCGAAAAGTCTAAAGAATTATGCACAAAAGATTCAAGATTGGTCCATTCACCATCTACAAAACTAGCTTTAAGAATTTCGAGATTGGAAACCTTGTCTTTGTTTAGGATCATTTTACCATTTTTTTGTTGAGTTCTGGTAAAATAAGCAGTTTGTTTATCTGGCGTAAACGCAGCAAATGCATCATGAAATTCAGAATTCACTCCACCTTTCAATGGTTCTGGAGCAGACCAGATTCCATTTTTCTTATCTTTCTTTGTGAAGAACAAATCCATGTAAGCATTTCCTGTATATGGATTTCGTGATGATTTTGGAGACTCGTCGGTGATAGCGTATTCGCCTGCAAAAACATAACCGAAATTGAATGGAGTAGCTCCTAAGGCATTCATTAAACCTGAGGTCTCGATTTGCTTAAGACTATAAGCGCACGTATCGAGATTGCTATCGAATTTTTTCGGATTTCCTGCAGCTTCAATCAAAGATTTAACGATGGCGCTTTCAGGCTGCTCAGGAGCCACAGACTTAGCATATTCCTCAAACGCCTTTTTTGCTTCTGAATACTTTTGCAACTGCATCAATACTTTCCCCTGATGAAAATAATTGATGGGCTCGTTTTCGGCCATTGCAGTAATATCCTTGTAAAGATTTTCTGCGGCCGAAGGATTATTCATCATCCGGTAGCTATTGGCAAGGCCTTTTTTGGCTGCATAGTTATCGTTATCTTTTTCGAGCGCTTTTTGAAAATTAGGAACAGCATCAGAATAAGCATACGCATCATAACTGGCATCACCTTTTTTTACCCAGTAACCGGCTCCGCATCCTCCAAGGATAAAACCAAGGCCGATAATGAAAATTGAATAGGTTTTTTTCATAGTTCAGAGAAACGGGGTTTAGAAATAACGTGGGTGTTTAATTTTTACTAATTTTTGAGTGAAGTCGTAGCCAAGCATGAACTCGATTGTTCCGTTTTGATATTGCCTGATATCAGATGTAGTTGCATCAAAAGCAAAACCTGCACGGAATTGTTCAGTTATCTGATATTCAGCCATAAAAACAACAGCTGAATTGTAACGATAGGAAGTACCCAACCAAAATTTATCGTTAAACAGAAAATGAGCATTTAAATCGAAAGAGACCGGAGAAGATGGCTCGTATTTAACCAGAAAAGACGGTTTGAATTTAATTGACCCATCTGCATTGATGTTCCACACGTAACCACCATTTAGGAAAATATGTCGACGAAGACCAGCGTCGGCATTATCGGATGTGCGGGAATCTATTGCCAAAATATTTGGAACCGATAAGCCAAGATAACCTCGATCGCCATACCAATAAGCACCGAAATCAAACTTAGGAACCCAAATACTTTGATTGGCATTATACAGAGGATCGCCAGCATCTGGAATATTCTCCAGTTTGCTTACGTTGAACATAGTATTTCGAATACCCGCGCGGAGACCAAATGCCAACTGAGAACCCTCATTCACCTTTATGCGATAAGAATATGCAGCTGAAATATCATTGTTGGTAGTTAGTCCGATGTTGTCGTTCACAATCATAAACCCAAGGCCCATGTTTTTATCCTTGATAGGACCATCGAAAGCAACCGTAGTTGACCAAGGACGACCTGTAAACCCTAGCCATTGCTGACGATGCAGCGCGGTTCCACCCCAATATGGATGTGTTCCTGCATAGGCCGGATTTAGAAAAAGACCGTTGAACATGTACTGACTAATCTGCAATTCCTGCTGTGCGTTTGCGAAGTAGGAGCAGACCAGCATACCGATCACTGTAGCTATTCTCTTCATTTTATTTGTTTTTGGTTGAGATTCAATTTTAAAAATTAGTTTCTTCTTAGATCAATGTAAGATTGGACGTTATCAAATCCTTCTTTATTCAGATTAACGACGATGAAGTACGTACCATCAGGTAAAAGGTTTCCATCATTTGAAATACCGTCCCAATTATTTTGGTAATCCTTGGCGCTGTAGACTAGACTACCCCAACGGTTAAACACGTTAATCTGATTTCCTTCATACCCCTGAATACCTCTGATAACGTAGAAGTCGTTAAATCCATCCCCATTCGGAGTAAATCCATTTGGTAGTTTAATGAGACCAGGTTCTTTAACCGTAATAGTGCTAACAACAGAACAACCTTGTTCGTCGGTTACTGTTAGGGTGTAATCTCCGCCAGCCAAACCAGTCAAATCTTCTGCATTTGAACCGTTAGACCATGCGTACGTGAAAATACCCGAACCTCCAGTTACATCAACATTGATTTCACCATCTTGCGCACCGGCATATGAAACGTTGAAGTCATCGTATAGCACCGGACTAACGGCCTCTACCTCAAACGGCACATTACCAACGATGTTAATGTAGTCTGTCGACTGGCAACCATCTTCATTGATTCCGACAACTGCAAACTGACCGAGGTATGTGGCGGTGTAACTATCGCCGGCTTCACCATTACCAAACCACGTATAAGAAACAAAGCCTGGTGTTGCAGTGAGGAGTACATTAATTTGTTCGTTGTTACACACTATGGTGTCTGCAGCAATAATCT
Source organism: uncultured Chitinophaga sp. (assembly GCA_964627105.1). Classification (GTDB taxonomy): domain Bacteria; phylum Bacteroidota; class Bacteroidia; order M30B66; family M30B66; genus CAMCXT01. Next base: position 16,721 of record CAZVHF010000003.1, read on the forward strand.
CAATAGGATCGGTTGATTTTTGTAAGATTTCAATGGTGGCGGAAGTACCTGAGCAACCAGCAGCTGCATTCACCTGAACCGAATAGGTACCACCAACACTAATAACCAACGTATTGGAAGTTGCTCCCTGAAGCGGCTGCCCGTTAAGAAGCCACTGGTTTCCAGTAGCATAACTACTAATTAATGTAGAAGTAGACTGCCCTTCACATATAACATCTGAACCATCAAGTGTAATTACCGGTTGGTCAATTTGCGGAAGTACCGTAACAAATGCAGAGTCTGAAGCCGAACATCCATTATCAGTACCAGTCAATACATACCATCCATTATTACACGCCTCAATCGATGCTTCAGTAGATGTGCTTCCATCAGCAAGAGTCCAAACAAATCCATTAACAGCCGACGATTGAAGATTCGCACAGGTTCCTTCACATACAGTTAAGGAACCTGCTGATAAAATATCTACAGCAGGAAGCGGATTCACAGTAATGCTGATGGTATCGGAATATGCCGGACAATTTGAGCCATTATAGATCGCATAGTAGTCACCTGATTCTGTTACCAGAATTTCATCAAAATTCTCAAGACCATTACTCCAAACAACAAGGTTTCCTGTTGTGGCAAGCAGAACAACGCTATCTCCCTGGCAAACTGTAGTAGAACCCGAAGTAGAAATGTTAAAGGAAGCAAGTGGAACTTCAATGCTTATTGAGACCGTGTCGGTAAATGAACATCCATTGCTGTTAATCGTTTGCAAATAAACATCGGTAGAAGTAGAAGTATTAATCTGAGCAGTAGAAGAATCTGCCTGACCGGTAATTGCTGAAGCAGGGCCCCAACTATATGTTACTCCATCTTCAAAAGGAACAGATAAGGTTAACGGTGCATTTTGACATAGTGATAAATCGGCACCTAAATCTGTCGCAGCTATCGGAGTAACGGTAACTGTTACTGTATCGCTTCCTGAACCACAAGCATTTGAGCCCGAAACGATATAGGTAGTCGTTTCAAAAGGTGTACAAGTTGTAGTGCCACTTAATATCGTGCTTAAATAAACCGATGGGCTCCATAGATACTCATCTGCACCTGTTGCAACAAGCTGTATCGAAGTGCCCGCACAAATTGTAGTATCGGTAAAGCTTAATTCAAGTCCATTTGGCAAGAACTCAACATCAATTGTATTTGAAGTGTCGGCACAGCCGAATTCGTTTAATACAACTACAAAATAAGAACCTTCATCAGAAACGGTAATGGACTGATTGAACTGATCAGGCCCTGAAACGTTCCAAAAATTACCATCCGCTTCACTTGATGTTAAAACTACAGATTGACCTTCACAAAACGAGGTTGGACCATTGGCACTAATTGAAGGGGCTGTAGGAGAGCTCGAAACATTCACAGTAACAGATTCATTAATGAAAGTTCCCTCGCAATCAGGATTAGGATCTGAAACAAGATCTACCAACGAATATGTTACTGTTGAAGTTGGATTAACAGTAATAACATACTGATCTGCATCGTATCCTGAAATGGTTAAAGGTGTAGTTCCATCGGTGTAAGTAAAAGTGTACGGTGCTGTACCTGTAAACGAAATTGTAAGTTGAACATCCACACCCGAACAAATAGTTTCGGCTGAAGCGGAAATGGATGCAGTTGGGCCATCAGAATTCGTAACAGTAGCTTGTCCCTCAACTGTACATGTACCTTCTGTTACCGTAACAGTATAATCACCAGCAGCTAAGCCATTAATGTCTTCGGTAGTAGCTGCAAAACCATTAGGACCACTCCAGCTAAATGTTGGATTGTTGCCGTTGGTTACCGTTAAATCAATTGAACCAGTTGATGCGCCACATGAAGTTGGGCTAGCACTTAACGCAAGTGTTGGTTCGTTAGTATTTACGGTTGCAGATCCTTCAACTGAGCAAGCACCATCTGTTACTGTAACTGTGTAGTCGCCTGCTGCTAATGAGCTAATATCTTCGGTTGTTGCTGTAAAGCCATCGGGGCCACTCCAGCTAAATGTTGGATTGCTGCCGTTGGTTACCGTTAATTCAATTGAACCAGTTGATGCACCGCATGAAGATGGACTGGCACTTAAGGCAAGTGTTGGTTCGTCTGTATCTACCGTTGCAGATCCTTCAACCGAGCAAGCACCAGCTGTTACAATAACTGTATAATCACCAGCTGCTAAGGCACTAATGTCTTCAGTGGTAGCGGCAAAACCATCAGGGCCACTCCAGCTAAATGTTGGACTGTTACCATTGGTTACCGTTAAATCAATTGAACCGGTTGATGCACCGCATGCTGAAGATGACGTACTGAAAGCCAAAATTGGATCATCAGAATTTGCTACAGATGCCGAGCCTTCAACTGAACAAGCACCATCTGTTACAATAACTGTATAATCGCCCGCTGCTAATGAACTGATGTCCTCAGTTGTTGCTGTAAAGCCATCAGGTCCACTCCAGCTAAATGTTGGATTGCTGCCGTTGGTTACCGTTAAATCAATTGAACCGGTTGATGCACCGCATGAAGTTGGGCTAGCACTTAGGGCAAGTGTTGGTTCGTCTGTGTCTACGGTTGCAGATCCTTCAACCGAGCAAGCACCATCTGATACTGTAACTGTATAGTCGCCTGCTGCTAATGAGCTAATGTCTTCAGTCGTAGCGGCAAAGCCATTAGGACCGCTCCAGCTAAATGTTGGGTTAGTACCGTTGGTTACCGTTAAATCAATTGAACCGGTTGATGCACCGCATGCTGAAGATGTTGTACTGAAAGTTAAAGTTGGTCCATCTGAATTTGTTACAGATGCCGAGCCTTCAACTGAGCAAGCGCCATCTGTTACTGTAACTGTATAATCGCCTGCTGCTAGTGAACTGATATCTTCGGTTGTTGCTGTAAAGCCATCTGGGCCACTCCAGCTAAACGTAGGGTTACTACCGTTGGTTACCGTTAAATCAATTGAACCTGCTGATGCACCGCATGAAGTTGGAGTGGTGCTTAAGGCAAGTGTTGGTTCATCTGTATCTACGCTTGCAGTCCCTTCAACCGAGCAAGCACCATCTGTTACTGTAACTGTATAGTCGCCTGCTGCTAATGAGCTAATATCTTCGGTTGTTGCTGTAAAGCCATCGGGTCCAGTCCAGCTAAATGTAGGGTTACTACCGTTGGTTACCGTTAAATCAATTGAACCTGCTGATGTACCGCATGAGGTTGGACTAGCACTAAATGAAAGAGTTGGTTCGTCTGTATTTACGGTTGCAGATCCTTCAACGGTGCAGGCCCCATCCGTAACAATTAGGGTATAATCACCAGCTGCTAAAGCACTAATGTCCTCCGTAGTGGCGGTAAACCCATCGGGTCCACTCCAGCTAAACGTTGGATTGCTGGCGTTGGTTACAGTTAAATCAATTGAACCTATAGCGCCGCTACAAGAGGATGGCACAATATTAAAGGCAAGTGTAGGTTCATTTGTTGAAATGCCGATCGAGTCTTCGACAACACAAGAACCTTCAGTTACTGTTACGAAATATGTACCTTCTGCAAGATTGGCAATATCTTCGATGTTAGACGAGAATCCATCAGGCCCTGACCAAGAGATTGTTGGATTTGTAGCATTTGTAATGGATAAGTCGATTGCTCCATTTGTGGCTCCACATTCAGTAGGTGTAGCAGCAAGAACCAATTCCGGAAGATTTGAGAAGCCTACTGTTGCAGAACCTGTTTCACTGCAAGCACCACTTGTAACCGTAACGTTGTACGCTCCAGATGCCAAGTTATTTAAATCTTGCGAGGTTGCAGTAAATCCATTTGGCCCTGTCCAAGCATATGTAATAGGAATTGTAAAATTTGAAACAGTTAGGTTAATCGATCCATTATTATTGCTACAAGAAGTACCTACAGTACTAAAATTAAGGATGGGATCTTCTGGTTCATTACCATTGACTACCATGAAGTTTCCTGAACGACCTGTTCCCTGGAACTGCGGGTGAGTAGTATTTGCGTTTGCTGCAATTGTGTAACGCCCTTCGGGAATTAGCTCGTTATTAGCAGGACCGTTAGGAACAAATGTATACTGCGAAAGAAAACCAGTATTCCCAGCTTCAAAATCGCCATTTACAATAATGTTAGTACCGCAAGTTGAACCAGGCTGTGGTGAAACAGGACAAAGCTCAATTAGGCTGATATCATCTAAGCCAAAATCATTTCCTGATGGGGAAAGATTTTCGTTTACGATTTTCACTTCTGTGAGTCCTGAAGTAGTGGCCGTAAACGAACCGGTGAATTGATTCCATGTTGTAACACCTGCAGGTGTTATTGAACCAATATTGTTAGAGCCAACAAAAACGCGCAATTGCGCAGGTGAATTGGCAATTACATTTTGAACATACATTTCAAACGAATATTGGCTACCGGCAACAATATTTACATTTTGAGACCACACAGATTTCGTAGGACTAACTGAAACCGAGCCGGTAACTTCGCAAGCGCCATCGGTAACCGTTACGGTATAAACGCCTGTACTAAGTTCATTTATGTCTTCGGTTGAAGCCGTAAATCCATTGGGCCCCTCCCAACTAAATGTAGGATTTACAGCATTTGTAACCGTTAATTCTACCGAACCTGAATTTGCGCCACACAATGTTCCAACCGAAACAAGATTTAACACCGGTTGATTACTATTTTGAATATCAATAGTGAGTGTCGCCTCGCATCCAGAAACGTTATCTGTTACAAGAACAACATATGCACCTGAAGCCAAGCCTTCTTGGTCTTCTCCGTTTACATCCACTCCCGCTCCAGTCCACAAGAAACTGTAATCACCCGAACCTTCTGAAACGGTAATATCGATAGAACCGTTGTTTTCGCCACATAATGAATTAGTGGTTGTAAACGTAATTTCAGGTCCGTTAAAGTTCTCAATTGTAAACTGCCCGGTTGCTTCGCATCCAGTAGCATCAGTAACCAAAACTGTATAAGAACCTACTTCCAGATTCGATAAAGTAGCATCAGTTGATCCCCCTGGCGTCCATAAAAATTGATAAGGAGCTAAACCACCAGTAACAACAGCTGTGATAGAACCATTTCCAATTCCACATTCTGGATTTTCAACATTACCAGTTACAATAGGAATTCCTGTATTGTTCAACGCAACAGAGTCAATCGTCTGACATCCCGCAGCATCAGTCAAGGTTAACACATAGTTCCCATTACCAAGATTATCAATTAGGCTATCAAGAGAGAACTGTGTTCCTGACCATTCGAAAGTGAAAGGAGCCTGACCGCCACTAACAACAGGTGCAATTGATCCATTGTCTTCATTACATGAAGGCTGTATAGTGTTAAATGTAATTGAAGGCGCATCACTATTCACAACACATGCCTGCAGTGTAACCTCGCACGTTGCAGCATCGGTAACAACTACCGTATAACATCCACCAGCGAGACCAGTTATATCTTCAGTTGAAGCAGAGTAATTTTCAGGACCAGACCATTCAAAAACAAATGGAGCAGTTCCACCATCTACTGTTAAATTCACCGTGCCAGTTGATTCACCGCAAAGTGAAGGATTGCTAACAAATGAGAGTGTAGGTTGATTTTCATAAATCAAATCAAAGGTGTCGCTGACAGCACAACCCGCTGCATCTGTTGCAACAAGAATATAAGAACCTGGGCTTAATGCTGATATATCTTCTGAATTTGCAAATGATGCACCGTCTTTTGTCCAACTATAAACTATTGGATTTGAAGCATCCGTAATCGTTACATTAACACTGCCTGTATCATTTCCACATGCCGGATTTGCAAACACAGAAGTTAAAGATGGGGCCAAGCTTGAATTAATTGTAAAAGTTTCCGTTAACTCGCAGTTGTTCGCATCAACCAATAAAAAGGTGTATGAACCAGCTGAAAGGTTAATTTGATCGAGTGTTGAAGACTCTCCATTCCAAGTAATTGTAAATGGCTGCGTTCCTCCGATTACCTCAATGTCGATAATTCCATTGTTTTGACCACATGAAGTCTGAACAACATTGGATGTATAAGATGGAGCATTAGCAGGAGTAACCTCTGCTGATTCATTTACTATACAAGTAGTTTCATTGTCGGTAATTGTAACTGAATAAGTGCCGGCCGCAAGATTGTTCAGGTCTTCGGTATCTGAAACAAATCCGTCAGGGCCTGTCCATGCAAAGGAGTAATTACCAGAACCATCCGTAATGCTCAAGGCGATTGTTCCGGTATTGGCTGTGCACGAAGTACCATTCGCCTCGATACTTACTTCTGGTTGATTGCCATTAACTACAGTAAAGGAAGAACTAATTGTACAATTAGCATCAGACTGATCGCTAACAATAACATTATACGAACCTGCAGGGATTCCCGAAAGATCTTCATCATTTGCGCCATTATCCCAAACAAAAGTATATAACCCAGAACCACCGGTTACAGAAATATTTACGGATCCGTCGCTGTTGCCACAGGTAGCATCAATTGTTTCACCTACAATTTCAAGAGGCAACGCTGGGGCTAACGTCGATGTCAACGAATCTACACAACCAGCATTGTCGGTAACCACAACTTGGTATTCACCGGCTGTTAAGTCAGCTGCATCTTCAGTAACGGTTGTAGAATTTGGAGTCCAAGCAAATTGGAATGGAGCATCACCACCATTCACTGTTAAATCAATAGCTCCTCCATTAGGTGTTCCACATGTTGGATTAACAACAACAGCGCTTAACGAGAATTGATTTTCATTAACAATATTTACACTAACAATGGTAAAGCATCCATTGGCATCGGTGATGGTGTCGGTATAGGCGCCTACACCCAAGCCTGCAATATCTTCGGTGGTAGCACCATTCGACCATGCGTATGTTATGGGAGCAGTACCACCTGTAACCGTAACATCAACTGAACCCACCGATTGACCGCAAAGTGTATTTGTTGCTATAAAAGTAGCAGTGGGAGCACCTTGGAACAAGATGGTTGCAGATCCACTTACCTCGCACGAGGTTGAAAGATCAATTACTTCAACTGTATAAGTTCCAGCTGCAAGTCCAGAGATATCTTCAGTAGTTTGACCTCCGGGGGTCCAAGTAATAGTATAAGGGCCCACACCATTATTAATAGTGAGGTCGATCGAACCATTGTTCGAACCACAGGTTGCATTTACAGCGTTTAAAACAAGTTCAGGCTGATTAGAATTTATCAGTGTTGCGGTAGATTCAGCCGAACACCCTTGTGCATCTGTAACAGTTAGGGTGTAGGCTCCAGATTCTAAGCCTGAAACATCCTCGCTGGTTGAACCATTAGACCATGAACTGGTGTAAGGTGCAACACCTTCAGTTATGGTAGCATCAATAGACCCATCTGAATTACCACATGTAGAATTTACTATAGCTAGCGCAATTTCTGGGGCATCAATTGTTGTTACAGAAGTTATTGAACTAGATTGACATTCTCCTTCAGGTGAGAAATATTCTATACTATATGTAGTAGCTCCGGCAGCACCAGAAATTATACCTGTAATAGCATTAATCGTTGCTCCATCAGAAACAGGTGGATTAAACGAGTACGTTCCACCTCCTTCAAAACCGGGAGCCGTTACCGGGAAGCCCGATTCTACACCTTCGCAAAAAGGATTTATGGTGAAGGCAACCACATCAGAACTACTCACAGTAATTGATGCGGTGGAACTAACATCGGTGCACAAGCCCTCAGAAACAGTGTAGCGAACAGTATAGGTATTACCAATTACTGCATTCGAAATAACACCGGTATTAGGGTTTATTGTGGCTCCGTCTGATGGGATTGGGTCAAAACTATAAATACCCCCGCCTAAGAAACCCGGAGCAGCAACGGGAACACCCGACTCAGCTCCACAGAAGGGCTCATACGAAAATGCTGTTACAGGGGGAGGTACAAGTTGTACAACAACAGTACCGGTGGTGCCCTGTGAGTTACATGGAGGCTCAAAGGCATCCGAAACGGCAATCAACTGGTATATACCAGGGTTTGAAACAAAAGTGGAATAAACAAATGTATTTTCTGCATACGGTTCCCCAACATCGTTGATAAACTCGAAATTAAAGCCATCGGGGGTGTAAACAATATCAAAGGGAGGTGTTCCGCCTTCTATAATTACACCAATTTCTAATGAGTCGCCTTCACAAATATTTACAGTTGTATCGGAAGTAGATGCTACCTGACCATTTTCAAAATAGGCAAGAAATCCAAATACTGGCGCATTGGCCTGAATTGTAGCAGGAGCAGAATTTGTAGCACATCCTAAAGATGTTGTAATCTGAGTGAAATAGTTACCTGAAAGGATTGCGCCAATGAAAGGGTTGGTATTGGTTCCTCCCGGAAACCATAAATTTCCTTGTTCAACACTCGAAACAATATAGGTTGATGCCGAACCGAAACAAAATTGAGTCGCTCCATTTATGGTAAGCGAAGGTGCAGTTAGCGCACTTTGACTTGTAAATGTGAGATCAACTCCATTATCGGAACCAAGAATTTCTGGCGAGCTAGAAACAACACGCAAGCGATAACCAGAACCTTCTGCTACCGTTCCTGGAACTGATACATATATATAGCCATTGTTTTGCAATGTTGGTGCGCTAAAACCCAGTTGTGGTAGAATAACGGGCGCAGCAAAGCTTCCCGCAGCATCCGAAAGTTCAACCGAATAGCTAGTTGAACCATCGAAACCAGTTCCACTCGTTGTAAATTCAACAACAATTTGTGAACCTGTGCAAAAAGTTGCAGAGGAAAGTGGTTGGGTTTGAATGGCCGCAGATCCGGAAACTCCATCAGGAATAAAAGAAGAACTTGATACAGCAAGTGCATCCATAGCACTCATAGTACCTACAGACAGAATTAAGGAAAATAAGGCCAGGTATAAGCTTCGTTTCATACAAAGTGGTTTAAGGCAACGCGCAAAAATAATTAGTTTGTTCAGATAAAAAAACGAAACTTCGTGAGAGTTTTGCTCAATTTATCTGCGTGTGAAATTATTTATTTTCTCAACATGATTTAGGTTGAGTGCATTTATTTTATCAAAATCATCAACATTTCATTTATTTCTTTATGAACCTAAGAAATGAAACGTCGGTTTGGCTTTGCGACCGTATGTAATACATGCCAGGCTGAAATTTGCTAGTGTCTATCGTGTTGCTACCAGGAAAAACATCTATAACTTTTTTACCATCGGTCGAATACACACTAAGCTTTTGCTGTAAATTCATTTCATATCGAATATGCAACATATCTTCGACAGGATTAGGATAAGCGTGAAGGCGGGATAAGTGATTCCGCGAATCAGAATTTGACAACAAGAGTCCACCTCTAAAATTCTCAACTACGTAACGCATGGCAGTAGCCTGCTGTAGTGTGAACATGTTCATACAATTCTCGTCGGTATAATCCATATAGTTCTCAATCTGATCGGGCAAATCGTTGGTTGCATCGGTACAGGTATTGGTTGTATAATCGCAGGTCTGCTGTTGGGCTTCTGCTGCCTCGGGGGTGTCGTCTAAGCCATCGTCTTCGGTACAATCGCCATCGCCCCAAATGTGACGCAAGCCGAGATAATGGCCAACCTCATGGGTTGCCGTTCTTCCTTTACTGATGCTGGCAAAGGTTTGGTCGGGATTATCGATAGACCCTACTACTTCATAATGCAAGACCACTCCATCGTATTGTGGCTGCTCGGCACCCGAACCATCGGGCCAATTAGGAGCTCCGTTGGGCGGCGTTGCAAAACCGAGAATGAAAGGCGTATTTAAAATTGGGATAGCCATATTGCATACCCATATGTTTAGATACTGATTCACATCCCATGCATCTTTTCCTCCGTCGGCCGTAGATTTCATATCGGTCATCGATAACCAAAAGGAATTTGTGGAAGTCTCGGTGCGTGTTATCCCATTGGTTGGATTCCCCTCGGGATCCCATTGTGCCAAATAAAATTCAATTCCCGTTGAAGCAGCAACCGGTAAAAACTCCTGCCGTGTGTTAACTGTATCTTCGTTCAGTCGGCCATAGTCGCGGTTCAGAATATCGATTTGCTCGAATAATTTTTCATCGGTCACGTTTTGCTCATCATTTCGATAAACCACATGAAATACTACCGGAATACGGTAAAGCTCTCCATCTTCCCGTTGAACTCCTTCGCGGGCAATACGGGCAATCTCTTCATCGAGCTGTTTGCGGTATTCGCCATAACCCGGATGTTTTTGTTCCATTTCGGCCATGTAACGCGTGTGCCCACATCGTTCGGATTGTTGCGAAAATGCATTGATGGAAACAGTAAGCGCAAGAATTGCGCAGGCGTAAATTTTCTTCATATTTTACCTTTATAAATCTTCCCTAAAATAAAGATTGATTGTGTTCAACCAAGGCAGTTAAGAAAAATCTTTATGAATTTCTTCCGCTATCACTTTCCCGGAAATTAATGCAGGCGGTACGCCCGGACCCGGAACTGTTAACTGCCCGGTATAATAGAGATTCTTGACTTTCTTGTTCTTGCAAGCAGGCTTTAGATTAGCCGTTTGCATTAATGTGTTTGCCAAACCATAGGCATTGCCTCGGTAGGAATTGTAGTCTGCCACAAAATCGGCGTAGGCATACGATCGCAGGTAGTCCACACGCGACCGAATCTCTTGCCCCGTATGTTTTTCGAGTCGATCCATTACCATGGCATAATACCGGTCGCGCACGTCCTGATTGTCTTCCAGCCCGGCAGCTACAGGAATTAAAATAAACACATTTTCGCAACCAGCCGGAGCTCCGCTTGCATCGGTTTTGGTTGTTACCGAAACATAAAAGAGTGGTTTGGCTGGCCAAGAGGGACGGGTATAAATTTCCTCTGCATGCGCATCGAGCGACTCATCGAAAAACAAATTGTGGTGCGCCAGATTTTTCAACTCGCCTTTTACTCCTATATAATATATGAGACTCGATGGCGCCATTACGCGCTTTTCCCAATATACATCAGAGTAATTTCGAAATTGCTTAGGTAACAACTTGGTCTCTGTAAAATGATAATCGGCCGAAGAAACCACCACATCGGCATCATAGCGTTGCCCTCCACAGACAACAGATTTGATGGAGTTACCCGAAAAATCAAATGAATCTACAGGAGCATCATAAATAAATTTCACACCCTGATCCTTGGCCAATTTCTCCATGCCCTTTACAATTTCATACATCCCGCCTTGCGGAAACCAAGTTCCTAAAGCCATATCGGCATAATTCATCAAACTATATAATGCAGGCGTATTTCCGGGAAGCGCACCAAGAAATAGCACCGGAAATTCCATCATCTGAATCAGGCGCGGATTTTTCGTCACTTTACGAACATGCTTGGCAATGCTCTTAAAAACATCCAGTTTAAATACACCTTTAATAAGCTCCCACTCGAGCAATTCTGAAATGCGGCGTCCCGGTTTGTATACAAGCGAGTTGATGCCCACTTCATATTTGTATTCAGCTTCTTTCAGAAATTTCCGGAAACGCTTACCACTGCCCGGATCCTCTCGCTCAAACATAGCTTCGAGCGCTTCGATACCGGCCGGAATAGGTGTGTAATCATCCTTCCCCCAATAAATATAGTATGACGGATCGAGGCGATGTAAATGGTAGTAATCGGATGGCTTACGACCATACCAGGAAAAATAGGTTTCAAACACATCGGGCATCCAGTACCAGCTTGGCCCCATGTCGAACGTGTAGCCTGATGCACTAAACTGGCGAGCACGTCCGCCAGGGCCGCTGTGTTTTTCGAGTATAGTAACATCAAAGCCTTTCGATGCCAGTGCTGTAGCTGCCGACAACCCAGAAAAACCGGCTCCAATTACGATTGCACGTTTTGCCATTTCAAATTGCAAGTTTAATGCATTGAAACACTATTTTCGCGTGTTTGTTGATATTTCAGCATGATGAATTTTCCGCAGTTTCGCATATTATCGGAGGCAGATGTTTTTTACGCCATCCACTCCCCTACCCGATTTACGGAATGGAAACGCATGGGAAGTTATTACGCGTGTTATGATATTGACGCGAAACAATACCCCGAAATGCTGCGGATTCAGGATATGCTTGCATGCCGTGATGGATTTTTGCACATGGATGAAAATGACTTCACAAACCGTTGCCGTCAGTGGGAAAGCGAATTGAAACGCGCTGAATTTTAACTCAACCATTATTGATTACTGGTGCCGCATACATGGCCAACATGCCCGGAAGCAAATCGCTCTGCGTAACATCCGGAAATTTTAACTTTTGCTCGATGTGCTTATTCCAATTATCACAATCATCGGCGCTGTAGTGCGATGCATAGTGCTTGGTTCCACGCAACAAATCGGCTGCGATGTAATTAAATGGCTGCAATGCGTACCCTTCGCTGATGCGGGCATCGATGCGGGCACAGAGGTTTTTAATTCCCTCATTGCGGTTAACCGCTGCAAAATCGTGCTGCAACTCATCTACCGAAATAGGCTTTCCAAATGTAAATACAACCTTGCCTTTCCAGGCGCGGATTCCCTCGAGCATGCTGTTCAAGTCTTCGCCGGGCTGCTTCTCATAGGCACCGTCGCGTTGTTTGATGAACAATTCGCGCGCTTTTAGTCCAGCGCAGGGTTCTACGCCATACGATATGCTCACCGAAACAATCTGCATTTTATCAAATCCATGCACTACATCATCGCCCCAAGCCAGCGATAGCATTTTCAGAAGTCCGGCCTGCGTCTGATCCATACCGTCCTTGGTGCGCCCTTCGCGTTGGGCAATCCATACCGAACTGGCGTCGTCGACTAACGATTTCTTGATATAATTCGAAAGCCGCAACGAATATTCGTAGGCTTGACGTGGAGGCACATTGCGCTGCACAACGAAATTCTTGTTCAATTTCACCAGATCGGCAATCCATTCGCGCTGTAACAAATTGTTTCCAATAGCTATGCGGGTGGTCGAAAAGCCATGTGTAAAAAGGATATAATTGAGAAATGCCGAATCGAGCACAATGTCGCGGTGATTCGAAATGAACAGATAAGGCATTTGCGGATCGAGTTTATCTAACCCCCGCACTTCGAGCCCGGCAGTACTTTTTTCGGCAATTGCTTTTACAGCGGCAGATACAATTTTAGCCTGAAAGTCGGCTATGGTATGGATGGAACCGAGCAGATGCCTTACGTCTTCGGGCTCGCTATTGGGAAAAACAAAACGAATGGCTTGGTTGAAAGCAGGCTCGTTGAGAAGCCTGGCCAAAACGGTGTCTACCTCGGCATCGGTATAGGGGCGAATATCGTCGAATGAATCGGTCATGATGCAAGTAAAGTTGGCGAATAACATCCTACTTAATGGCCAAATATAGGCGTAAACAGAATATAATTGGGCAATTCAGTCTTGTCGAAATCGCTATGATTGTTTACTAAAGCAATCGGAAATATTTCATTATTTTTGAAAGAAAAAGGTTTAGAGAATTCGTGAAGCAAAGAATTTATATTGACACATCCGTTTTCGGGGGGCACTTCGATGATGAATTCAAGCAGCACACTATACCACTTTTTGATAGGATAAGAGACGGAGAATTTATAATAATTTACTCATCCGTTACTCAAGATGAGCTTGAGAACGCTCCAATTCAAGTTAAAGAATTGGTAAAAAGTATGAAAGAAGACACAACTGAATTTATTGAGATTACAGCTGAAGCTATTGACCTAGCATCAGAATATATTGCCGAAAATGTTGTAGGAAAAACAAGCTATGCCGACTGTTTACATATAGCATTGGCAACCATTAACAGAGCAGACTTTTTAGTGAGTTGGAACTTCAAACATATTGTAAATATTGAGAGAATTAGAGGGTATAATTCAATTAATATTAAGAATGGTTACAAACTATTAGAAATTCGTTCACCGCGAGAATTTGAAAAATATGAAGACTCCTGAGAAAACCTTTGATGCAGTTAAATTTATGCGTCAACAAAGAGACAAATTGAGCAATAAGATATCCAAAATGAGCAAGGAAGAAATTTTGGAATACTTTTATAAACGAAAATCCGAAATGACAGTAAAGCCCAGTTCATAATACATATGTTATGTCAGCCTATGTCTATGCACTCCAAAGTTTAATCAGGAATAACATCGAATGCATAGCCTCGCGCTTTTAGGTTACGGATGATTTCGGGCAAGGCAATCTTTAACCTTGGAAACGCTTTCGCCGAATCGTGAAACACGACAATAGAGCCATTTCGAACGTTTTTTATTACATTATCGATAACCCTTTGGGGCGAAATGGCCTGATTGTAATCTTCGCTCAAGACATCCCAAAAAACCACTTTGTACTTTTTTCGGAGTATCCAAAATGCCGATAGCTTCAGTTGGCCGTATGGTGGCCGAAAGAGGTTCGAATGAACTTTTTTTGAGGCCTCTTCAACATCGGCTACATATAAATGCATTGGAGTTTTGAAGGCGCGGTAATGATGCTGGGAATGATTGCCTACACGATGGCCGTTTTCAATGAGCTGCCGGTAGAGGCTTGGCGCTGCATCCACGTTTTTTCCGAGACAGAAAAAGGTGGCTCGGATGTTTTCGTGTTTCAGTAAGTCGAGCACCCAGGTCGTAACTTCCGGCGTTGGCCCATCATCGAAGGTGAGGAATACGCATTTTTCGCTTTGATTCAGCCTCCAGATCGCGCCGGGATAAAGCAGGCGCAAGAGTAATGGAGGTTGAATTTTTAACTTCAAACGCTAGATATATTACCTTCCCTGAGAAACAACCTCGCCAGTTGCCGATGCAAATCTGAATTCCAATTCCTTGAATTTCGGCTCAAGTTTCTTAATCAGTTCATCGCGTTTGTTTCGGCGGGCAACTTCCATCAGGTATTTCAGCAATGACATTGTACGTTGCACCTCTCCATCGTAATCTTTATAAACAGGCGGTTTTTGTGCAAAATACCAGTCGAGTTCCTTCTGCAGAATTGCAGCATAATCGGCCATAATTTTATCGGGCTTGGTAAATTCTCCCGCACGGTAATAGGCTTCAGACAGCTGTATTGCAAAGAAGTTATACGGTACATTGTTAGGTGGCAACATCGCAAAACACTTATCTACGGCTTTAATCGCCATGTCATTTTTTCCTTCGCGGATAAGATTCATGGCCAGTCGCTCGAAATTGCTGCGCAAATTCATGGTCATGCGGATGTTATTCTCATCCATATACAAATCGCGTTTGTCTACACCGCCCCACTTGAATTTGTTCATCATATTATCGTACATGAGTTGGGTATTTACGCGACCAAAATCATCGCCGCGCCCCATATTCGGACTCTTCACCGGGATTAAACGGTACGCCAGACCTTCGAGCTGGAAATAATCCTGCAAGCCAAGGTAACTATCGTCGCCCACCGTAATGGCAAAATATATCGGGCGCTCCCAGTTGTTGGTAGCAAGCAAATCGAGTATCATCAATTCGGCCTTAAGCACGTAGTTTCTGTCGATGGTAAAATCAACCGACTTGGCAATTGAACCGGCAAGTTCGGCCGGAACGGTACCATTGGCAATAACCTTGGCCGAATCAACCGGAATTGAGAATTTGTTCGATGGGAAATAATCGAAGTAACGATCGCCGTAAGGATATTTGTTCTGCTGATCGTCGCTCGCCACAAAGGCCATCATTTCCTTGATGTTGTTAAAGCCTTTGACCTCTTCTTCCATAATCAATACCTGATCGCGCTTACCCTGCCGGTATTTTTCCTGCGTGAGCGATAGCGGAACCGGATCAGAGTCGTAGGCTTTACGTTTGATCTGATCGATATACCAATCGGTATTCAACAAACTAAGGTTCACCACGCGCACGTCGGTGCGAATGCCTTCAACCTCCTGCACGTACCATAGCGGGAAGGTGTCGTTATCGCCGTTGGTGAAAAGAATGGCGTTCTTCTTACACGATTGCAGGTAATTGATGGCATAATCGCGGGCGGTATAACGGTGCGAGCGGTCGTGATCGTCCCAGCCTTCTTTGGCCATGATGCCCGGAACGGCCACTAAACAAACCATAGTTACAAGTGCAGCAATACCAATTAATTTAGGGTCATTAGTGTTTTTTTGTATGGCGGTTTGTGAAAAAGAGCCTTCAGTCTTAGCGGCACCGACTGAAATACCCATAGCACCTGATACTTGTTTATCAATCAATTTCTTTAATCCTTCATAAATAGCAGCAACACCCAAACCAATCCATATCGAAAATGCGTAGAACGAACCGGCAAAACCGTAATCGCGTTCACGCGGCTCATTGGTATATTGATTCAGGAAGACGATGATGGCAATACCCGTTAGAACAAAGAAAAGTGTAACCACCGAGAAATCCTGCTTTGCACGCGAAAGCTGGAAACCGAGCCCAATTAATCCAAGAATGAGCGGAAGGAAATAAAAACTATTATTCGCACGGTTATCGGCTAAACTCGCCGGCATGGTTTCCTGATTGCCGAGTCGGTCGTTGTCGACGAACCCGATGCCACTTTTCCAGCCACCCTCATACGAAGGTTTGCCCTGGCCCTGGATGTCGTTCATGCGGCCAATGAAGTTCCATGCGAAATAGCGAAAATACATGAAGCCCAGCTGGTATTTGAAGAAGAAGGAAAGGTTTTGCCCGAAGCTGGGCTTTTTCTTCGGATCGCCTTTGATGTTTGCCCACGATTTGTAGCCGCGCACGTGCTGCGACTGGCTGCTCCACATCCTTGGGAAGATGGTGCAGTAAGCCGGATCGTAAACCGGTTCTTCGGTATCTTTTGGTGTTGCTACAACAATGTATTTCCCGGTTTTTTTATCGGGTGCGTAAACCGTATTGCCCGGCTTGTAGCGTTTGCTTTTATCGGGGTGCAGAGGTGCATTAAAATACTGCCCATACACCAAGGGGCGGGTACCATATTGTTCGCGGTTGAGGTAACTTAACAATGTAAAAACGTTTTCGGGATTGTTCTCATCCATTGGCGTATCGGCCGAAGAGCGGATAATAATCATTCCGTAAGAAGAGTACCCAATTAACATTACCGTGATACACATGGTTAAGGTGTGCACCATGCGGAAAGCGTTTTTACGAATGCGTACCATATAATATACGATACCGGTCATAATGCCTCCCATTAGAAATCCAGAAACGAGGAACAGTAAAAGACCAACACTCACCACGGTGTGTATTTCCTTTTCCTGCATGGTGAAGCGTATCGATAATACGACGAGTACAATAAGCGCTAAGATGTAGGCAATGGCTCCTGTACCGAATCCCATACCCAATGTGTTGGTAAAGAGCAATTCAAAATTGGCAGCCGTTCCAACCACTTTGGGAATGAAGGCAAACTGCACGAAACCAAGCAGCAGCATACCGGCAAGCGCCGTGAGAATTACCCCACCGCGGCTCACCTTAAAGCGACGGAAATAATAGATGAAGGCTAAGGCCGGAATGGCGAGGAGGTTTAACAAGTGGATACCAATCGACAAGCCCATGAGATAGGCAATGAGCACAATGTAGCGATCGGCATAAGGCTCATCGGCCACTTCCTCCCATTTGAGCATAGCCCAGAATACTATAGCCGTGAAAAATGATGAAAGTGCATACACCTCGCCTTCTACTGCCGAAAACCAGAATGTATCGGAGAACGTGTAAGCAAGTGCCCCAACGAGGCCACTCCCGAAAATGGCGATGAGGCTTCCGGTGGAGAAATTACCTTCTTCGGCTTTGAAGATTTTACGCGCGAGGTGCGTGATGGTCCAGAATAAAAATAGAATCGATCCGGCAGAAGCCAAAGCCGAAAGGAGGTTCATCATATAAGCGACCTTGGTGGTATCGCCCATGGCAAAGAGTGTTGCCACACGACCAATGATCATAAACAAAGGTGCTCCAGGCGGGTGACCAATTTGCAACTTGTAGGCCGTAGCGATGAACTCGCCGCAGTCCCAAAAAGATGCGGTGGGCTCTACCGTCATGCCGTAGGTAAAGAGTGCAATTAAAAAGGTAAGCCAGCCGAGGGCGTTGTTGAGCAGTTTGTATGATTTCATAGATTCCGTAATGCGGATGATAAAGATATCGGGCAACGAAAATAGGAAAGTAGATGCAAACTACAGGAATTGGGAAACAAAGTTTTCAGCATAACATATTGAATTAAGATTCGAATAGTGCTAAAAACAAAAAAGCCCCAATTTAAGGGGCTTTTTGTTGTCCGACTAGGGATCGAACCTAGACTCTTCTGAACCAAAATCAGACGTGTTG
>CAZVHF010000004.1:0-10140 GCA_964627105.1 uncultured Chitinophaga sp.
AATGCCCACATTCCAACGAAACGATTCACACACGATTCGCCCCATTGTATGTACGAAGCTAGCACTACTTCTGTGTCTGAATGACTGGAAAATGATATCCCCAGCGATTCAAGTTCATTTTTAATTTCCAAGTAATTGTAAACCTCCCCATTGAAAACGATACCGTACTGATCGCGCTCCATTGGCTGATTTCCATCGCTGCTCAAATCGATAATGCTGAGCCTATTATGCGCAAGCCCTGCACCATCTTGCTTATAAAACCCGGTAAAATCGGGACCGCGATGCGTTGTTGCATTGGCCATCTGGTGCAGAACACGACCAACCTGTTCGCTATTTAGGGAAGAATCAATTAAACCGTGAATTCCACACATTGGGGCGCTAAATTAAGTATTTCGAAATGCAACCATGTAGCTTATCTGAATTGTCTGCAAGCTGCTACGGCCAATTTCCATCGGTTGTATGTATCATTTGCATGATTAGGCTCTATGTCGGGTGCAAATAATGCGTCGCTCGAGCGAAGTGATGCAATTTCATCTAATCCCGACCATAACCCGGCTTTCAAACCTGCCATAAACGCTACGCCTAATACAGTCGATTCTGTGTAAACCGGCCGTGATACTTCGCATTGAAGCTGATTAGCCTGAAATTGCATTAACCAGTTGTTATTGGCCGCTCCTCCATCCACTCGCAAGCTTAGGACAGGAATTTTCGACGCATCTTCCATAAGTTCCATTACATCGCGCACCTGATATGCCAACGACTCTAAAACAGCCCGAGCTACATGGGCAGAGGTGCTTCCGCGCGTTAAACCTAAAATTGCTCCCCTTGCTTCTTGATCCCAATAAGGCGCACCTAAACCGGTAAATGCAGGAACAAGATAAACGCCGCCATTGTCGGCTACAGATTTCGCAAGCTGTTCAACTTCAGCCGATGATTTTATTAATCCCATGGCATCCCTCAGCCATTGTATCGCCGAACCTGCCACAAAAACACTCCCCTCGAGCGCGTATCCAACCGAATCTTCGGTAGTCCATGCCAATGTGCTGAGCAAACCACTACTCGTTTTAATGCGCTTATCGCCCGTATGCATCAGCATAAAACATCCCGTTCCATAGGTGTTTTTAACCATTCCAGGCGAGAAACAGGCCTGCCCAAACAGAGCTGCATGCTGGTCGCCGGCAATTGCCAACAAGGGAACATCGCTACCAATATAACGAGCAGGTATGACACCATGTGCAAAAAGCGATGGATTTACATGTGGCAGAAGCTGCCTGGATATTCCCATAGCCTCGCAAAGCGCTTCATCCCAAGCGAGCGAATCAATATTAAAAAGCATGGTACGCGATGCATTGGTGGCATCAGTTGCATGAATTTTTTGTTCAGAAAAATGCCACAAGAGCCAAGAATCTACGGTTCCAAACCGCAGAAACCCTTGTTCTGATAAAACGCGAGCACCTTCAACATTATCAAGGATCCATGCTATTTTACTGGCCGAAAAATAAGCATCAGGTACCAGACCACTTATTTCGCGTATAGCTTCAACCCCAATTTGTTGGTTCCAACCTTCAACTATACCGGCCGATTGACGACTCTGCCAAACAATAGCCGGATAAATAGCCCTGCCTGTACGAACATCCCAAACTATGGTCGTCTCACGCTGGTTGGTTAATCCGGCCGCGGCAATTTCAGCGGCATCGATTCCAGCCTGCTTAATAGCCATTTTCATTGATTTCACTACTGTTTGAAGCAATTCATCCGGATCCTGAAGCACATATCCGGGTTGAGGGAAATGCGCCATTACCGGCACTTGGAAAGAGGACACAATTACACCATCGCGCCCAAGAATTATACTCCTCGTACTGGTTGTACCCTGGTCGATTGCTAAAATGTATGATTTGGAACCCATACTATTATTGATTGGTACCTGCATTAAATCGTTGCATCAACTCTTTGGCAGCATGGTGAACTGAACATTTCAATTGCAGAACTTCGTTTTCTAATTGATGCAAAGTTGTTTCGATACCATCCTGTTTCAAAAATGAATCCCAAAGCTCTTCCTTTAATGTTTCGTGAAGCCAACTAACTAACTGCCTATTTCGACGCGATTCGAAAAAATTGGATGTTCGGTTTGCTTGCTCAAAGCGTTCAATAGCTTTCCAAATTTCGCTTAATCCTGTTTTTTCGATCGAGGAACAAAGAAAAACATCAACCGGCACTTTGCTTTCCCTTTCGGGTAAAAAATGCAATGCTCTAATTAAATCTTGCCGAGCTGCTTTGGCACGTGGAAGATTATCTCCATCGGCTTTATTCACCAAAATAATATCGGCCAATTCGGTAATCCCGCGTTTAATTCCCTGAAGTTCATCTCCACTGCCTGCAAGGGCTATTAATATGAATAAATCAACCATGCGATGTACAGCTGTTTCATTTTGGCCAACACCAACAGTTTCTACAAGAATTGTATCAAACCCTGCTGCTTCGCAGAGGTAAATACTTTCGCGCGTGCGGCGTGCAACTCCTCCAAGGTTTCCGCCACTTGGACTTGGTCTGATGAATGCGTTTTGATTGGCTGCCAAATCATTCATTCTGGTTTTATCGCCCATTATGCTGCCTTTGGCAATTTCCGAACTTGGATCAACGGCCAATACAGCCACTTTTCTTCCCAGCTCACAAAGCATAGAACCAAATGCTTCGATAAATGTACTTTTGCCTGCACCCGGAACACCCGAAATGCCAATACGAATCGACTTACCGCTAAATGGGAGCAATGCGGCAAGCAGTTGTTGAGCACTTGCTCGATCCTCCTCACGTAAACTTTCTACGAGGGTGATACCCTTAGAAAGATCAGATATAGATCCTTGTCGAATTGCTTCGGAAAGTTTATCAAGATCATTTGCTTTATCGCGTCGCGATCTGATACGGTTAATTTGCTGTTGTCGGTTATTTGTATTTTTTTTCACAGCATCTGATGTTCGGCAAAGCTATAATAACCATTTTCAGTTATTATCAAATGATCAACAAAATCAATACTCATCCAGCCCGATGCCTGTTTTATCGTTTTCGTTAACTTGATATCGGCTTCGCTTGGCTTTAGATTACCTGAGGGATGATTATGAAACACCGCCAATGCCGATGCACTCATCTCAAGGGCGAAGCTTAAAATAATACGAGTATCGGCAACCGTACCGGCTATGCCGCCTGTTGAAATTCGCCTTACTCCCAAAACACGCATCGATCGGCTCAGCGCCAATGCCCAAAACTCTTCATGTTGAAGATGCGCCAACCGCCCTTTCATGAATTCATAAAAATCGTTGGGCTTGGTCATCTTATCTTTTTCGGGAAGTTCGGAAAACTGCCTTCTTCGTCCAAGTTCCATAGCAGCAGCGATAACCATGCTTCGCGCTTGTCCGATTCCTTTAATCTGCTGTAGGTGAAATAAGGACTTTTGCGAGAGTTCGGCAAGATTAAAGTTTGATGATTCAAGAACCTGAAAAGCAAGCTCAACAGCACTCGAATTAGCTGTTCCGCTGCCTAAAATAATGGCTAATAACTCGGCATCACTGAGCGATCCGGCACCGAATGTTCTGAATTTTTCGCGTGGCCGCTCTTCTACACTCCAATGTTTAATTGCACCGGGATTAGCTGCCTGCATAGCTCATTGCAGATGAAATGGACGCCTCACTCAGTAAACTAAATTCATCAATTTCGCCAAACATAATTTCATCGACCCGAATCGGACCTTCACTTACCACACCAATTTGGTGAATCGGAAAATCGACTGAATCAACAAGTTTCCGAAAATTGTCAAGGTTTTCTGCACTAACCGATACAATTGCTCTGCTTTGAGCCTCGCCAAAAAGAAATGAATCTTTGCGCACATTTGGAGGTGTTTGGATTGTGAAACCCAATTGACCGATTTGGCCCGATTCGGCCAAAGCAACAAATAAACCTCCATCTGAAATGTCGTGTACAGATTCAACAACTCCCGACGAAATAACTAATTCAATTAGTTTATGCAAATTCAATTCGTGCTCCAGCGAAAACTCGGGTGCCGGACTTAAGGTAACATTATGCCACGAATAAAGGTATTCGGAACAATTTATATCGTTTGAAAGATTACCCAAAAGAAAAATAAAATCCCCGGCCTGACGAAACGATAAACCGGTATGTGTTTTCACATTGTTCATCATGCCAAGCATTCCAATAGTGGGTGTTGGAAACACTGGAACGGCCTGCTTTCCGGCCAAAACTGTTTGGTTATAAAAACTCACATTTCCGCCTGTAACCGGAGTATTGAGCGCCTTACACGCCGCACCCATTCCTTTTATCGCGCCAACAAATTGCCAGTAAACTTCGGGATTGTAAGGATTACCAAAATTAAGGCAGTTGGTTACCGCCAGTGGTTTTCCGCCAGAGCAAATGATATTACGAGCGGCTTCTGCCACGGCGATGGAAGCGCCTTTCTCGGGATCGGCATGTACGTAACGCGAATTACAGTCAACCGTCATTACCAGAGCCTTATCCGTTCCCTTTACATGAACCACTGCAGCATCAGAAGCCTTGTTGGTACTCATATTTGCAGTTCCCACCATCGAATCATACTGCCTGTAAACCCATCGTTTACTAGCAATGTTTGGATGAGAAACCAGGTAGCGAGCAATCTCGCACAAATCATCCGGAACCGGAATTTGATCCGAGCTAAACTTCTGTGCTTCTGAAAAGTATGCTGGCTCAGTATAACTGCGCTGATAAACCGGCGCACCTCCTCCTAACACCAAATCGTGGGCAGGAACATCGGCTTGCAGCTCACCATGCTGAAAATAGCGTAGGCGACTGCCCTCGGTTACGACACCAATTACTGCAAAATGTAAATCCCATTTGCTGAAGATTAATTCAACTTCCTCTTCCCTACCCTTCTCCACAACCATCAACATCCGCTCCTGAGACTCCGAAAGCAAAATCTCCCAAGCTTGCATACCGGCCTGACGCGTTGGCACTTTATCGAGCCAAATATCCATACCATGTTCACCTTTGGCCGACATTTCGGATGTGGAACACGTAATACCGGCAGCCCCCATATCTTGCATACCTACAATGGCTCCCGTTTGTATCACTTCGAGTGTTGCTTCTAAAAGTAACTTCTCTTGAAAAGGGTCGCCCACCTGCACGGCAGGTAAGTCATTCGCACTATCTTCGGTAAGGTCGCCCGAAGCAAACGTTGCTCCGTGAATGCCGTCTTTTCCGGTCGAAGATCCAACGATGTAAACCGGATTACCGACACCATAAGAAATGGCAGAAGCCGTTTCGCCAACCTTCACAATACCAACCGACATGGCATTTACCAATGGATTTTGATTGAAGCAGGAATCAAAGAACACCTCGCCGCCTACTACAGGCACCCCAAAGGCATTTCCATAATCGCCAATTCCCTTTACAACTCCTTTAATAAGCCATTTTGTATGATCGCTTTTAAGATCGCCGAAACGCAAGGAATTCAATTGAGCTATCGGACGTGCGCCCATAGTGAATATATCGCGGTTAATTCCACCCACACCGGTTGCTGCACCCTGATATGGCTCTAACGCCGATGGATGA
Organism: uncultured Chitinophaga sp.; assembly: GCA_964627105.1. Lineage (GTDB taxonomy): Bacteria > Bacteroidota > Bacteroidia > M30B66 > M30B66 > CAMCXT01. Next base: position 5,596 of record CAZVHF010000004.1, read on the forward strand.
TTATGTGACTCAATTTTAAATGCGCAGGCAAGACCATCGCCAATATCAACGAGACCGGCATTTTCTTCGCCCGCTTTAGCAAGCAAGCAAGCGCCTTCGCGGGGCAATGTTTTAAGCCAAACAATCGAATTTTTGTAGGAACAATGCTCACTCCACATGACAGAGAAAATGCTGAGCTCTGTAAAATTGGGAGTTCGTCCCAAAATACTACAGATGCGCTCAAACTCATCTTCCAGTATTCCTAGTTTTTTAGCCTGTTCAATGGTCGCCAGTGTTGTTCCGGTTGTTTGCATGGTTAAATTCTATTCGGCAAAAATAGACGATGCTCCCTGCATTTGAAGGTACAACTGCTCACATTTTTGCACAAATCTGTTTATAACAACGTTGGTAACCTGTTCAAAACTGTGATTTTTTGCGATTCGATTGATAAAAACCGAATACCATTCTATATTTATTTTCCTCTTCTGTAAACCTGAGGCATTTCAATTTCTACAATCGCCTGCATACAGATTGACCCAAATATATGAGGAAAAAAACCCGAACCATCGTCTGCCGCCTCATACAAAACAGGAGCATCGAGTAAGGTGGTGTCTATTTTTAATATACGGATATCGGCGCGATTTTTAAAAAACCGTTTGAGCGTTCCGCTAAGCTGTTCGGCCTTTGAACAATGAATAAAGCCTTCGTCATCAAAGGTTGTCGTGCTGTATGTGGTGTTATCTTTCTGACGTTCCCATTCGTCTTTAAAAACAACGTGATAAATAAATCGCGGCGCCGCCATGTCTGTTTTCCGCAGCAAATGTAAAATGCAGTTTGATGCATTTCAACAGGATCGTTAGTTTTTTACGGCTTGTTAATCAATACTTTAAAAACAAAACCTAAAACTATTCGCTACATATAGCCCAAAACGTAAGATTAAATACCAAATATGGCAAACTTAAAATGGAATTGCTGCGTAACATCGCACGATTTATCTTTAAAGCATTATGGCCAAATTTCTGACGCGGATTTTTATAGTAGAGGACAATGAGTTTTTTGCGCAACTGATTAAACAAAAATTAGAAAACGACCAAAGAGAAATCGTTCTGTTCGAAAGTGCCGGAGCATTTCGAAATGCACTTCACCACAATCCCGACATGGTAATTCTCGATTATAATTTGCCAGAATCAAATGGTATTGATTTGCTGAAAGAAATTAAAAATTTCAATCAGGAAATAAAAACTATGCTCATTTCGGGGCAAGATAAAGTAGATGTTGTAATCGAGGCATTTGAGAATGGTGCAGAGGAGTATATTAAGAAAGACGATAATGCACTAACCTTGCTCGAACTAAAAGTACAGAAGCACAGTTCGGAAGTTAATTTGCGCAAAGAAGTTGATCTTCTGCGTGAGCAAATTATCGATAGAAATAAATACAGCCGCATCATTGGCGAAAGTCAGGCGATATTGAAGGTTCTTCGGCTCATTCAGAAGGTTGAAAAAACCAATATGTTGGCATTGATCACAGGAGAAAGTGGTACCGGTAAGGAACTGGTAGCCTCTGCTATTCATTACAATTCAGAGCGAAGAAACAAACCCTTTGTGGCAGTGAACGTGGCTGCAATTCCCGAAGACCTTATCGAATCTGAATTATTCGGACACGAACGCGGCGCGTTTACCGGAGCCGATACCAAGCGAATCGGAAAATTTGAGGAGGCTAACGAGGGTACCATTTTTTTGGACGAGATCGGGGAAATGGACATCCACATGCAAACCAAATTGTTGCGGGTTTTACAAGAAAGTAAGATTACGCGACTGGGTTCGAACAAGGAAATTCCACTCAACGTACGTGTGATTGCCGCGACCAATAAAAATTTAGCCCAGCGCGTAAAGGATGGCAAAATGCGCGAAGATTTATATTACCGTTTACAAGGCTTCCTGATTCACCTTCCTCCCTTGAGAGAACGCGAAAACGACTTGCTGCTGCTCGCAAAAACGATGTTACAACAATTTTGCTCAGCGAATAGACTGCCGGTAAAAACGTTTTCATCTGAAGCATTAAAAGCCATGATGAACCATCCATGGAGCGGGAACGTTCGTGAACTGAAAGCCTTTGTAGAACGCTCTGTTTTGATATCGGATGGAGAAGTTATCGAGGCCGAAGACCTGATTTTCTCGCAAAATATCTGAAACAAAAAAAGCCCCTAATAAGGAGCTTTAATCTAATATTTTTACACAATTAGAAGCGTTCGAGGGCCGAGAAGAAAAAGCTTCCTTCGATTTGCGCATTCTCGTCGCTGTCTGAACCATGCACAGCGTTTGCTTCAATTGATTTTGCAAACAAAGCACGAATAGTTCCGGGTGCAGCTTTACTTGGGTCTGTAGCGCCGATTAAATCGCGGAACGAGGCCACGGCATTGTCTTTTTCTAAAATTGCTGCTACAATTGGACCTGATGACATGTACTTAACCAAATCAGCATAAAATGGACGCGCAGCGTGAACAGCATAGAACTGACCTGCTGCTTCTGGCGTAAGACGCGTGTATTTCATAGCACGGACGCGAAATCCGGCTTCATTGATTTTCTGAAGAATTGCTCCGATGTGGTTGTTTTCAACTGCATCGGGTTTAAGCATGGTGAATGTGATGTTGCCTGACATGGTTTATCGTTTTTGTTTCGGGGCGCGAAATTAGACAATCTTTACAGATGTTTCGCTATAAGGTGACGGAAAATTGCCGTCATTTTCACTTCGGCCTTCGAAGCAGCCGCAATCACATCCTGATGCGTTACCTCCTGAATTTTCCCTTCAACGCCCAAATCGGTGATTACACTTACCGCGAAGCAAGGCAAACCCATGTGGCGGGCACAAATAACTTCCGGAACGGTCGACATCCCAACCGCATCGCCACCAATAATGCGCATGTATTTATATTCTGCCGGTGTTTCGAAACAAGGGCCACTCACACTAACATAAACACCTTCGTGCAATTTAAAATCTTCGTATAAAGCAAACTCCCGTGCATGGTGAATCATTTTACGATCGTATGGTTCGCTCATATCCGGGAAGCGCGGACCTAAATCCGGATTGTTTTTCCCTATCAAGGGGTTCGATGGCAGCAAATTGATATGATCGGTGAGCATCATTACATCCCCAATTTCGTAATTCGGATTTACACCACCGCTTGCATTGCTTACAAATAGAAAACGAATTCCCAGTTGCTTCATCACACGAACAGGAAAAACCACTTGCTGCATTGTATATCCTTCATAGTAATGAAAACGCCCTTGCATAACCATTACGCGCTTGCCACCTAGCATGCCAAAAATGAGTTTCCCCGAATGTCCTTCGACCGTCGAAACCGGGAAATGTGGAATATTTTCGTAGGATATCGTGTAATTGATTTCGATTTCGCGCACCAAACCTCCAAGCCCGGTGCCTAAGATAATGCCCGCTTCTGGTTTAAAATCGTCCGTTTGACTGCGGATAAAGTCAGCGGCTTCGTTTATGTTTTGTAACATGCTGTAAAATTAATTTTTTAAGGTCTTCTTCACGGTCAAACATCAGTTCAAGCGACAACTCAAACCAGTTTGCCTTCAAATCCGGATTAAGCAATAACTCGATTTTAACACGATCTTTTCCGGTGGTAAAAATAGGATGTTTTTGCCCACATGCCTGCATGATTTTATTCACATCTTCATCACTGTATGCATGATGATCGGGGAATTCGAAATGCGTCACAGCAATACCTTTACGTTCGAGCGAATACTTTAGTCGTTTAGCACCTGCAATCCCTGTAACCAGAATACATTCGGAAAAATTGGCTGAAGTTAATTCCGTCGGGTGTTTTGCATCAAAAGACCATACTGCTTGGTTCTCTATGCGGGAGAGAAACACTGATTCTATTAAAAAGGTGGGCAAACTTGCGCTAACCTTCAATTTTATGTCAGTATCCCTCCCATTCGGGCATCGCGTAATGATGATGATGTCGGCTTTTTTATAACGGCTCCAAAGATCACGTTGATTTCCGGCTGGCAGCAAGAAACGGTTGCCAACCAAATCAGCGTAAGGAATAAGTAAGATTGAAATATCGGGCTTTAAGGCGCGGTGCTGATAGGCATCATCAAGCAGCACAACATCACAATCAGGATGCGAGGCAGCGAGCCATTCAATTCCTGCAAGGCGATTCTCGCAAACTGCGACCGGAATTTCGGGCAGATTTTTTTTTAGTAACAAAGGCTCATCGCCCACGTCGGATGCATCCGAATCACATGCTACAAAACGAAATCCCGAAGTTTTACGACCATATCCTCGGCTCAATGTTGCTATTTTAAAATCGGTCGAAAGCCAACCGGCAAACTTCAGCATGTGAGGTGTTTTACCACTTCCTCCTGCACACAGGTTGCCTACAACCAGGCTCGGAACAGCGCCGTGATTCGAACGAAGCAAGCCCGCGTCGTATAATAAGTGCCGAACACGCAGACCGAAACCATAAAGCCAAGAAAAAGGGAGAATCAAAACCTTCCACATGCCTGCAAAGTAAAAGAATAATCAATTCATTACCTTCGC
>CAZVHF010000004.1:10240-33409 GCA_964627105.1 uncultured Chitinophaga sp.
CAGCTGTTGCAGTTGGTAACATACGTTCCAGAGAGCTCTGCAGAAACGGTGCGCCAGGCATTGTTTGCGGCGGGCGCAGGCGCCATTGGCAATTACGACGAATGTAGTTTCAATATCAGCGGAACAGGCACGTTTCGGCCGGGTGTTGGTTCGGATCCTGTGCTTGGCAAACACGGAGTTCGCGAATCGGTTTCGGAACAACGCATCGAAGTAATTCTGCCGGTTTGGAAAAGGGAAGCCATACTGGAAGCCTTGTGGAAAGCCCATCCTTACGAAGAAGTTGCCTATCAGTATTTCAAAACCGAAAATACTTTACAGGATGCGGGATCAGGCATGATTGGATTGCTACCTGAAGCTATCCAAATTGATGAATTTCTTCGAAAGGTTAAGTCCATTTTTGGAGGAGTCATCAGGCACACCAAGCCCATCAAAACACATGTGCAAAAAATTGCATGGTGCGGAGGTTCGGGTAGTTTTTTATTGCCGGATGCCCTTCGAAATGGTGCAGATGTATTGCTCACATCCGACTTTAAATACCATCAATTTTTTGATACCGAAGACCGAATTCTCATTGCAGACATTGGACATTTTGAAAATGAACAATTTACAATCGAATTAATTTATACGGTTTTGAAAGATAATTTTCCTAATTTTGCCGGCTGCCAAACAGGCATTCAAACGAATCCCATACATTACTTTTAACCATGAGTGTAAATTTCGCTGAGACCAAATCCGATATCACTGTTGAGGAAAAACTTCGTTCGCTTTACAAATTGCAGGTGATTGACACGCAAATCGATAAGATTCGCATTGTGCGAGGCGAATTGCCGCTCGAAGTCCAGGATTTAGAGGACGAACTTGCCGGGTTACAGACGCGAGTTCAGAATTTGGAAGACGAACTTGTGCAGCTCGATGAGTCGATAAACGACAAGAAAAACGCAATCAAAGACGCGCTGGCAGCCATTAAGAAATACGAATCGCAGCAAGGAAATGTGCGAAACAACCGCGAATATGATTCGATTAATAAAGAGATAGAATACCAAACACTCGATATTCAGCTTTCTGAAAAGCGCATCAAAGAGTTTAAAGCTGGAATTGAAGCAAAACAAGAATTAATTGCAAAAGCGAAGGCTACTTTAGAAGAGCGCACAGGAGATCTCGACGCGAAGAAAGCAGAGTTAGCCGACATCGTAGCTGAAACCGAGAAAGACGAAGAAGTGCTTATTGCAGAATCAGAAAAAGCGGCAAAGAAAATCGAAGATCGCTTGTTTCAGGCTTACAAGCGCGTACGTTCTAATGCAGCGAATGGGTTGGCTGTTGTGGCCATACAACGTGATGCTTGCGGCGGATGTTTTAATAAAATCCCACCTCAACGACAAATGGATTTGCGTTTGCGCAAAAAGATTATTGTTTGTGAATATTGCGGACGAATTTTGGTTGATCCCGAAATCGCCTCAGAAGGAGAAATCGCATAATTCACCCATGCATGAATTGTTGAAGGAGAGGACATTGTTCTCTCCTTTTTTTATTTCAAAAATGTTCTACAATCGATTTTGCAAATAGCGCAACACTTTCAGATTTGTTTCGTTAGATTTGTGCATGGTTTTTAATCCGTTAAGACAAGCATTTGTTGTTGGTTTAATCTCCGCAGTTGTCTTTTGTTCTTGCGATACAGAAGGCTGCACAGATCCGGCGGCAGGTAATTTTGATCCAAAGGCCGATTCAGACGACAACTCATGTTACTATGATGCCGAGCCATTTCTCGGCAAGTGGATTTACTCTGATTCGATTCAAAACAACACGTTCGGATTTGAGTTTAATGAGGAGCGTCGGATGCTTATTCTTACCAGTAAAACAGATCGTAAAAATGTAAAAATGGTTTGGACTTATCCAAACGCCATTGTTTCAGACACATTAATTGCAGGCTCAAAACCCAATACACTCACGTTTGATGCTCAGGATTTCGATGATGGCTTTACGTTTGAGGGCACCTTTATCTACGACGAGTTCTTTCAACGTATCGATGTGAATTACAGCACCGTGAAGAACGGCGAAATCGAAATACACAAGGGATCTGCTGTGTTAGCCGATTAAGCCACAAGTTAAAGATTTTCGGAAAGTAATTTTAAGGCTGCTAACGAAGCCATACGGATATTACGATCGCGGTTAGTACTGAAACGATAGTGTTTGGCGATTACTTCATTGGGTTTTGCCAAGGCTATCCACACCGTCCCCACCGGTTTTTCGGCAGTTCCTCCGTCGGGACCTGCAATTCCTGAAACAGCGATTGCATATTCTGTTTTAAAAACACGATTAGCGCCCATTGCCATTTCGCGCACGGTTTGCTCACTTACCGCACCAAAATGCTTTAATGTTTCGGGCGAAACGCCAAGGCTGTTTACTTTCACTTTATTTGAATAAGCAACCAGCGAACCGGTAAAGTAGCGCGAGGCGCCCGGAAGAGCTGTTAACATCGAAGCAATAGTACCGCCCGTACAACTTTCAGCAAGCGAAAGTGTGACGCCCATTTCTAGCAATTTTGCATGAATCAGGTGTTCTAATTTCTCTTCACCTTCGCCATAAATGTGTTTACCGATGCGCGCGTACAATCCTTCTGCTAAAAATTCAATTTCGTTGTTCAATAATTCAGCATTTGTACCTTTTGCCGTGAGGCGCAACTTTACCTCGCCCGGCGAAGGGAGATAGGCCAATTTTATATGATGAGGCAATTGATCCTCCCAATCGGAAATCCACTCTGCGAGCATACTTTCACCAACACCCTGCGTTCGAAAGGTGCGATGTACAATTGCAGGCAAGATAAATCGACTCTGCAGTCGCGGAAGTACTTCACTTCTCATCAATTCCTTCATTTCATATGGCACTCCCGGCATCGAAACAATTACATGTGTTCCCAAATCGAACCACATGCCGGGCGCTGTACCAAAACGATTCACCAAACACGTACAAGTCGAAGGAACTTCTGCTTGCTTTTCATTCACCTCCGATACAACCCGCCCGTATGAATTAAAAATAGCATGTATAATTTTCAACTGGTCGGAATTCGACACCAATTCTCCGCCAAAATAATGAAGTAGCGTTTTCTTGGTTATATCGTCTTTAGTTGGGCCCAAGCCCCCCGTTAATAACACAATTTCAGCTCGCAGCCTGGCTTCGTCCAAGGCCTTCACTATATGCAATGCATCATCCGAAACAGAACTAATCTGCTGAACCCAAATTCCAATTGCATTGAGTTCGGCTGCCATCCAGGCCGAATTGGTATCTACAATTTGACCGATTAAAATTTCATCACCTATTGTTATTATTTCACACTTCATCTTTTATTGTTTTGCTTTAGTATCTATTTGAATTGATATATCAGATTAAGCGAATAAATTCCAAATAGCATAAAGGAAAAAGCAAACATTAACCAAGGCAATGCGAGATGCTTCACCGCTAAAAGTTTTTCTGAAGGTGTTGCATGCGTCATTATTTCCCAACGCGAAATAGTATAAAGCATGGATGTAACCACTGCCGGAATACCCACAAAATCGAGCAAAAGATCTTTTAGAACTTGATCGGGCATAAGGTGCGCAACTTTCAGCAACATGCCAAGGTAAACGATGATAAGGCAAATTGAATTAACACGAAATAACCTAATCCAATCTTTTTTGCCAGATAGTTCGGTTTTGCCAATTGCCGCGAATTGCCAAACAAGGCTTAACAAAACACCTGCACTAGCCAACCGAAACAAATAATCGCCGCCGAATATGAAATGTAGTTTTGCAATCCAGGCTAAGAAAAGCAAGGAAATCGAAATGTTTAAAATACGAAATGCGGTTTTCATCCTTCTGAATGCTTAATGTGCCTCAAGCCAGTTTGACCCGGTGCCGGTCTCAACCTCAATAGGCACCGTTGTTTTCATAGCGTTTACCATACAGTTTTTGATGATTGGTAAAATGATGTCTACTTCATCCTTATGCGCATCGAACACCAATTCGTCGTGCACCTGCAAGGTCATGCGCGAACGCAAATTACGTTTACCAAACTCTTCGTGAATTTTGATCATCGCCAACTTAATCATATCGGCGGCCGAACCCTGCACCGGCGAGTTGATGGCCTCGCGCTCGGCAAATCCGCGCACGGTAAAGTTGCGGCTGTTGATGTCTTTCAAATACCTTCGGCGGCCCATCATGGTTTTAACGTAACCATTGGCACGCGCAAATTCGAGCGTGTTGTTCATGTAGGCCTTAATGCCCGGAAACTGCGTAAAATAATTCTCAATCAATCCGGCGGCTTCCTTTCGCGGAATGCCCAAACGTTGCGACAATCCAAATGCCGATATCGAATAGATAATACCGAAATTCACCATCTTCGCTTTCGAGCGCATCTCCTTGGTAACTTCATCGAGGCCCACACCATACACACGTGCAGCGGTCGATTGGTGAATGTCGATGCCCTGCCTGAATGCTTCGAGCATGGCCGTTTCGCCGGCAATTTCGGCCACCAGACGCAGTTCGATCTGGCTGTAGTCGGCCGAAACAATTACGTGGTCGGTATCGCGCGCTACAAATGCCTTGCGGATGTGCTGCCCGCGCTCTGTACGAATGGGAATATTCTGCAGATTCGGACTCACGGAGCTTAACCGACCGGTAGCTGCAATCGTTTGATTAAATGTAGTGTGTACGCGGCCTGTTTTGGGATGAATTAGTGCCGGCAGTGCGTCGACGTATGTTGATCTTAATTTGGCAATTTCTCTGTAATCGAGAATTTTCCCAATGATAGGATGCTCCTTTTCGAGTCGGCTCAAGACTTCTTCGTTGGTAGAATATTGGCCTGTTTTGGTTTTCTCGGCGTTCGGCAGTCCCATCTTGTCGAAGAGCACTTCGCCGAGTTGCTTGGGCGAGTCAAGGTTGAATTCCTGCCTCGAAAGTGCAAAGATTTCTTCCCGTAATTTTACCAGATCGTTGCCCAATTCGCCCGAATATTTCGCAAGGAATTCGCGATCGATGCACACCCCTTCAGATTCCATCGCTGCCAGCACCGGAATCAAGGGCATTTCGATATTCTTTAGCACCGAATCGACTTCACGTTTTTCGACCATCGGCGCCAACACCTGCTTCAGTTGAAAGGTAATGTCGGCATCTTCGCCGGCATATTCTTTAATCGTTTCAATGGGAACATCGCGCATTGAGCCCTGGTTTTTACCCTTCTTGCCAATAAGCTCATCAATTTTTACCGGCGTGTAGCCAAGCAGCGATTCGCTGAGAAAATCCATGCTGTGTTTCTGATCGGGTTCGATGAGGTAATGAGCCAGCATGGTGTCGTAGAGCGGTCCGCCGAGGGCGATGCCGTATTGCATAAGCACATGCATATCGAACTTTATGTTTTGCCCAATTTTTACGATGGATGCGTGTTCGAAAAGTGGCTTGAATACAGTTAAAATTCTGAGTGTAGCCTCGCGGTCGGCCGGACAGGGAACATACCAGGCTTTGCCCGCTTCGGTGGCAAACGAAAGCCCCACGATTTCGAGTGTGAAGTAGTCGAGCGAACTGGTTTCGGTGTCGAAACACACTTCGCTGGCAGAAAGGAGGATTTTGCACAGATTTTCGCAGGCTTCGATGGAATCGGCTACTTCGTAAGCATGTGAAGTATTGTGGATTGTACGCCCGCGTTGTTCGGGTTCTGCAAATGCCGTATCGCCTTCGTTGGATGGTAATTCGGCAAACAGATCCATTTGTCCGCCAACTTGCACCGGTTTGGTAGCTACCGGACGGTTTACCTGGTATGTATCGCCCAAAATGCGTCGACCCAAACTGCGGAATTCGAGTTCGGCGAAAAGTTCAGCGAGTTTTTCTTTATCGGGTGGGGTGATGAGCAAATCATCATCGCTTACCTCAACGGGCACATCGAGAATAATCGTGGCCAGCATCTTCGAAACCAAAGCCTGTTCGCGGAATTGCTCAACGTTTTCGCGCAGTTTCCCTTTCAGTTCAGACGAACGTTCGAGCACCGCTTCGAGTGAGCCAAAATCCTGAATGAGTTTTTTGGCGGTCTTTTCGCCCACGCCGGGTATACCGGGAATGTTATCGACCGAATCGCCCCACATCCCCAAAATATCAATCACCTGAAGCGGCGATTTTACTTCCCATTTTTCTTGAATTTCTTTGATGCCCAGAATTTCAACATCGCTGCCCTGCCGACCGGGCTTATAGATGAAAATATTGGAATCGACGAGCTGTCCATAGTCTTTGTCGGGCGTAACCATATAAACAACGTGTCCGGTTGCCGCCTTTTGTTTGGCAATGGTGCCGATGATGTCGTCGGCTTCGTATCCGGCAACCTCGAGCATGGGAATATGGAATCCTGCAATAATTTGGCGAATCCAGGGAATGCTGTTCTGGATATCCTCTGGCATGGCCTCGCGGTGCGCTTTATAAAAACTGAATTCGGCGGCACGATTGGTTTCTTCGGCCGAATCGAACACTACGGCAAGGTGTGTGGGTTTTTCCTTCTGAATTAAGTCGATGAGCGTGGACGTAAAGCCGCTGATGGCACTTACATTCATGCCTTTGGAATTGATTAGCGGATTGCGGCTAAATGCAAAATAAGCACGATAAATCAAGGCATAAGCATCGAGCAGGAAAAGTCGTTTGTCGTCGTTTGGATTGCTATTCATGGCAGCAAAGTAGCAAATCGCGGAATGGTTAGCAGGAATAACTTATTCACAATTTTAGCAATTCTCTCATGTTTTTCATTCGTAAGTTTTTATTCAGCTTCGAGTGTAAAATTCATATAAAAAAGCTTTAATACATAGACCTGGAAAGTCGATTGAAACACATAGTTTAAAAATATAACAATAAGTTCTTGTATAATTATCTTTATACATATTAATGTGTATGTAAGGTTATTTACATTTGCTGCATAAACCCATAATTCTTTTATAAATGTTTACATCTACAAAATCGTTCGCGGCTGCAGCAATGGGATTGCTGGCTTCGGGCGTTGTCTTCGGACAAGTTACTATTAGTTCTGTTATTTCGGCAACACAAGGCCCTAAAACGGATTTGGTTTCTGCGGTTGATTTGGACCGTTCAAACACCGCAAATCTTACAGGTGCTCCTGAAAATACCGATGTGCAAGGTCCAATCAATTTTTACTCGCTCGGAATGGGCGGTGAAGTTGTGGTTCAGATGAGTGGACCTATCTGCAATGGTCCGGGCAACGACTTAACCGTGGTTGAAACAACTTGGAATTTTGTATGTTCAAATTATCCTGAAAAAGCACGCGTTTGGGCATCGCAGGATTTGTGTAACTGGGTTGAGCTTACAAGCGAAAGCAATCCAATTTGCCACAATGGCGACCTTGATTTGGGATGTCTTCCTTGGGCTTTATACCTCAAAATAAAAGATGTATCTCCCGACAATTACACTACCGATGGTGATGGTTACGACATTGATGGCGTAACTGGTAATTCTGCGGGATGTACGCTTCCGACAGAGGCTGGTTTAGCTCGCTATGCAGCAAACGGTTTCCTTGGAAATCCTCAGGCTACACAAGGTTTAACAGAGAACAATACTGCAATTCCAGCAGCACGCGATAATCAGGCCCGTATGCTTGGTTTGCCTTTGAATGTAACCAATCTTTACGCTAACGACGTTACAACATCTGCTGCCAATAACAACTTCTTTTCACTTGGTAAGAATGGTTCGGTAACGTTAGCATTCCCATATGCACTTTTCAATGGTCCGGGTGCTGACGTTCAAATTTATGAAACATCATTCAACGACAATGCAGCCCGTACATGCAGCAATTATCCCGAAAAAGCAACCGTTGAAGGATCATGCGATGGTGTTACGTTTTATCCACTCAATATTTTAGCTGAAGATGCCGGAAATGGAGAGACAGCAGGCTCAAACATCATTTGCCGCGATGGTCGCGTTGATTTCGGAAGCCTTCCTTTTGTGAATTACATCCGCATTACCGATGTAACATTCGGCTTGGTAGCTAATTTCCCTGGCGTTGGCGATGGCTTCGATGTAGATGCTGTTCTTGGATTACAAAATTGTGGTGGATGCGCCCGCATCAGCGAAGAAGGGTTTGCACAAAATGCCGAAGTAATGGAAGATGTACTTTCGATGGAAGTATGGCCAAATCCGGCACACGACTTTGTTAGCGTTAGCCTCTTGATGCACGATGCTGCTCAGGTTGTTCTTTCACTTACCGATTTAACAGGCCGCGTAGTTCGTACGAAAATCGTTGCTGCTGATGCAGTGAATATGATTCAGGATTTCGATCTTTCAGGTTTGCGTGAAGGCATTTACATGCTTCAGGCCGAAGGAAACGGTTCTCGTGAAGTACTTCGTATTTCGAAGAACTAATTTTTCTTAAAATCACTAAAAAGCCGGTTTCAGCAATGAAACCGGCTTTTTTATTTGATACTAATTGGAGCACTTAGAATGCTCCATTCGAATCATACTCCCGAAATGTTGCACCAAGGGTTATAGCTCGCTGCACCGCCGTACTTCCGAAACGGTTGCGAATTTTATCCATTGCCTGGTACAAACTAATCTGCTCGGGAGTATCCTCAAATAGGCTAATTTGGTACGAGCCTCTTACAAGTTCGCTGAGCCGTACGCCAATAAGTCTTATTAAAACTCTGCGTTGGTAGAGCTGATCGAACAAGCGATACACAACATCTATGAGTTTGGCATCGTTGGCCGTATAAGGTATGCTAAGTTGTTTACTCACCGTATCAAAATCGGAGTAACGTATTTTTACAGCAATGCATCCGGTAAGACGCCCCGACCGACGAAGCTTATAGGCGAGTTTTTCGGTCATGGCACTCAGAATAACCCGTATCATTTTCACATCGATGGTGTCTGTTTCGAAAGTATGTTCGGTCGACATCGATTTTTGTTCGCGATAAGGCTGAACCGGCGAATCGTCGATTCCGTTTGCTTTTTTCCAGATTAGCAGGCCGTTTGCCCCCATTACACGTTCCATTGCACGAGGCGGCATTTCCTGCAAGGTGGCTATTTTTCGAATCCCCATGCTGCAGAGCGTTGCATAAGTCTTATCCCCAATCATCGGTATTCTATTCACGGGAAGGGGCGAAAGAAACGGCTTTTCTTGTCCGAAAGGAACCTGCAGCTGTCCATCAGGCTTGGCCTCACCTGTTCCAATTTTAGACACGGTTTTATTGCTCGATAAGGCAAATGTTATTGGCAAGCCTGTTTCACGAACTACACTTTGTTTGAGCTCCTGCATCCACTTCCACGTGCCGAAAAACTTATCCATTCCCGTAAGATCGAGGTAAAACTCATCTATAGAGGCTTTCTCGTACAGCGGCGCTCTTAAGGCTATAATTTCTGTTACCATTTTTGAGTAGCGGCTATATAAATCCATGTCGCCACCTACTATAATAGCGTCGGGACAAAGGCGTTTGGCCAATTTTACCGGCATAGCCGAGTGCACACCAAAACGCCTTGCCTCGTAGCTGCACGACGATACCACTGCCCGGTCGCCGCCGCCGCCAATAATCAAAGGTAGCCCGGCAAGCCGAGTATCGCGCAAGCACTCTACACTGACAAAAAAGCTGTCTAAATCCATATGAGCGACCGAACGCATAGCAACAAGACTATATTTACGTCAAATATATAAATTATTGACGTTTTTTAAGTCAATCTAAGATGATCCGCGATAAAAATGCTAATCGATGAGTATCAGCCTAAAAACTGTGAATCGTTCAGCGCCCGAACTCAATTCGAGCACATAGAAGCCTTTCTGCAAGGCGCTCAGATCGAGTGTATGTTTGGCAGATTCTATTCTACCCTCTGCAGCCCGGCGGCCAAAAGCATCGCGTAGAAGATAGTTGTACACGGAGTTATCGGCATCCGAACGGTGTATATGCAAGATGCCGTGCGTTGGATTGGGGTACACGCTAAGTTCGGCTTTACTTTCGACGATACCAACGCTTTGCGAGCAGGAATGCTGCCCATCAAATAGCGATTGCAAGGAGTCGATGGGCTCGATTCCGGCTCCACCAGGTGTTTTAACCCCAAGCAAAAGTGAGGGACTTCCGTATTCATCCTGAGCCTGAGCTACCTTCAAAAATGCGAAGAGCGACGATGTACCTTCTCCATTATTGGCACAACGGGTATCGGCACCGGGTACTTTAGCTCCCTGCAAAGCAGCCATTAACTTGCAGGCCAAATCGCCAGGTTCGTTCAAAAACCGCGACTCCATTGAGTCGAGAATAGCTTGTCCTGATAAAATGTTTCCTTGAATAGAATAATTTGGTCCCGTAATGTGATTTTTATAGTTCAAGGTAGCCGAACCTGTATAACCTGCCGTTTGAGGCGAGCCGTTTACAAATGAAGCTATACCATATTGCCTGTTGTTGGGATTATTGTTGGCATCGTTGGCTACAAGCCAGTCTATAATCTGCTGCGGAGAATCGCCTGCCAACATTCGGGCTCTGGCATTTGCCTGGTTTACTGTACTATAACTTGCCTGCGTATTGATGGCGCCCTGTCCGGGTATCAAATCGCCTAAAAAATCGATTGCATAATTCGGGAAAAAGAGAATTAAATCAACACATGAAGCACCTGCACTACCAACTTCTCCGGTAGCTGTATCAATAGCTACGATAGAAAACGTGTCCTGTGCCTTTACATTTAGCGACCCAACCAACCAAAGAAGCAATAAAACAAGAACGGTATTTTTATGTAATTTACTCATTTAAAATCTATAAATAGTATTTGAAATAAATTATCGAACCGAAATTACTCTACAAAACTCAATTTTATCATATTCGATTTGCCAAATTCGTGCATTGGAATTGAGGCTACGTTAATCATTAAATCATCGGATTTGATAAAACCATCTTTTTTGAGGATGTCTTTTATATCGGCAATGGTATGATCGGTACTCACCATTTTATCGTAGTAAAAACCACGAACACCCCAAACTAGACTGAGTGTATTGAGTAAGGATTCGTTACCGGTAAAAATATAGATATTGGCCCTTGGTCTGAAGCTCGAAATTCGGAATGCGGTATAACCCGAATGCGTCATCGCAACTATAGCCGAAGTACCTGTTTGTTCGGCCATGCGCACAGCATTGGAACAAATTGCATCGGTAAGCATCCGCGATTTATGCGAAACGAGCTTGTGGTCTTTGTGGTAAATTCCCTCGAAGCCTTCAACGCGGGCAAGTATCTTTTGCACAGTTTCGATTACGCGAACCGGGAACTTCCCGACCGATGTTTCGCCGCTTAACATTACCGCATCTGCTCCATCCATCATGGCATTTGCCACATCGTTCACCTCAGCTCGGGTGGCGTTGTAATTGGTAATCATCGACTCCATCATCTGAGTGGCAATAATGATGGGAATAGACGCTTCGAGGCATTTCTTAACAAGCATTTTTTGAATCAACGGCACATTTTCCATGGGTATTTCGACCCCTAAATCGCCACGTGCCACCATCAATGCATCGGTATGGGCAATGATACCATCAATTTCCTCTATGGCCTCGGGCTTTTCGATTTTGGCCACAACGCGAGCCGTTTTATTCTGCCGCGCAATTCCTGAATATCGCTTGCCCTTCGCACAAACGACAATCCAATCCACTCCACGCCATGATCGAGCGCAAATTTTAAATCTTGCAAATCTTTCTTCGTTAAACAAGGCAAGGAGATTTGTGTATTAGGCAAATTAACCCCCTTTTTGGACGAAAGGATCCCGCCATGAACAACAGTGGCAACTACTTCGTTGTCTTTATTGGTGTCCTTGACGATAAGCACAATCTTACCATCATCAATCAAGACGGTTTCACCGATTTTAACATCCTGCGGAAATTGCGGATAGGTAATGTAAACCCGTTGGGCCGTACCCACACATTTATCGGTTGTGATAACTACATCATCGCCTGCATTCAATTGCACGCCGTTATTTTCTACTTCACCAATTCGAAGTTTCGGTCCTTGTAAATCGGCCAAAATTGCTGTATGAAAGCCGCGTTCGGCGTTGATCTGTCGGATGGTATGGATAACAGCAGCATGATCGTCGTAACTGCCGTGACTAAAGTTGATTCGGCATACATCAACGCCAGCCGTAATCATTTGTTCGAGCACCTCGCGCGACGAACTTGCAGGACCAAGTGTTGCGATAACCTTTGTTTTGCTTTGAACCTTATTCATGCTAAAAAATTAAATTATTCTTTGACTTTAAGCTCTCTACATCGATATGAAAAGCGGCCTGAATCTCATCACAACTTCTTAATTGTGTAAGAATTGAGTCTGGGTTTACTTCGTCTATTCCCTCCCCGCGCAAAGACAATAGGTAATCAATTCGCTGGTGCTCGGGCAAAAGATTTCCAGATGGATGACGATTGCCAATGAGCTGGTAAACAACGGAGGACTCATCGAAATTATGTTCAGGCAGCCCCATATTCACAAAGTTCAAGTTTGAGTTTGTGACGGATAGTTTTTCGTAACGGAAATGACAGAAAACAGACTCCTGATTGGTTTTGGAATGGTGTAAAACAACTTCGTTCTCAATTCCTAAGTTGATTTGAAACAAGCGATTTAGCAACCAGCATATCCTAAATTCGTCAACACTGCTGCTAATGCCAAAAAGCAAAAAATCGAAATCTGCATAATCACTGTGATTAATTCGCTTCATGGATGCGAAGATAAGCTAATTGTTCAAATAACACTAAGACCGCTCCTCCACATTAAGTATGGACCAAGCCTGTTCTGAGGCAGCTTGTTCTGCAGCTTTTTTCGAAAAACCGATTCCCTCGGCCACAGGCTTTTCATCGATAAAAAGAGTTACATGATAGCGTTTAGGACCATTTGAACCAATTTCCTCGCGCGCATCGTATACAATCGACTGGCGATTTCGTTGGGCTAAGTTAATAAGCCGCGACTTAAAATTTAGTTCTTGTTGTTCAAGTTCGTCGAGATCGACATGAAAACGAATGATACGTTCGAGTATAACTTTCTCGGTAAACAGATAACCCTTATCGAGATAAATTGCACCAATCAAAGCTTCGAAGGTGTCGCCGCATATCGACTTGTACATTCGGTGCGATGCATCGTATTGGATAAGTTTATCGAGTCCGATTTTGATGGCCAGCTTATTGAGGTAAGTACGATTCACAATGCGTGATCGCATTTCGGTGAGAAAGCCTTCATCGCGGTAAGGAAATTTCACAAACAGGAAGTGGGCAACGATTGCTCCCAGCACAGCATCGCCTAAAAACTCAAGTCGCTCATTCGAATCCTTAACCCCATCCTTTATTTCACGTGCTACAGAACTGTGGGTAAATGCGAGTTCGTAAAGCCGGATGTTGCCAGGCCAAAATCCAAGCAGATTTTTGAGTTGTATGTAGCGCTTGCGGTGAGGTGAAAAACGAATAAAAAGCCTTTTCACAAATCAATCCGTGAATTTCCGGAAGATAACCGATGCATTATGGCCTCCGAAACCGAATGTATTGCTTAATGCTGCGCGCACGGTGCGATACTGCGCTTTATTGAACGTAAAATTAAGCTTTGAATCAAGCTCTGGATCGATTGTGTCGAGGTTTATTGTTGGCGGAACAACATCATTCTTTACGGCCAACAGAGAGGCTATGGCTTCAACCGCACCAGCAGCACCAAGCAGATGTCCTGTCATTGATTTGGTTGAACTAATATTTAGGTTGTAGGCATGGTCTCCGAAAACACCCAAAATTGCTTTTGTTTCTGCAATATCACCCAAAGGCGTTGAAGTACCGTGCACGTTGATGTAATCGATATCAGTTGCTTGCATTCCGGCATCAGACAAGGCATTTTTCATTACATTCAATGCACCAAGTCCTTCGGGATGCGGAGCAGTTATATGATGCGCATCTGCGGAGGCCCCCCCTCCTACCAGTTCGGCGTAAATTTTAGCACCACGCTTTTTTGCATGCTCCAGCTCCTCGAGTATAAGTGCGCCTCCCCCTTCGCCCATTACAAACCCATCGCGACTAACATCGAATGGACGTGATGCCGTTTGGGGAGAATCGTTGCGCTCGGACAGGGCATGCATAGCATTAAATCCGCCCATGGCAGGTTCATTAACGGCGGCTTCAGATCCTCCAGTTATCATAACATCGGCTTTGCCCATGCGAATGTAAAAAAGCGAATCTAAAATAGCGTTTGTCGAAGAAGCACAGGCAGAAACTGTTGTGAAATTTGGTCCACGAAACCCATACCGCATCGAAATGTGACCGGAAGCAATGTCGGCAATCATTTTAGGAATGAAGAAGGGGTTAAATCTAGGTGTTCCGTCGCCTTTGGCAAACTCTTCCACTTCTTTAAAAAATGTGTTTAAGCCACCAATACCGCTACCCCAAATTACGCCCGAACGATCGGGGTCAAAAGCACCTTCTACAAAACCGGCATCACGATATGCCTGATCTGCTGCATACAATGCATACTGGGCAAATAAATCGAGTCGGCGTACTTCTTTCCTATCTATTACTGCAGAAGGATCAAAATTCTTTACCTCGCACGCAAAACGTGTCTTAAATTTGGAGCAATCAAAATGAGTAATAGGAGCAGCACCACTTACTCCAGCAATTAGATTCTGCCAAAATTCTTCGACAGTATTTCCGAGTGGAGTAACCGCGCCCAGGCCGGTAACGACAACGCGTCTCAAAGCCTAAAGATTAATTATTTCGCTGTTTTCTCGATGTAGGTAATTGCATCACCAACAGTGCCGATGCCTTCAGCCTGATCATCGGGAATGGCAATACCGAATTCCTTTTCGAATTCCATGATTAACTCAACTGTGTCGAGTGAATCAGCGCCTAAATCATTTGTGAATGAAGCCTCTGGAGTAACTTCGCTTTCGTCAACTCCTAGCTTGTCTACAATAATTGCCTTAACGCGGGCAGAGATGTCTGACATTTTCGTTTGTGTAAAAATTCGATGCAAAGAAAGGACTTAAGCGCAAACGAACAAAATCTTTTTTCAACTATGCTTCTTAACATTTTAAAATATTAATAATCATATACTTAAAAACATTACTTGGCACACTAATCCAGTCGGCTTACATTCGCGGCAATTGGTTTAAGATGCAAAAAATTGTCATATTCGGTTCGGGTAAGGGTAGTAACGCCCGGGCAATCATCAATTATTTTCAAAACCACAAATACATTCAGGTGGTTGCTTTGGTGAGCGATAAACCAAGGCGGGGCTTTTTGGACATAAGCTACGATTATCGAATCAATCTCGAAATTATCAAAGGAGAAGAGCTCGCAGATCCTAAATGGATAGCTCACCTTAAACTAATGTATCGGCCCGACTTAATTGTACTCGCTGGCTTTCTGAAGCTTATTCCCTCAGAACTCATTGCGGCATTTCCGAATCGAATCATCAATTTACACCCCTCTCTTTTGCCTAAATATGGTGGCAAAGGTATGTATGGCATGCATGTGCATAAAGCAGTAATCGACGCCGGTGATGATGAAAGTGGGATTACCATACACCTGGTTAACGAGCATTACGATGAGGGGGTTATTCTATTTCAGTCTCGTTGTGAAGTTCAGCAGGGCGATACAGGCGAAATTTTAGCAGAACGCATCCATAAACTTGAACATGTGCATTTAGCTCCTGAAATTGAGCGTTATATGCTTCATTATAAGTCCTGAAAGAAAAATGTTCTGAGGTATCGATTTTTATGCACATTGAGATATACACCGACGGTTCATCACGCGGCAATCCGGGTCCGGGAGGCTACGGCTTAATTTTAAAGGCCGGACAACACTACAAGGAACTGAGTGCAGGGTATCGATTAACCACAAATAACCGAATGGAATTGCTGAGTGTTATCGTTGGACTCGAATCGCTTAAAATTCCGAAAAGCCGCGTGCTCATTGTTTCGGATTCAAAATATGTTGTCGACAGTGTGACGAAAGGATGGGTTTTCTCGTGGGTTCAAAAGAATTTTAAAGACAAAAAAAATCGCGATTTGTGGGAGCGCTTTTTACAGATTTACCCTAAGCACCATGTACAGTTCAAATGGATTAGAGGGCACAACAACCATCCTGAGAACGAACGTTGCGATGCACTTGCGGTAGCTGCAGCCACATCTGGTAATCTCTTGATTGATGAGGGTTACGAGGCAGAACGGGATTAGTTGCTGATCAGTATTCGCCTTGTGAATACTGATCCTGATTCGTTTTTTATAGCAAGGATGTAGGTGCCGGAACTAATTCTGCGACTGAATTCGAATTGAAGTGTATTTGTATGATAAGGCAATACTTCTATTACCTGCTCCTTGACAAGTTTACCTGAAAGCTTCGTTAAACTCATCAAAATAGTTTGCGCCTTGCCCGAATAAAACGCTACTGCAAGCGATTCGCTCGCGGGATTTGGGTAAGCGTTCAATAAGCTATCTTTTTCGGCATCAGCATTCCGTGCCTTTTTTAAGATACCGAACGCCTTGGTGAAATTTGGAATTCCATATCCTACAAAATAATCGGGGTTTTCATATTGATGAGCACTTTGTTCGATGGCTTTGTAAATCTCCATATTGGAAGCATCCGGGAAAGCCTGCCACAAGCATGCAGCTGCTCCGGCCAAAATGGGCGACGAAAACGATGTGCCGTTTGCTCTACCAATGTTTCCGGCGCTGGTAACAATCCAAGTTGCCTGTCCGGTGCACGAAACATTGGGTTTAATTCGTCCATCGGCACTTGGACCTTGCGAACTGAAGGATGCATAATTTCCGAGCGAGTCAACTGCACCGATGGTAAGAACCGAATCGCCATCGGCCGGGGCGCCGATATACCGCCAGGCATTGTCGCCCGAATTGCCAGCAGAGTTTACCACCAAGATTCCTTTAGATGCTGCAATATCAGCTCCCCGCGTAACGTGAGTCGAATTGCCGTCGAGGTCGAGATAGGTATGCGATGTTTGTGGATCATCGAATTCGGTATATCCAAGCGAGGAATTAATTATCCATGCTCCGGCACTGTCGGCAAATTCGGCTGCAGCAACCCAATTGTCTTCTTCGATGATGAATTCAGAACCGGCATCCTCGGTTCGCAACAATAAATAATGAGCATCGGGCGCTGTTCCCATAAATACACCCGGTTTGTTGGCAGCCATGCACGACAAAACAGACATGCCGTGCGAATTATCTTCGTAAACCGAATCGTTGCCCATAACAAAATCATGTGTGTGAATGATTCTGTTCTGCATTCGCAGTGAATCGAAAAACGAAATGCGATCGCAATTATAAAACCCAGCATCGAGCACGGCAATCAATACCGAATCGCCCTTGAAACCCATTTCGTGAAGCGATTGCAGTGCTATTTGCGAAATTTGTGAATTCGCCAAACCAAAGAGCGACTGTATGCTGGTTTTGGGTTGTAACAAAGGTTTAAATGCTTTTCGTTTGATTTCTTTTTGCTCTTGGAGCGAGAGGCCATTTTCGTCTTGAACGGAAACCAAAACTTTCGTTACCGGCCGAACCGATTTCACAAACGGATAGGCCGAAAGCTCTTTTATGGAAGCCGAGTCGCGAACATAAACGCTAACCGAATTAAACCAACGCGAGGCATTTAACACAGTGAATCCCTTTTGTTTAAGCTGCAGGATGTATTCCTTATTCACGGGATAATCGTTATACTGAAGCGGGATATTCTGTTTTTTCCTGCGTTGAAGCGCCGCATCAGAAAGAAAGCGATTGGGATTTGACTCCAGATCTTTTAAATCGCCCTTATCGTTAAAAACAACCTGAAACTTTGCGGGTTTGTTAAAATTTTGCGCGAAGCCGATGGATGCATGTAGGCAGAAAATGAAGAACAATATCTTTTTAAACATTGGAAATGCTGTGTTAATGGTAAATTTCTACGGTTAATTTAAACGATTAAAATGAACAATGGTTGAGTGGATTCATCAATCAAATAGAAACACTTCATTGTTGGTGTGTTTTTCTTTGGGTTCGAATACGGTTAGCTGCACATCGTCAATGTCGATGTAGCATTTGCCATTGTTCCAAATGTAAAAATTAAGTAGATCGCCTGGATTTTTAATTTCGGGCAACTTATAAAGCGCCGAAAAAATTTGCCAGTTAGCGGATGCATCGCTTTCAAGGAAGAAATTCTGGTAACCGTATCGTTCGTTTGGCGCTTCGATATCGGCAACTGCGAATGGTCCGGTGTTACAGAGACCACTCGACATGCGGTATCGGAAACGAATTTCCAAAAGTGCATCCTTTCTGTATTGTCCGGGATTCAAAGAAAATTTACGACTTATTGCATATTCGGCATCGGCATTGATGCGATGGAAAGGATTATTAAGATCCAGAATTGTAAACTCCTTAGCATTTGTAAAATCTGTTTCGAAAAGGACCTGTGTAATGTAGTTCAGTTTGTCGCCCGGCATAAAACCCTTTTCCAAAATCCTCGCCTGGTTTGATTCATCGGGTTCTTCGAGCGAAAACAGCACGTTGTAAAAATAGCGTTTGGATAATTTTTCAGGATTTAAAATACCATTTCCTATTTGCCAGACAAAAAACTGCGTGTAAAAAAGACATCCCAAAAAATAAAGCGATAAGATAATTGACGCCACCTCTCCTTGTTCTTTGCATTTAGAAATAAGGGCATAAGTTGGGAAAACGAGTAGAATTATGACGCCGTTTAATTCGGGAATTGCTAAGGCGTTATTTTCCCACCAGCCTCCAGTGAGCAGAACACATAAAAATGCAGTTAAAATGGAAAGCAACACAGCAAGTGCATTGGCTTTAGAAGCAGAAGAATAAACGATTAGCGCGAACATAGCCAAAGCTGAAAATGGCACAAATAACCACCAGCCTTTTCGGTAACTTAAAACCAATTGAGGAAGTAATTCGATATTGTTTAGGCTGCGTTCCAGAATAGTTACAGAGGCGAAGTCGGAAACCAGGAATAAGCTAAAAATCAATGCAAGTCCAATAACAATCATTAAACACACTGAAATCAGCAAGTTTTTTCCCTGCGAAAGCGATGCGATGCGCGAACGAAATACTACAGCAGGCCCCTGCACAATTTCGGAAAGATTCGAAGGAGAGCGAAATAACAGCGCAAAGGGAATTAAAAAGAAAGCTACCGGATTTAGAAATACTGAAATAGTAAAAGTTGATGCACACTTAAGAAAATTATTTGAAGTAGGTTCTTTTTGCCAAACCGAAATAAAATAAAGTGCGGAAGCAATGGACGCGAATTCGAACAGATCGGAGCTCAATCCGTTTAAAGCAAAACTTGCGTTTACGGTGGTAGCAAGCGAAACTACGAGAATGAAGAAGATGGTATAGTCGTCGTCGAAAAAGTTAAGAAGAAATTTCCGCAGCCACCACAGCGAAACCAGAATTAGACACAGTGCAATAAATTCAAGCACAATCAACAGCATAACACTAAATTCGGCCTTGCCTGAAGCTTTTAAGGCTAGCCAAAAAAATGGTGCGGCAAATAATGATGCAGTTTTACCAAGGCGAGGTTGCTCAAACAAGCTTGCGTCTGGCGTTTGCTGTATCGCCAGGGAATCGGAAACTTTTGTATGTGTCCAGTGAACTAAATGACCATAATCAATTCCAGCCGAAGGCAATAAATTAGTGGCATCGAAGTACAAAAACCGCGATACAGCAAAGAAAACAAACAGAACATAAATCACCGAAGCCGAGGTGATTTCGCTTCTAATTTTCATGTAATTTCAATTAGCTCAAATGTAGTAAATCCTGCATAGGAGCTAATTCTAAATTTATCGCGCGAAATTTATCGTTTAATAAATCCGGCAGTACTGGTTAATTTCGGACTATTCACCCGAACAGTATAAAAACCATGACCCAACTGATCGATATCTATAGTTCTTTCAGAGCCCAGGTTACCTTTTAATACCAAACGTCCCATAGAATCAAAAACTTCATAAGCACTATTTTGAATTAATTCTGATGCAATACGAACAGATGATTCAGCCGGATTAGGAAAGAGTTTCAGGTTACCGAATTTAGCATCATACGTTTCTAGTCCGGTTATGTTTATTGTAACATTGGCCGTTGCTGTATCAGAACCGCAGAAATTTGATAACACAAGCGTTGCTGTATAATTGCCCGACTGACTATAGGTGAATTGGACATTTCCGTTTAGGTTATTATCTACCACTCCATCTCCGTCAAAATCCCATGCATAATTAGCTGGTCCTGTGCTTAAATCGACAAAATTAACAGTCGAGTCGAGTATCGTTCCAATCGAAAAGGATGCATTTGGTGGATTGATAGCCTGAACATTTATCGTATCGCCAGAAATACAACCTTCGGTGGTTGTAGCGATTACATAATAAGTACCTCCTGTTGAAACCGAAATTGCGTTTTGGCTTGAACCGGTATTCCAACTATAAGTTGAAAAGCCTGCTCCGGCGTTTAAGTTTGCTGTTTCACCCGGACAGAGAATGCGATCTGCTCCAAGGTTAACCTGCGCTCCGGCAACTGCAATTACCTCTGTCGAGTCGATTAGTACGCAACCATCATCCGAGATTATACTTACCGAATACAAGCCTCCTTGATTGGTGCTCAATTGTGGCTCTGAACTTCCGTCGGACCATGCGATTGAAACGACCTCACTTTGTTCGACACTTGCTGAGATACCGCTAAACGAGGATGAGGGAAAAGGTGTGCTGAGATTCAAGAAAATATCATTACCCGAATTATCCTTTCCGGTAAGCGTTCCATCGGCATTGCGGAACACCATGAATAAGCCGTTAACGATAGAATCAATCGGAACATTATAATAATCGTAGACATTTAAGGTTATCTTCCAGAGATTATTTCCAAGCGATGTCATCTGCCCGATTCCATCGTCTTGCCCCCAATTACCAACCCATGGCTCTACACCGCCAGAGAAGGGGGCAAATTCGTATGTCGAATGGAAATAAACAGACTCGGCGTTTTGTAATTGCGTTTGCCCTTGAGTTGCATCATAAACAATAGTAAGCGAATCTCCTTGAGGCGAAAGGAAAAAGCCGGGATTTAAGACAACCGCTTCCCCTCCGCAAGAAAGATACGATTCGTTGAGTTGCGAGCTAATGGAAAATAGCGAAACTGCAACATTTACTGTATCGTTTGCTACACATCCGTTGGATGCTAAGGCAGTTACTGAATACGTATCCTGACTGTTTACAGAAATTGAAGAACCTGTTTCGCCTGTGTTCCATACGAACGAAACGAAATCGCCAGCGGCTTGAAGCTCCAACTCAAAACTGCCTGAACACACAACCGTGTCTTCATTAAGGCTCAAAGCTGGAACACTGAGGATATTAACTTGCACCGAGTCACTGTAAGTACAGCCTTGAACAGTGCTTGCTGTTGCAGTATAGATGCCGTTTTGCGTTACGGTGATGGCAGACGATTCAGAACCGGTATTCCAAACCACAGATTGAATACCAGAACCTTCAATGCTTGCTTCAATCCCAGTAAAATCTGATGAGGGTTGACCTTGTTGCAGGTTAAGGAATATGTCGTTTCCGTTGTTGTCTTTTCCGGTCAATGTTCCATCTGCATTTCGAAAAACGATGAACAATCCGCTTATTGGTTCGCTTCCCGTGATTGAATAATAGTCGAACACATTGAAGCTGATGGTCCAGAGGTTATTCCCCAAGTAAGTCATCTCACCCAAACCATCGTCGGTACCCCAGTTACCAATCCAATTCACCGGGCCTCCAAATGGAACGGCTTCGTATCCCGAATGCATGTAAATCCTATCCAAAGAAGTATCGAGGTCGGCAAGCTGCGTTTGACCTTGGGTTGCATCATAGGTAATGGTGATGACATCGCCTGCGGCACCGAAGGATAGTCCCGTGTTTAGTTCAAGCAGACTTGAGTTGCAATGGTTGATGGTTGGCCCTAAATCGAAGACGGGCAAATCGAGCAAAGAAAATGTTATGGTGTCGGCAACTGTTACAGCACCCAATGTTACTTGAACTGAATATGTTCCGGGCGAATCAACAACAATAGCACTATCGGTTGATCCTGTAGACCATAAGTAGCTATCGAACGAACCATTAACGGCGAGGTCCCAGGGACCACTACCTTCACAAACCGAAAAATCGGGACCTAAATTCAACAGCGTAGCTTCATTAATTACCGAAAAACCATAATTCAACCCGCCGTTATTTAAAAACCGCAGGGTTATCATGTCGTAATTATTGGTTGGATTTTGAATGGTTGTCGAAAAAACATAAAAATCGATTTCGCTTCCAGCTTGAAAACCGGGTAAGGTTACAGTAGCTTCGTTGCCATTCACAGTCATTGGCAAGGCAAACGAACCGGCAAAACCATCAAACGAATAGCGCAAAAAGAAACGCTCTTCGGGAGAAGGAACTCCAGCCAATACTACAGTAACACCGATTTGCTGATTTGGAAAAACCTGATTCAAAGGAGCATCTGTAAATAGCGAATCGAATACAACAGGCTCAAATTGAGTTTTCATAAAGATAGCCTGCGTAGATGCGTATCCTGCATCGCGCCAGTTCATGGTATAATAGAAACCCGAATCGAGGTCAATGCTATTATCGGGAAGCGCATTATTGTTGTAAGCATAGTTTTGAAGTTGATTTACAGCCACTGCCGTACCGCTCCATTTATTTGTAAAAGCATTGCTAGCAGGCCCGCTTGTAAAAAGGAAATTTTGGGTTCCGGTCGAAAACCCAGAAGTATCGTTACAGTAAAAGCCGGTTTGCCAACGCCGCGTTCCGGTGTTTATTAGCTTTAAACCGCCCTGATTGACCTGAAATTCGCTCCCTAAAACAGAACCTGAGGCTGGAGGATTTGCAAAATTGTTCCATGTTCCCGGCATATTTAATCCTTCTGGTTCAAAAATCTGCGCGGCGAGATTGCTCACATTTACTAAACCAAGGATAAATGCCAACCTGATGATATCTCCAAATGACTTCATAAAAAATATTGTGGTGTCAAATATACACCAAGGTATATTTTAAAACCAGAAAAATATTTGTTTTAGGACTTGATTATACCGAAATAGCTGCTAGGGTTGCTACTCGTAATTTAACCCAATGAGTTTGGCTTCAATTAATGGTTACTCACTTGCAGAGACCTTTATTTTATTATTCGCTATTTATTCTGAATAAAATAGACATTG
>CAZVHF010000005.1:0-31015 GCA_964627105.1 uncultured Chitinophaga sp.
TATATTGGTTTAACCTTGGCATACTTGTAATTCGATTCGAAAACAAATATTTCAGCATCAACCAACGGTTTATACGATTCGTCTGATGCAATATAAATTTCGCCGCGTGTGGTGGTTTCTTCGATTTTACCTGAAGGCCCACCGCCACAAGAAAATAAAATGCAAAGCGGCAATGCCGCAAGCCACTGTTTCATTGTTCTTCGCGTTCATGGCGCATCTTGGTGCGCAGCCTAACCACCCGAAAGGTTCCGTATACCAAACACAAAATGCCCGACATAGTTCGCAAACTTCCGTTAATTAAATGTTGATTAAAATCAGTCAATAAAAGCGATAAGCCTGCGATGAAGTAAAGACCTACTACAAGCAGACTTATCGTTTGAATTACTTTTTGTACCACGTGTGCTTAACGCAAGGTGAACTTTACCGGCAGGGTAAACTGTACGCGCACCGGTTTCCCGTTTTGCTTACCGGCTGTCCAGTTAGGCATCATCTTAACCACGCGGATGGCTTCTTCGGTTAAACCGCCACCCAAGCCACGAAGCGATTTCACGTCGGTAATTTTCCCATCTCCTTCTACAACGAATGTGATGTAAACTGTCCCTGAAATTCCGTTTTCGCGAGCCATTGCCGGATACTTGATGTTCTTCGAAAGAAATTCACGAAGTTTATCTTCACCGCCTTCAAACTCAGGCATTTTTTCAACTACAGTAAAGATTTCATTGTTGCCGAGGCCAGCTTCGTCTTCTCCGCCACCTTCATCAGGCAAATCAATGATTTCATTTGAACCTTCCTGGGTTTTGGTATCTACCGTCGTCTCATTGGCCTGTTCCTGAGGTGGTGGAATGTCTTCTTCCTTCACCTCTTCTACAATCACGGGCGGAGTAAACTTAATCGTTTCCTGCACCGGTGGTGGTGGATCTGGCGGCGGCGGCGGTGGTGGTGGTTCATCTTTGTCGAGCGGTGGTGGGTCGGCCAAATTCAGCTCAACAATCTGCTCCGTATCGGTACTTTTGGTTAACTCACTCAGTTTGTCAATAATTGTCGGTATGCTAACTGCTAAAAGAAATACCCCCACGGAAATCCCGAAGGCAATATTCATTCTGCGGTTATACATTTTCCGCAACTCGTAGGCACCGTATTCTCTGTTTCTTTGTTCAAAGACGATCTCATCGAACTCTTTGATTTTTAACATCTCAGCCATAATCGTGCGTTTTGAGGGTTAGTTATACGACTGGGCATTGGCTATCATCTGATCCTCGATAGGATTCGCTTCAAGCAACGCATAAATACCTATGTTGCAAATCGCCATTTCATCGAGCGCGTCAACAATATTCTTGTATTTCGCTTCTTTGTCGGGCTTTAGAAGTACTGTAAGAATGCTGGCCTTGCGTTTAGGATCTTCGAGAAAGGCAATTTTTTTCTTGCTCAACGAGTCCTTAGGTAATTTACCGTCTGCCACCATCTTCTTCAGCTTTTCTATTTCATCGTAAGTACGGTGCCTTTTATTGTTCTCATCAATTAAAACCTTACGCAATCCATTTGGTCCGTAAGAAACTTTGTTGAGCGCGGGTAGGGCACCTTTGTTGGGGTCCGCAATCCCGAAATACCAATAAACAGTGTTGTTTTTGGTAAGCAGGACATTCAGCGTGTGGTCATCATCAACCTTGCTGCTGTTTTCCAGTTCCGAAGGATCTTTGATTTTCTTCGGCATGGTAAGCTGCATTGCCTGGGGTTTGTTGAAGGTGGTGGTAAGAATGAAAAACGTTAACAACAGGAATCCGAGGTCAACCATCGGAGTCATGTCGATTCGGGTCGAAGATTTCTTGGCGCGTTTCTTCCCGTGTTTTTTCCCACCGCCACCGTCGTCGGTGTTTAATTCTGCCATTGTTGTGTTTTTTGGTCGTTATGTTGAACGAAGAACAAGGTTCACGGATTTCAAAAATTAATTGGAAGGTCCGGTTTCCATGTTCGTTATAAGGTTGAACTTGTTCACTTTACCGATGTTGTCGTCTTGTAAATAATCCATTACTTTCCGAACAACCGGATAACTGGTTACCTGATCGCCTTTAATGGCTACCCTGAATTTGGGTGCTGCACGGCGGGCAAAATAAATCCAGTTGCATATTTCGCAATTCAATGAGTCGATGGGAATACCCGATGTAGATTCGGCGAGTTTTTTACGATCGGTCGAATTGGCATCGAGGTAAGCCGGTAATTGTTTCATTGGAACACCAAAAGAAGCCATATTCGAGAACTCCTTTTTTTGTTCTTCATTGAATACAATACCATATTTCTCTCCCATTTTTTCGAGCACCTTCACACGTTCTTCCTGCCCGGTTAGGTTGAAAAACACGCGATCTTTTTTATCTACCAGAATCATCAACAATTCCTTTTCTGGAATTTTAAGATCGGATACAGAAGATGGGATATCGATAACAGCGGCCTCTTCGGCCCGGAATTGAGAAATAAGCATGAAGAAGGTAACCAGCAGGAACGCCAGATCCACCATCGGCGTCATGTCGATGGACGGACTGTTTTTGGGCATTTTAATTTTAGGCATAACCTTCGGAGCTGCTTGAATTATTTAGACTGTGAAGCAAATGTTTGAACGAGCGAGAATCCCGACTCATCGATTTTATAGGTAAGGCTGTCGATCTGTGTTGTAAAATAATTGTACATGATAATCGCAACCGTTGAACCGGTAATACCCAATGCGGTATTGATAAGTGCCTCGGAGATACCATTTGCAAGCGCAACCGCATCGGGAGCTCCTGCTTGTGCAAGTGCCGAGAAGGCCTTAATCATCCCAAGTACCGTTCCGATCAGACCAACAAGCGTTGCAATCGAAGCGCAGGTTGAAATAATTACAAGATTTTTTGAAAGCATAGGCAACTCAAGCGAAGTTGCTTCTTCCAATTCTTTTTGCATCGCAACAACCTTTTGGTCTTTATCCATGGTGTTGTCGTTTTGCAGGATGCGGTAACGCTGAAGGCCGGCTTTCATCACGTTTGCCAAAGAACCTTTTTGCTTGTCGCACTCGGCAACAGCGGTTTCAATCTGGTTGTTGTTTACCATGTTTTGAAGGTTACGGATGAACACGTTCAAACGTCCGCTTCCTTTTGCTTTGGTAATGGTAATGAAACGCTCAATAGAAAATGCAATGATGATAACTACAATCGACATCAAAATAGGTACGATAAAACCTCCTTTATATACGATACCTAACACATCGCCTGGATGCGGGTGGCCGTTTACAGGGTCACCACCTTCAAAATGCGAAGGATCGCCCATTACAAAAAGATACACCAAGGTACTTACGACGATGGATGTTAGAATTACAGATGCTGCGAAGAATGCACCGATTCCGCTTTCAACAGATTTTGAGTTGCTGCTCATTGGTAAAGAATGTTTGGTTGTTTGTTTTTTATGAGGACGGCAAATATAAACAAACTTGCTTTCAAACTTCTGTTAACAAATTTTCTTATGTATCGCATTTTTTAATGCGAAAACACGAAGAAACCCATGACATAATAAATAAGTGTTGCGCAATTAAAATCCTTGACTTATTTTTGCATCGCAATTTTTCGAGGAGAGGGACATTGTCCCTTTTTTTATTGGATGCAAACGCTTGTGATTACAAAACAACACATAACAGCACTTGCCGAGTCTTTTTTAAAAGATTCTGGGAACTATTTAATCGATGTTAAGGTATCGGCATCGAATAAAATCGCTGTGTTAATTGAAAACGATCAGCATGTTGCCATTCAAGATTGCATTAACCTGAGTCGTCATATTGAGCATTCACTCGATCGCGAACAAGAGGACTTTGAGCTCGAAGTGAGTTCGCCAGGCATCGATCAACCTTTTCGACACGAACGTCAATACCTAAAATATGCCGGACAGGAAGTTGAAATCAAGTTGAGAAATGGGCTGAAGCACAAAGGAATCTTATCTTTGCAGGCCGGAAACGCAATTTCTCTAATGCCATCCAAGTCCAAAACATCAAAAAAAATAAACATACCAAGCGAACCTGTGACCTTTAGTTTAAACGATATACTCGAGACCAGGTTAGTCATTAAATTTTAACCATCAATGCAGTAAAATGGAACACGCAGCACTGATTGAATCGTTTGCAGAATTCAAAGAATTCAAAAATATCGACCGGGCCACCATGATGGGCATCCTGGAAGATGTATTCCGCAATATGATCATCAAGAAATATGGATCGGATGAGAATTTCGATATCATTATCAACATCGATAAAGGAGACCTCGAAGTATGGCGTAATCGCGAAATTGTTGAGGATGGCGAAGTGGAAGACGATAACAAGCAAATTGCCTATTCGGATGCGGTGAAAATTGAGCCAGACTTTGAAGTAGGAGAGGAGGTTTCTGAAGAAGTACGCCTGAACGATTTTGGTCGTCGTGCCGTGCTTTCGTTTCGTCAGAATCTTGTTGCCCGCATTGGTGAGCTTGAAAAAGATTCTGTTTACCGTAAATATAAAGATCGCGTGGGCGAAATTGTTTCAGGTGAGATTTATCAGGTATGGAAGAAGGAAGTACTCATTCTGGATGAAGATGGTAATGAGCTTATTATTCCGAAAACCGAACAAATTCCAAGCGATTTCTACAAAAAAGGAGAAAATTCGCGTGCCGTTGTGCTTCGGGTGGAAATGAAAAACAACAATCCGCAGATTATTCTTTCGCGCACCTCGCCGGCATTCCTCGAGAAGTTATTTGAGCAGGAGGTTCCGGAGGTTTTCGACGGGCTCATAACCATTAAGAAGATTGTACGCGAACCGGGTGTTCGTGCTAAAGTTGCAGTTGAATCATATGATGATCGTATCGATCCGGTTGGTGCCTGCGTCGGTATGAAAGGATCTCGCATACACGGTATTGTGCGTGAATTGCGAAACGAGAATATCGATGTAATCAATTTTACAGGAAACAATACATTGTATATTACACGTGCCTTGAGTCCTGCTAAGATTACTTCCATTAAATTGGATGAAGCTGCCAAGCGCGCCGAAGTGTATCTGAAACCCGATCAGGTTTCCTTGGCTATTGGTAAAGGAGGCCTCAACATTAAATTAGCAAGCCGATTAACGGGTTATGAAATCGATGTGTACCGCGATTCGGAAGTGGATTCGGAAGACGTTGACCTCGATGAATTTGCAGACGAAATTGATGGCTGGATTATCGATGAATTGAAAAACATCGGATGCGATACGGCCAAGAGTGTATTGGAACTTCCTGTGGATGATCTTGTGAAACGCACGGATCTTGAGGAGGAAACGATTAAAGAAGTGATGAAAATCCTCAAAGCCGAATTTGAATAATTACCGGGTATAGTATACCCACAAACCTATAATTACCAGGATGTCAGAACCATCAGCAGTAAAACGACTCAGCAAAGTAGCCACCGAACTCAACGTTGGGGTGCAAACCGTTATTGATTTCCTGGTATCAAAGGGTTTCGATGATATCAACCGGAATTCCAAAATTACCGATGAGATGTATGCTCAATTGTTGAAGGCATACGGAACAGAAAAGGATGCGAAGGAAGAATCGAAAAAGATTATTCAAAGCCGCCTGAAACGCGAAACAGTTGAGCTTGACGAGACGCAACCGCTCACTTCGCGAAAAGAGGATATCGATAATGAACCTGAAGAGGTGCTGATTAAAAATAATCTTGCACCCGTTGTTGAACGCAAGAAGCCTGAGCCCGAGCCGGTAAAAGAGGTTCCTGCTCCAGCTCCGAAAGAGGAACCTGAAGAAACCTTTAGGGCAGAAACTCCGGAAGCTCCCGGCGTAAAAGTGCTTGGCACCATCGATTTATCGAGTCTGAAAGGCAAAGGAAAAAAGAAACCTGAAAAAGAAGAACCCGTTGCGGAAAAGCCGGTTGAAAAAACTCCGGAGCCTATTGTCGTTCCTGAAGCGCCGCCGGTTGTTGTTTCTCCTCCGGTTGAACCTGAACCCGAAATAACCGAACCGCCAACGCCCGATCAGCCCGAAGAACCATTCCGTATTGAGCGTAAAAAACTCGAAGGACCAACCATACTCGGCAGAATTGAATTGCAGCCTACACCAGTTAAAAAGCCGGTTGCTTCTTCTTCAAATGTTGGATCTGATGCGAAAAAGAAACGCAAGCGCATTGATTCAGCTCCTGCTGGTGGCAGTTCAATGCCAGGCCAAGGACAGCAACAACAACGTCCCGGTCAACAGCAACAAGGTAATCGACCGCCGCGTCCAGGTCAACAACGACCTGCCGCACCTTCAAAAGCACCGTTAACGGAAGAGGAAGTTCAAAAGCAAATCAAAGAAACGCTTGCACGTTTAAGTCAAGGCAAGCAAAAGTCAAAATCGGCCAAATACAGGAAGCAGAAACGCGAAGATTTCCGCGCTGCCCAGGAAGAAGCCGAACTTGAAAACCTCGATAAGGTAATTAAAGTAACGGAGTTTGTTACTGCAAACGAATTGGCAAGGATGATGAATGTGCAGGTGAATGAGATTATCTCGACCTGTATGTCATTGGGATTATTTGTTTCGATAAATCAACGTCTCGATGCTGAAACATTAACTATTGTAGCTGAGGAATTTGGCTATAAGGTAGAATTCGTGAGCGTGGAGGTTCAAGAGGCCATTCGCGACGATGAAGATGATGAAGCCGAAATGGTTCCGCGTCCGCCGATTGTTACGGTAATGGGTCACGTTGACCATGGTAAAACATCTTTACTCGACTATATTCGTAAAGCCAATGTTATTGCGGGTGAGGCCGGAGGAATTACACAGCACATTGGAGCGTACAACGTAATGATGGAGAACGGCAAGAAAATTACCTTTCTCGATACTCCCGGTCACGAAGCCTTTACAGCGATGCGTGCACGCGGTGCCCAGGTAACCGACGTGGCAATTATCGTGGTTGCTGCCGACGACAGCGTGATGCCGCAAACGGTTGAGGCTATTAACCACGCGCAAGCGGCTCAGGTGCCAATCGTTTTTGCAATCAATAAGATTGATAAACCGGGAGCTAATCCCGATAAAATACGCGAACAACTCGCGAACATGAATATCCTCGTAGAAGATTGGGGCGGAAAATACCAAGTGCAGGAAATTGCTGCCAAGCATGGTAAAAACGTTGATCTGCTGCTCGAAAAAGTACTGCTCGAGGCCGAATTGCTCGATTTGAAGGCTAACCCAAACAAACGGGCTACTGGAACAATTATCGAATCGGAGTTGGATAAAGGTCGCGGTTATGTGAGTACACTCCTTGTGACAGCCGGTACGTTGCGAATTGGAGATGTGGTGCTTGCAGGACCTCATAGTGGACGTGTTAAAGCGCTTTTCAATGAGCGCGGTGCTCCGATTAAGGAGGCAGGTCCTTCTCAGGCTGCGCAGATGCTTGGTTTGAGTGGAGCCCCATCATCGGGCGATAAGTTTAACGTTATGTCTGATGAGCGTGAGGCGCGTGAGATTGCCAATAAGCGCCAGCAATTGCAGCGCGAACAGGGAATCAGAACCCACAAGCATATTACACTCGATGAGATTGGACGCCGTATCGCGATTGGAGACTTTAGAGAGCTCAATGTCATTGTGAAAGGTGACGTGGATGGATCGGTTGAAGCACTTTCGGATTCATTGCTTAAGCTATCGACCGAGAAGATTCAGGTTAATATTATTCACAAGTCAGTTGGTCAGGTAACAGAGAGCGATGTACTCCTTGCATCGGCTTCGAACGCTATTATTGTTGGATTCCAGGTTCGTCCTTCGGCAAGTGCACGAAAATTAGCAGAGACCGAGGAAATTGATATGCGCTTCTATTCTATCATTTACGATGCGATTGAAGAGATTAAAGCCGCGATGGAAGGTATGTTGGCTCCGGAATTTGAAGAGAAAATAGTGTGTAACGTTGAAGTGCGTGATGTGTTCAAGATTACACGCGTAGGAACGGTTGCAGGATGTTACGTACTCGATGGAAAAATTAACCGTAATACGAAGATTCGACTTATACGCGATGGAATTGTTGTTTACACCGGAGAACTTGGATCATTGAAGCGTTTCAAGGATGATGTGAAAGAAGTTGCAACCGGTTATGAGTGTGGATTGAACATCAACAATTTCAATGATGTTAAAGTGGGCGACATCATTGAAGGTTATGAGATGGTTGAAATCAAACGAAAGCTTTGATTTCGCAGAGAATTTATTCCTTTACGTTAATGGCATCCTTCACAATAAACGCTGAAGGGTAAGATGCAGAGATTAACTTAACGTACTTTCGCGCCTCAGACTTGGTTCGGAAGTCACCACACCGCACTTTGAAATTAGGTTGCTGGTAGGTCAAATATCCTACAGGAAAATCGTATAATGATTTATAATCCGTAAGAACCTTTTCTGCTTTAGCTTTCGCTTCATTTCCCGATTCACTGAAGATTTGAATTCGAAATCCTTCAACACCTTCTGCACTGTAGTTATATTTCTTAAAACGTTCTATTGCTGCGTCAACTTCTGGAGACTGATGAATAGTTACAGTTCCTTTGCCTGAGAGATCTTTACTAGATGTATTTACTTGCGCCGATAGATTAATGTGGCACAGGAGAATCATCGAACAAGCCACAATAAGTTGTTGTACCATACCGCGAATGTATATTTAATTCGATTTTCTCTGGCTCAGTTACACAGATATTTTTATTGAATTGAAAATGAATGAATAGCAATGTAGACAAATCATTACAGCATACTTAAAATGGTTATAAAACTCAATATATCAGTCTAATAAATGCCTTATTTAGAACAATTCTATATTGATGCATCTTTGAAAAAAAATCATAAATAATAGGCCGAACCATTAAATTTGCAGCCGAAAAAAGTGAAATAGGTTGTTTTAGCCTTTATTCTATGCACAAATTGAGTTTACGATTTCTGAGTTCAATTGCTTTGTTTCTGGCGTTTTCAATAAGCCCGGCGAAGGTAAACGCTCAGGATGCCGCCAAATTGTTTAAAGCGAATTGCGCTTCATGTCACAAACCTACCGATCAGAAACTCGTCGGCCCTGGATTAAAAGGGGTGCGGGCACGAGGTAATTGGGCCGATGACGCAAAGCTAATTGCTTGGGTTAAAAATTCTGTTGCCTATTTGTCAACAGGTGATGCCTATGCTAATAAACTGTATGAAGATTATGGTAAGTCGGTAATGCCGGCTCAAAATCTTTCGGATGCAGAAATTGTTGCTATCATTGATTGGGCCGACAAAGGCGGAGATGCTCCAGCTGCGGCAGCGGCCCCTGCAGATGGCGCAAAAGCAGGCGAATCAGGAGCAGAATCTTCATCTGCTAATTACTCCTTAATCCTGGGAATTGTAGGACTCATATTGTTGGTTCTTGTCATCGTGCTTAATTCGGTAAACAAGTCTCTACAGGCTTTGGTTAACGAAAAGAAAGGTATTGTTGAAGAACCTACACCTGATCGTGGTTTATTCGGAAATTTCCGTCACTGGGCATCACACAATAAAAAAATTGTAGCGATATTGGGTTTAATCGCTCTCATTTGGGTACTAAAGCAAGGTTGGGACGGATTGATGGGAATTGGTGTTTACCAAGGATACGCACCTGAGCAGCCAATTAAATTCTCGCATAAACTTCATGCTGGCGACAACAAAATTGCTTGTGTATATTGTCATAGTGGAGTGGAGAAATCAAAGCATGCCAATATACCATCGGCCAATGTGTGTATGAATTGTCACATGTACATTCAGGAAGGTCCAAACTACGGCAAGGAAGAAATTTCCAAGATTTATGCGGCACTCGACTACAACCCGGAGACTCGCCAGTACGGTAAAAACCAAAAGCCCATTAAATGGGTTCGTGTGCACTCGCTCCCAGATCATGCTTACTTCAATCACAGCCAGCACGTAGCTGTTGGTAAAATTGAGTGTACCGAGTGTCATGGTGCCATTGATTCTATGGAAGTTGTTAAACAGCATGCTCCACTCACTATGGGATGGTGTATCGACTGTCACCGCAAAACAGAGGTCGACTACAAGGACAACAAATACTACGAAGAACTTCACAAGCAATTTGTGAATGATCCAAAGTATAAGAAAGGAGATAAGTTTACAATTGGTTCGATTGGTGGTTTGGAATGTTCAAAATGTCACTATTAATCGCACAACAATCAAAGCGGATTTAAGCGTATGAGCAATACAAAAAAATACTGGAAGGGAATTGAGGAACTGCAGGAAACACCTGAGTTTCTGAACCTCAAACAGAATGAATTTGCTGAAGAATTGCCTGTTGATGAGTTTTTGGGAAATGATTCGGTAGGATCTTCTCAAACCAATCGCCGGGATTTCCTTAAAGTGCTTGGTTTTAGCGTTACAGCTGCTTCGCTTGCAGCTTGTGAGGCACCTGTGCGCAAAGCGATTCCTTACTTGAATAAACCTGAAGAAATTACACCAGGTGTTGCGAATTACTATGCATCAACGTATTGGGATGGACAAGATTTCGGGGGTATCGTTGTTAAAACACGCGAAGGCCGTCCGATTAAAGTAGATGGGAATGAGCTTTGTCCGGTTTCAATGGGTGGTTCAAGTGCCCGTATGCAAGCTTCCGTATTGTCGCTATACGATTCGGCTCGTTTGCGCAATCCCATGAAAGGTGGTAAAGATGCAGACTGGAACTCAATTGATACAGAAGTAAAAGGGAAATTGGCCGCAATTGCTGCTGCAGGCGGATCTATACGGATTTTGACTTCTACGATTATCAGTCCGTCGATGAAAGCAGCCCTTGCTGAATTCTCGGTAAAATATCCAGGAACACAGGTAATATCTTATGATGCCGTTTCGCAAAAAGCAATCGCTGATGCGCATTTGGCAAGTCATGGTAAAGCCATGCTTCCTACCTATAATTTTGAAAATGCCGATGTAGTAGTTGGTATTGGATGCGACTTCTTAGCAAATTGGATTTCTCCGGTTGAGCATGCGCGTCAATATGCCGCAAAGCGCAAGGTAAGCAAGGCGAATATGAATATGTCGCGCCACATTCAAATTGAATCATTGCTTACTGTTACCGGTTCCAATGCCGATAAGCGTATTGCCCTTAAGCCTTCACAGTTAGCTTCTGCCGCTGTAATGCTTTACAACAAACTTACCGGTAATGCACTTGCTGCAAAGGCTACCGATAAAGACAGTGAAATTGCTAAAGCAGCTTCAGAATTATCAAAAGCAGGTGCCGGCAAGGCATTGGTGGTTTGTGGAATCAATGATCCGAATGTGCAGATGGTGGTAAATGCCATTAACATGCATCTGGGGTCATACGGTTCTACCATCAATAAAGATGTTGAAGATTTTACACGTCAGGGCAATGATGCTGCCGTTCAGGCGCTGATTGCCGAAATGAACGGTAGAAAAGTGGGTGCATTAATTATAGCAGGTGTGAACCCTGCCTATAGTCTTCCCAATGGAGAAGCGTTTAAAGCTGCACTTTCATCTGTAGACTTAACTGTTTCGCTTTCTGATGTGGCCGACGAGACGGCTTCAGCATGTAAAATCATTGCTCCATCTCATCATTATCTTGAAAGCTGGAACGATGTTAACCCACGGACTGGTTATTATGCATTGGGTCAGCCGGTAATTAATCCTTTGGGTAAAACGCGTCATGCCCTCGAGAGCGTTTTGGTGTGGAGCGATAACACGACATCGGCACACGATTATATTGCCAAATATTGGGAAACAACGATTTATCCTTCAAATAGTTCTGCTGTTGCAGGTGGCTTTACAGCTTTCTGGAACAAAACGCTGCACGATGGTATGTTGCCGAAAATTACCCAAGTGGCGGGGCCGGCAGCAGCTGCAACTACAGAAAATTCTGCAGGAAAAGTTATTGTTCCTGTTACTACTGAATCAGTACCTGTAGCGAGCGGTATGGATTTGAATGCCGCAGCTTCAGCAATTAGCTCTAAAGCATCATCATCCAACGGAACTGAAGTAGTTGTTTATGAAAAAACAGGTATGGGTTGGGGTGCTCAGGCAAACAATCCATGGCTACAAGAATTACCCGATCCAATTACCAAGGCAACGTGGGACAACTACATTCTTATGAATCCCGACGAAATGAAAGAGAAGGGCTTGAATGTACTGATGGGTCAGGAACAATTGTCGGATTTAGTTGAATTAAAAGCCGGTTCGGTTACGCTTTCACTTCCTGCCTTGGCTCAACCGGGTCTTCCAAAAGGAGTTGTAGCTGTTGCCGTTGGTTATGGTCGCACTGCCGCAGGAAAAACAGCTAATGGAATAGGTGCAAATGCCTTCTCACTTGTTGGTACTTCAAACGGTTATTTCCAATATTCGGCTTCGGGTGCTAGTATTTCTGAAAGCAAAGGAAAATATAACATTGCCGCTACCCAGACGCATCACACGATGATGGGTCGCCAGATTGTTAAGGAAACTACATTAGAAGCATACCGCAAAGATCAGAAAGCAGGAAACGAGCAAATTCTTCTTGCAACGAATTCTGCTGTTGTAGGTAAAAATGGCAAGGCTACGCCGCAGGAACTTGATCTTTGGGATAATTTTGAATACAAGAACCATTTCTGGAATATGGCAATCGACCTGAATTCCTGCATTGGATGTGGTTCATGTGTCGTTAGTTGTACTGCAGAAAATAACGTTCCTGTAGTTGGTAAGGATGAGGTACGTCGCAGCCGCGAAATGCACTGGATGCGTATTGACCGTTACTATACCAGCGACATGAACGAAGAGCGCGCTGAGAAAGACGGTGTTGGTGCAATCGATAAGTTTTTAGCAATGGAGGTGCCTTCAACAGGCGATTCACTTGAGGTTGTATTCCAGCCGGTGATGTGTCAGCATTGCAATCAGGCGCCTTGCGAAACGGTTTGTCCGGTATTGGCTACTACACACAGCCTCGAAGGATTAAACCAGATGACGTATAATCGTTGCATCGGTACACGTTACTGCGCCAACAACTGTCCTTACAAGGTGCGTCGCTTCAACTGGTTCCGTTATAACGAAAACGAGCAGTTCGACTTCAACATGTTCGACGACATGGGTAAAATGGTACTTAATCCTGATGTTACAGTTCGTAGCCGTGGGGTTATGGAGAAATGCTCCATGTGTGTTCAGCGTATTCAGGCAGGTAAATTATCGGCGAAGAAAAAAGGTGAGCGACCTGTGGATGGAAGCATTAAAACAGCGTGTCAGCAGGCTTGTCCTACGAATGCAATCACTTTTGGAGATTTCAATGACGAAAACTCTGCTGTGCGCAAGGCCTGGAACGACGAACGTAAGTATCAATTACTGGAAGAGGTCGGTACACAACCTTCGGTGTATTACCTGACTAAAGTCCGCAACAAATCTGCAAACTCAAACGCATAAAGATCGATTTCGATAAGATATGGCACATCATACAACATCAGTAAGGGAACCGCTGATTTTAGGTACGAAAACCTATCATCAGATTACCGAAGACATTGCGCGTCCGGTTGAGGGCAAGGCCAATGGGATGTTCAAAATTGTATTCACCATTTCGGCGCTTCTTGCTTTGTGGGGAGTGGCTTGTTTTGCCTACACCATAGGCACGGGAATCGGTGTTTGGGGCTTGAACAAAACAGTGGGTTGGGCATGGGATATCACCAACTTCGTATGGTGGGTAGGTATTGGTCACGCAGGTACTTTGATTTCTGCTATTCTTTTATTGTTCCGTCAGCGCTGGAGAATGTCTATTAATCGTTCGGCTGAAGCGATGACCATTTTCGCAGTAATCTGCGCGGCTTTGTTTCCTGTAATGCACATGGGACGTGTTTGGATGGCTTACTGGGTATTGCCACTTCCAAATCAATTTGGTTCCTTGTGGGTTAACTTCAACTCTCCGCTTTTGTGGGACGTATTTGCAATCTCGACATATTTCACCGTATCGCTTGTATTCTGGTACACCGGTTTGATTCCTGACTTTGCAACAATCCGCGACCGTCAGACAAAACCTAAAATGCGCAAGATTTACAGTATCCTATCTTTCGGTTGGTCTGGCTCGGCAAAACAATGGTCACGCTTTGAAGAGGTTTCTCTGGTACTTGCCGGTTTATCAACTCCGCTCGTACTTTCGGTTCACACAATTGTATCTATGGACTTCGCCACTTCGGTAATTCCGGGCTGGCACACTACAATCTTTCCTCCCTATTTCGTGGCCGGTGCAATTTTCTCTGGTTTCGCGATGGTATTAACGCTATTAATCATCATGCGTAAAGTGTGTAATCTAGAGGATTACATTACCATTACACACGTTGAATCGATGAACAAGATTATCATCATCACAGGTTCAATCGTAGGTGTGGCGTATTTAACAGAGTTATTTGTATCGTGGTATTCGGGTGTGGAATATGAGCAATATGCTTTCCTAAACCGCGCAACCGGTCCATACTGGTGGTCATACTGGTCTATGATGACATGCAACGTAATTACACCTCAGCTATTTTGGTTTAAGAAAATTCGTAAGAGTTTGTTGGCAACATTCATCATTTCGATATTCGTTAATATCGGGATGTGGTTCGAGCGTTTCGTAATCATCGTTACCTCATTGCACCGCGATTATCTGCCATCGAGCTGGACTATGTTCCACCCAACATTTGTTGATATTGGAATCTTTATTGGAACCATCGGAATTTTCTTTACCCTGTTCTTGATTTTCTCTCGCACGTTCCCGGTAATTGCCTTGAACGAGTTGAAGACCATCTTGAAAGCAACAAGTGAAAATCCAAAACCACCGCATCACTAATTGATTATGAGCAAACAAGTTATATACGGAGTTTTTGATGACGAGGAAGTGCTCATTTCCAGCGCAAAAGCATTGCGTGGAAAAGGAGTAAAAATCCGCGATGTATTTTCTCCATTCCCTATTCACGGCTTGGATCCTGTAATTGGTATTAAGCCAACCCGTTTATCGAATGCTGCTTTCTTTTATGGCATGTTCGGTACTTCGATGGCTGTATTGATGACCTGGTACATGATGATTCATGACTGGCCAATGAACATTGGTGGTAAACCAAGTTTTGCCTGGTATCTTAATATGCCTGCATTTGTTCCGGTAACTTTCGAGTTAACGGTATTTTGTGCTGCGCATGGCATGGTGTTGAGCTATTTGTTGGTGAACAAAATTTATCCGGGACGTAAGGCACACAATCCTGATCCACGTTCCACGGATGATAAATTCATCATGGAAATTCAGACTGCCGACAATAAGCGTGTTGGACAGGATGATATCGTTGCTACACTTCGCAGCACCGGTGCAGTTGAAATCAATCAAAAAGAACTGAAATAATCTACAGATGAAAAAATCAAGTAATCTGATATTTGCGGCCTTCCTTGGGAGTGGCTTGATTGCTTTGCAGTCATGCACAACAGATCCGCTCAGCCCCGGTTTAGAATACATGCCCGATATGTATCGTGGAACGGCTTATGAGGCTTATGGAGAAAGTCCTTTCGGTGAAGCAGGTTCTTCTTTGAAGCCTGTTGCCGGAACAATACCTCGTTTCAACGATGAAACATTGCCTTACCATGAAACCTATGCCTACCCAAATACCAATGAAGGGTATGAGGCTGCCGGTTTAGGTTTGATGAACCCATATCCTGCAACGGAACTAATCCTTGAAAAAGGAAAACAGGTATATACCAATTTCTGTGTTCACTGTCATGGTGAAAAAGGAGATGGGAATGGCACCTTGGTGCAGCGTGATAAATTTGCGGGTGTTCCGTCTTACTACAGCGCTGCTTTGAAGGATTTACCAGAAGGGAAAATGTACCATACGATTTATTATGGTAAAAATATGATGGGCAGCCATGCATCTCAAATCAATTACGCTGAACGTTGGGCGGTAATCCGCTATGTTCAGAAGCTTCGTGCCGATGGATTGGGTGTTTCGGCTCCCAAAGACAGTACGGCTACCGTTTCAGTAGATTCAACAACCTTGGCTGCAGCTGCTGCACCGAAAAAATAACAGAGTTAAGGACGATTCACACCAAAGACAATGAATTACACCTTCACCACAAAAACAAAAAATATATGCTTCGCTCTAATGGGCGTTGGCGTATTAAGTTTAGTTGGCGGATTTATTTCCGATTCACACCGAGCATGGCCTACGTTGCTTCATAATGCCTTTTTCTTTATGGCAATTGGATTAGGGGCTTTGTTCTTTATGGCTGTTCAATATGCTGCCGAGGCAGGTTGGTCGGCAACCGTTAAGCGTCCGATGGAAGCTGTTGCCAGCTATCTTCCTTATGGTGCAGCCATTTTTGGTGTTGTGGTAATCTTATCGGCACTCCATGTAAACCATATTTATCATTGGGCCGACCCACATGTTACAGATCCTACAAGCGAACATTACGATTCTATTATCGCCGGTAAATCGGCGTTTTTGAATCCGGTATTTTATATAATTCGCACACTTGTTTATTTGGGTGGTTGGATTCTTTTCCTTCGCGCTTTCATGAAACGTTCTGAAATTGAGCGTCCAGGGTACGATTTACAGAACTGGAAACGTAGTCAAAGTTTAGCTGCATGGTTCCTTGTATTCTTTGCGGTAACCTCCTCCACATCGGCGTGGGACTGGATTATGTCTATCGACACGCACTGGTTCTCAACCTTGTTTGGATGGTACACTTTTGCTGGTTTCTTTGTGAGTGCAATCACGGTAATAACGTTAATCGTACTTCACCTAAAAGACAAAGGACTTTTACCTGAAGTAAACGATAATCACATCCACGATTTGGGTAAGTTTATGTTTGCCTTCTCAGTATTCTGGACCTAC
Source organism: uncultured Chitinophaga sp. (assembly GCA_964627105.1). Lineage (GTDB taxonomy): Bacteria > Bacteroidota > Bacteroidia > M30B66 > M30B66 > CAMCXT01. The sequence continues at coordinate 16,811 of CAZVHF010000005.1, forward strand.
CTATGGTTCTCGCAATTCATGCTGATTTGGTATTCTAACATTCCTGAGGAGGTGACCTATTTTATGGATCGCTTCGAGAACTATAAGTTCTTGTTTATGTTCAATCTCGTATTGAATTTCTTTTTCCCTTTCTTGGTTTTGATGAAGCGTGGTTCAAAGCGCACCTATGGCCTTTTGAAAGTGGTTGGAGTAATTATATTATTTGGTCACTGGAGCGATAATTTTGTTATGATTACACCGGGCGTGTTGAAGGATCACTGGCACCTTGGCTGGGTCGAATTGGGAACTATGCTTGGATTCCTTGGTTTATTTGGATTTGTGGTATTGAGTAAACTTGCAAGTCGTCCGGTAAACAATCCAACGCACGTTTTCTACGAGGAGAGTGTACACCATCACATTTAATTGATTTAAACAACGAACTGAAGATATATGACTTTCTTAGTTTTAGCAGTAATTGTACTTTTTGTTTTAGCGGGAATACGCGTGATGTCAATAGCAGCCTTGTCTGCAGAATTACGCAGCAGTAGAAAGGATGAAACCATTACTGACGCCGAAAATCGAGGACAGGGGAACATGTGGGTTCTTTTCCTTGTAGCATTTCTCGCATTTTGTTTGTGGCAATTTGTTACATACAAGGATAAAATCCTTCCTGAGGCGGCATCTGCCCATGGTCCTGAAATCGATCGTTTGTTCAATGTAACATTGGCACTTATTACAATTGTATTTATTGGTACACATATCATTATGATTTACCAAACCTATAAATACGCAGGAAAGAAAGGCAATCGTGCAACTTATTTTGCTCACAGCAATAAGCTTGAGCTAATTTGGACCGTTATTCCTGCCATCGTACTCACCGGCTTAATCGCGTATGGATTGACGGTATGGAATGATGTAATTTATCCTGGTGACAAAAAAGCCATGGTAGTTGAGTTGTACGCTAAACAGTTCGATTGGACTGCTCGATATTCCGGTAAGGATAATCAATTGGGACGCTACGATTTCCGATCCATTGGAGAGGGAAATGATCTTGGCCTTTTGGAAGATTCCAAGAATGATGACGATGTATTGGTTAAAGGTGAGTTGCATTTGGTTAAAGGCGAACCTGTGCAGTTTAAGTTCCGCTCGCGCGACGTAATACATAGTGCCTACATGCCGCACTTCAGAGCGCAAATGAATTGCGTTCCCGGAATGGAAACGATGTTTGAATTTACACCAACCATCACAACCGCAGAGATGCGCGCGAAATTGAAAAATCCCAAGTTTAATTACGTTCTTTTGTGTAATAAAATTTGTGGAGCAACCCATTTTAACATGCAAATGGATATTGTTGTAGATACAAAAGAAGAGTTCAATAAGTGGATGGCAGAACAAAAAACGTGGGGTCAAATACAAAGTGCAGCGAAGCAAACTGCTGCAGCAAATGTTCAACCTACCGAAAACACTTCCGCTCAATAATTGTTGTTTAAGAAACTGTAAAACGAGGTCGATATGTCAGCAATGGAAACACACGATTCGCACGCTGAACATCTGGTGAAGGATGTACAGCATGGTCACGCACATGAACACGATCATGACGATGATGACCACCACCATGAAACGTTCTGGACAAAGTATGTCTTTTCCCAGGATCATAAAATGATTTCTAAGCAGTTTTTGATAACTGCTGTATTTATGGGTGTTATAGCCATGTTAATGTCGGTTGTGTTCCGTTTGCAATTGGCCTGGCCTGGAAAAAGCTTCCCAATCTTAGAACCCATTCTTGGTAAATGGGCGCCGGGTGGTGTGCTCGACCCCAACTTCTACCTTGCCTTGGTAACCATTCATGGTACCATCATGGTATTCTTTGTACTGACCGGTGGTTTATCGGGAACATTTTCGAATTTATTGATTCCTTTACAAATCGGTGCCCGCGACATGGCTTCGGGATTCCTGAACATGTTGTCGTATTGGTTCTTCTTTGCTTCGAGTATCATCATGTTGTTCTCAGTAACAATCGAAGGTGGTCCTGCTTCTGGTGGTTGGACGATTTATCCTCCGCTCAGTGCTTTGCCCGATGCCATGCCAGGTTCGGGTTTGGGTATGACGCTCTGGCTCGTGTCCATGTCTTTGTTCATTGTATCATCCTTGTTGGGTTCGCTTAACTACATTGTAACAGTAATTAACCTGCGCACCAAAGGAATGTCGATGACGCGCATGCCACTTACCATTTGGGCATTTTTGGTTACTGCAATACTTGGAGTTTTATCTTTCCCTGTGCTTTTCGCAGCGGCGTTGTTATTGATATTTGATCGCTCATTTGGAACGAGTTTCTATTTAAGCGATATTTACATTGGCGGCCGTGCGTTGGAATACAATGGAGGAAGTCCGATTCTTTATGAACACCTTTTCTGGTTCCTTGGTCACCCTGAAGTTTACATTGTATTACTTCCTGCCTTAGGAATCACATCTGAGGTTATTGCAACCAATGCCCGCAAACCAATTTTCGGGTACCGCGCCATGATTGCTTCAATTTTAGGTATTGCGTTCCTTTCGTTTATCGTTTGGGGGCATCACATGTTCATCACCGGAATGAATCCTTTCTTGGGCTCAGTGTTTGTATTCACCACGCTGTTGATCGCGATTCCTTCTGCGGTTAAAGCATTTAATTACATCACAACCTTGTGGAAAGGAAATATTCAGTATACGCCGGCGATGTTGTTCGCAATTGGATTGGTGTCGTTCTTTATCACAGGTGGTGTAACTGGTCTTATCTTGGGTGACTCTGCATTGGATATTAACTTGCACGACACCTATTTCGTAGTAGCTCACTTTCACTTGGTAATGGGCTCTGCGGCAATCTTCGGAATGTTTGCAGGTGTATATCATTGGTTCCCGAAACTTTTCGGACGAGTGATGAACAAGAAAATGGGCTATGCGCATTTCTGGTTAACCTTCGCAGGTGCCTACGGCGTATTCTTCCCTATGCACTTCTTGGGTATGGCTGGTGTACCACGTCGTTACTACTCGAACACAGAGTTCCCATTGTTTAATGATCTAGTAGATATTAATGTATTGGTTACTTGGTTTGCTATTTTGGCTGCTTCAGCTCAAATCATTTTCCTTTTCAACTTCTTCTTCAGTATTTTTAAAGGTCAACGTGCCTCTCAAAACCCATGGCGTTCCAATACATTGGAGTGGACAACTCCTGTGGAGCATATTCACGGAAACTGGCCCGGCGAAATTCCTGAAGTACATCGTTGGGCTTACGACTACAGTCGTCCCGATCGCGAAGAAGATTTTGTTTCGCAGATTGAGCCGCTCACCGAAAAAGAGATGGCTGAAGATCATCACTAAGTACACATATTTCATCAATATAAAGCGTCCTGCCAAACGGTGGGACGTTTTCTTTTTTATACCACAAGGCTTACCTTTGATGCAATGAATCCAAATCTAGATCCTGAGTTCAATCATCTTTCGCCTAAAGACCGGGAGTTTGAGAAAGTACTACGGCCTGCTTCGTTCGAAGATTTTACAGGTCAGGCTCAGATTCTCGAGAACCTCAGAATCTTCGTTGCCGCTGCACGTATGCGTGAGGAAGCTTTAGATCATGTATTGTTGCATGGTCCTCCTGGGTTGGGCAAAACTACGTTGGCAAACATTATTGCGAATGAATTAGGCGTTGGATTCAAGGTAACTTCGGGGCCCGTTTTGGATAAGCCGGGTGATCTTGCCGGGTTGCTTACGAGTCTCGAGGCCAATGATGTTTTGTTTATAGATGAAATTCATCGTTTAAGTCCTTTGGTCGAAGAATATCTTTATTCGGCTATGGAGGATTATCGAATCGACATCATGATCGAATCGGGGCCCAATGCACGTTCAATACAGATAGGGTTAAATCCATTTACCTTAATAGGTGCTACAACGCGTTCTGGCTTACTTACATCACCATTGCGGGCAAGGTTTGGCATTAACTCCCGGCTATCGTATTACGATGCAAAATTGCTGGCTTCTATCATTAAGCGTTCTGCCGCTATTTTGAAAATTGCCATTAACCATGAGGCTGCAGCCGAAATTGCGGTGCGCAGTCGCGGTACTCCTCGAATTGCTAATGCCTTATTGCGTCGTGTACGCGATTTTGCTATGGTTAAGGGCAACGGAGCAATTAATAAAGAAATTACCTGTATCGCCCTCGATGCCTTGCATGTAGATCGGTATGGTTTGGATGAGATGGATAACCGTATCCTCACCACGATTATTCAAAAGTTCAAAGGCGGTCCGGTTGGTGTGAATACCATTGCTACGGCATGCGGCGAAGATGCAGAAACCATTGAAGAGGTTTATGAGCCCTATTTAATTCAGGAAGGATTTTTAATGCGTACGCCACGTGGTAGGGAGGTAACAGCCCTGGCGTATCGTCATCTTGGTTTTATTGCACCCAATAAGCAGGGTGGACTTTTTGGCGATACAGATGTGTAAATCGAGAAAATGACTCAGGCCGATTTGCTTGCACGAGAGCGAACACATCTGTTAAAGAAACTCGCAGCTGAGCTTAATTTTATGTACTGTGGTGTTTCCAAAGCAGGTCCATTAGACGACGAATCACATAAGCTGGAGCAATGGCTCAACAAGGGCCTACACGGTAAAATGCGTTACATGGAGAATTACTTCGACAAACGCATCAATCCAACCCTATTAGTTGAAGGCGCTAAATCGGTGGTTACGCTGTTATTCAATTATTATAATCCCGAAAAGCAGACTGATCCTGAAGCGCCCAAACTATCGCGCTATGCATATGGTGAAGACTATCATAAAGTCGTAAAGCAAAAGTTGTTTGAGTTGATGCATCGACTCGAAGAGCAAATTGGTGCTATTTCAGGACGGGCCTTTGTGGATTCGGCTCCGGTAATGGATAAGGCTTGGGCAGTGCGTTCGGGAGCGGGCTGGATGGGCAAAAACACCAACGTAATTCGTCCACACGCAGGGTCCTGGTTTTTTATTGCCGAATTAATTATTGATGTTGAATTGGAAGCCGATGGACCAATTAAGGATTATTGCGGTACTTGTACACGCTGTATCGATGCGTGTCCTACAGAAGCGTTAACGCCTTATCAGATCGATGCAACGAAGTGCATTTCTTACCTCACAATTGAGTTGCGCGAAGCTATTCCCGATGCGTTTAAAGGGAAAATGGACAACTGGATGTTTGGTTGCGATGTGTGCCAGGAGGTTTGCCCCTGGAACCGGTTTGCAGAAAAACACAGTGAACCTGCTTTTGAGCCGCATCATAATTTACTTCGCCTTACCAAGAACGATTGGATAGATTTAAGTCAGGAGGTTTTTAGCCAAGTTTTGGGAAAGGCTGCTGTTGAGCGAGTAGGATATATGGGTCTAAAACGAACCATTCAGTTTTTAGAATAATATATGCGAATCAAGGATAATTCGAGGATATAGCGTTAACGTTTAAACAGGCCGTATTTTAGAATGCAATAAATTGCTCGAAAGCCATCTTTCCAACCGATTTTTTTACCTTCTTCATAAGTACGTCCGTAATACGAAATTCCAACCTCATAAATACGAACGCCTTCAATTCGGCTAATTTTAGCAGTAACCTCAGGCTCAAAGCCAAACCGTTTTTCAACCAAAACAACGGATGTGATTATTTCTTTGCGAAATAACTTATAACATGTCTCCATGTCGGTTATGTTCAGGTTCGTAAACATATTTGACAAGAAGGTGAGGAACTTATTTCCTATCGTATGCCAGAAAAATAATACTCGGTGTGGTTTGCCTCCAATAAAACGACTCCCGTAAACAACATCGGCAAAACCATTCAGTATCGGTTTTAGTAGGATGTTATATTCTTGTGGGTCATATTCCAAATCGGCATCTTGAATAATAATATAGTCTCCGGTAGCTTTTGATATTCCTGTATGAAGAGCTGCCCCTTTACCCATATTAGTCTCATGCCTAAAGTATGAAATGGGTAAATCGGGGTTGTTTTGGATGTATAATAAAATCGCTTCTTCCGTATTGTCTTTGGAACAATCATTAACGATTATTACATCTTTATTAATCCCATCGATTAATTCAATTGCCTTAATCTTATCCAAAATAAAGTGTATCGTCCTTGCCTCATTGTAAGCAGGTATAACGATAGACAGTGTTTTTTCAGATGGCATCGTAGGCTAATTTTGACAAAACTAACAAAAGCACTTTTAGTTTAACAATGAGATGCAGGCAATTGGTTTCATTTGTTAAATCCAGTTGGAATTTTGCATTCATATAGAGCGCAGTAATGTGCTTTCATTGGCATTAGTTATTCTGCCAGCGTTTGCTTTCGATTTTGAACCCTGCTAAATCAAGAACGCGATCTACAACTGTTAGAGCAAGCTCCTCAATTCCTTGGGGAAGTGAATAATAAGAAGGAGTTGCCGGACAAACAATGCCACCCGCCATGGTTATTGTTTCCATGTTACGGATATGGATTAAGCTGTAAGGAGTTTCCCGGAGGCAAAGGATAAGTTTACGGCGCTCTTTCAACACCACATCTGCGGCTCGTGTGATTAAATCATCCGAAATTCCACCGGCAATGCGCCCTAGCATTCCCATCGAACACGGGCAAATTATCATCGTATCGAATCCTGCAGAACCTGAAGCAAATGGCGCGTAGAAGTTTGTATTATCCCAAATTCTGAAAGGCAAATTTTCAAAATCCCTATTCTGTAATTCGTGCTCCCATACTTGTTTGGCACTTCCCGAAAAAACCAAGCCTACATCATCCAGTTGAGTAGGGATTTCGGTAAGGCGCTTAATCAACAGTTGTGCATAAACAGAGCCCGATGCGCCCGAAACAGCCAATACAAGTTTTTTCCCCATCTTAAAAAGTATAGAACAATCTTCCCATTACGCAAGAAGAATATTGTCCGCGATTAAGACGAAACGAGGTTTCAAGATCGTGTCTCCTTACTGGAAATATACTATTCGCAACTCGTACATTAAACATCCACTTGTCGTTAAAATGCCAGTTTCCTCCTGCATTAAAAGAAATGTCTGTTCGGGCGAATTGTTCACGCGGACCATAAATTCCCGACAAGTCACCAAATTCATCCTCCTCGGAATGGCTAATATAGACTCCACATGAAATACCAGTTTCGAGCGAAATTTTTGGTGCGATCCGGTAATTTATAGTAAGTGGAACCTCGACATAATTCAAGTGAAGCCGATAATATGTGGGGATGGAATCCGAAGGGCGCAAATTCTTTCGGCTTCCTTTCGGTAAATATGAAATCTCCATCCATGCCGATAGTTTTGGGTTATCAAATTGACGTTTTACCCATATTCCGGCGGTTATTCCAGGTTTATTATAGCCTGCAAGATCATCGCCGGTAATTTGACTTGTATTTAACCCAACCTGAAAACCAGCATCAAACTTTTGTGCAATGGATGCAGTTGAAACCACCAGAAGCAGTGCGAGTGTTTTCAATACTGAAGACATCAATTAATAATTTTTACGTCTTCGGCCTGAATAACCTCTTTACTATTAGCGCGAAACAAGATGGCCACTACATGCAGATTGCTATCGTTCCAGTTTGCGGGTAGTGTAAAGTCGGCATTTGCCGAAAATGTTGAGCCGGCGGCGAATGATGTACCTGCCGACAATGGAAGCCCCCACGTTCCGTTCATGCTTCCGCGTAAAACGTGCCGATGGGTGTAATTGACTATGGTAGATGGTGTTAGGGAATAGTCTTTCTGAGGACTTACGATGTTGTCTTCGCTCAAATAAAGTGCAAGATGCAATGAGTCGCTCAGGGCTGTTAAAATATCTACATCAGCATTAACTTGTAGACTACGGGTTGCGGCATTGTATTGTGGATTAAGATCTATCGTGGCATCGGGAGGAAGTGAAACGAGTTGTGCCGCTTTTGAACTCCAGTCGGTATATTGAACGATTGGATTGCTGTCGAACGAAATACGGTTAATCAAGCCATTGGGCAATCCTGCAATCGAATTTCCATAATATTGGTCGAGCTCATCGCCTGTTTCGGTACGATAATCGGCAGTATAATTTCCAGACGAGCTAGGTTCCGCAAAAAAACCAACATGTATCCCAAGCGATACAATCTGACCAGGGTACAATTCCTCGATTGCCTTAAGCGCTTCGGCTGCACGTGGACAATTACCACATTGATGCCCGGTAAAGTCTTCGATTAATATTTTTCTAAGCACCTGGTTGTTGGTATCAGTTGTTCCACCTGTGTTCGCAGAATAAGGCTCATCTACAATATCGCAAGATTGAAACACCCACAAAAAGAACAATCCACAAAAAGCTACATATGATTTCATATTAGAAACTGCTCATTACCGATAAACTTAAACCATTGGAGGCAGGCACATTGCGGCAGACCCCTCCAACACAGAAAATACCTGCGCGTTGGCGACCATAACTTAACATAATGCGATTGCCTTTGTTCATATACCCAATATTTCCTGTAAGGTAGTGAATTTGTTTTTCCTGAATTTCGTTTCCAAAATTATATTGATCAACAACCGCAATAAACCAATTGGGTGAATATGTGTATTCCAAAAGCGACATCGCCCATGACCCATCATCCTGTTCCGTTAACAGGGCTTGGGCCTCGATGCGAATAGTATGTTTGTCGTTAATTTTATAAGCAACATCAACAACACCCATTGGTGCGTAAATAGTACCAAAGCCCTTAAGTCCCTGCACAACATCCTTGTTATATACCCAATAAAGCATCATGAAGTTAGCCTTCCAATGCTTGTTGATTTTCTTATGGATTTCGAGGTGATAATCCCTAAAGAATACTTCTTTGCCAACACTAAAGAAATCGCTTGTATATCCTAATGTATCGTTACCGGCAGGCTCTTTTTTCAATCCGTTTGTGCCCGAGCAATTTATTGTTATCTCCGTTCCGTATTTACCTCCCAACTTCGATCCTTTTTTAATTTTCCAGTTTAATTCAAACTGAAATCCTAGCTCTCCATTGGGCTGGGTAGCATAAGGATAAATTGTAGCCGGCAAATTATACGTATGCTGGCGTGTTAATGCCGGAAGGAAATTGATGTTATTAGCATTTCCGGTTGCGGCGCGGTCAGAACGGAAATCAAAATTATCGAGACGTTTTACCGCGGCAATTATTCCCAAGCCTTTTGTTGAATAAGATAATGAAAGATTCAGTGCCTGTCCGGGTTTATAAATACGGCCATTTGTTGCCGACGGGTCATTTATCTTATATCCGTACTCCGAATTCAAATTGAATTTTCCGCGAATAATGTTGATTCTACCGGCAAAGGCGGCTACATTTTCGGGCAAAATATACAGAGGGTCTTGGTCGTCCTGGTAACGGCTTACTGCGCTGCCTCCCAAGATGAAATTCGTTTTCAATTCTTTGTTGGGAAAGAAGACCTGATTTACATTAAGTTCTAAATCTCCTCCCCGAATAATACCGGGACTTAGCGAAAAGAATGCACGCTGTCGGGCTATTAGGCCTTTTACAACGAGTCCGGGGATGGGCTCATACTTAATGCGTGCGCCATCAAATACATTATCGAAGCCAAGTCCGCGCTCTTCGTAGGCCCGAAGAACAAGTCCTCCTCCAAATTGCTCGTAAAAGTTACCGATTGTTGCTTCGAGATTGTCGTTTGTGTAGGATGCAAACCGAAAGGGAAAACCTGAGCCTTTGTAGCGTGAATCGAATCCCTGCATTACGTTTAGGTAATTTTCGTAGCGTATTCCTCCCGAAAAATTGCCTCTGGTATACCAAAGATTCATGAATCCGTTGGAAAGAATTTTTTCCGGAACGATGGGCGCGCCTATTAATGTATCGACATTATAATATTGCGCATCGAGCTGAAAATTACCATGTAATTCTCCCAAATCGGCTTTAGTTCCAGATGGATTTTGGGCAGAGAGTACACTTGCACTAAATAAAAGTGCAAGTAAAAACTGGAGTTTGTGCATGAAATTTACTCGGCGATGGTTTGACCGGAAGCAACTTTCTGGATGAGTTCAAATAACTTTAGTTCATCGCCCTCGGTATAGCTGTTATGTTGCCAAACGATTTGCTTGTTACCATCGAGTAAAAAAGTATGCGGAACTAAATTTACATTGAGAGCCCGTTTCAAATCGGCATTGGCATCGAGATAAACTTCATAATCCCAGCCTTTGCCGTTTACGAACGGTGCTACTTTTGTCATATTGCGGGCATCATCAATAGAAACGGCAATGAGTTTCACCCCCGTTTTCTCTTTCCATTCATCATAAAGGTCTGATATGTTAGTCAGTTCATTTACGCAGGGTTTGCACCAAGTGGCCCAAAATGAAATTACAATGGGCTTCCCATCATTGTTAAAGTCTGTAGTTGAAATCGACTTCCCATCGAGGGTTTTGAGCATTACTTCCGGGAGCTGACGTGTTTTGTCTGAAGTCTGAGCTAGCAGAAAACCAGGAAGAAGGAGTAGGAGCAATATCTTTTTCATTATGCGAAAATAAAAAAAGCCGGAGAAAAAACTCCGGCTTTTTCAAAAATCAAGCCTTACAAGATTTAAAGGTTCTAGTTAAAGAACTCTAAAAATTATTTAGCTACATTAAAGCGTTTAACTGACTCTGCCGAATCAGAACTAATACGAATTGAGTATGATCCTGCTGCTAAATCAGAAACATTCATTGGAATAGAAGTCAGACCACTTCCGATGGTATTGAACATCTCAAATTTAACGCGCTGACCAAGAATATCGAACACCTCTACATTAACCGCTTCTGGCTTTTCAAGGCTAATTTCAATGTTCAGATTGTTTGTTGCAGGATTTGGGAAAACATTAAATGCAGTGAAATCATTCTTATTGTCGATTGAAGATGCAGCATCTGTGCGCATAGCGTTTTCAGTCTCATCACCAAAATTGAATGAGTTCGCTTGTTCTTCAATAATAACTCCTCCTGAAGAATTCAAGATTTTGTAGCCAAATGGAGGAGCTGTGGTAACTCCACCTGTATAACCCATTCCATCGCCATAGCTATCGAACATTTTGAACGAATAACACTTGTTAGCCGCAAGGGTTACCTGATGTGTCTTAGTTGTTGTAGCATCTGGACCTCCGCCACCAAATTGGTCAGCAGTTCCGGCAACGTATTGTACTTGAGTTACTAACGTTCCGTTATCTTCTCTGATTTCCCAGCTGGTTTCACCTGGATAATAGTCTGTTCTAACTTCTACAGTGATGTTAAGTGATGCATATCCAGCAATTCCAACTTCAACAGATTGCTCGTTGTTTGCAGTGTTTTCATCAGTACCACCATTAGGGCTCGCAGTAGTCACATTCAACACATTCGAATTGTCGGGTGTGAAGTTGATGGTTCCTAAACTTACAGTTCCTGTTTCGTAGAAACCAAGGTTGCCTGTCCATGGAACAGAACCGGTAGTTCCGTTGATTTCATAGTTAACATTGCATGATGTAAGCGGAGTAGAACCGTAATTTTGAATTGTTACTGTTGGAGTAATAGATCCCACGCAGCTAAATCCGCCAACTCCAGCGATTGAAGAAGCAACAGCGTCAAGCGAATTTGCCGGAGTAACTGGAACGTTTTCTGCAAACTGAGCTTGCATTACCTCTTTATTCGCATCATTCTGAATAAATGCAACTACAGCAATTTCATTGATGTCATAAACGTTTGCAAGATTCCAGGTTTGAGTAGTTGTGAATGTTTCGCCTACCGCATATGATCCGGCCATTGCAATTCCGCCAGCATTCGGTAAAAACTTCTTCATTACATTGTGGAACTCTGTTTCTCCATTAGAGCCCGGAGCAGAATCAAACGAGATGAGTTTTTCAACAACGGCAATCCGCAGTTTAAAGTTACCGCTTGCAGCCTGCGTGCAGGTAGTGGTACAATTAACAGTGATAGTTTCGGGTGTTAATGAATAGGTTAAGTCGATACCAAATGAAGCAGGAACAGCATAACGTTCATCAATCAAAGCAGTGGTGAATCCTGCTGGAGCACCATCGTATGGATTTCCTCCGAACGAAGGAACGGTTCCATCCAACATAGCTGTAGGAACACCATTTTGACCATAATATGTTTCAAAACGTGTAGCTACTTCAGATGGATTGTGCTCGTTCATTGGATCGTACCCCGGAAAATCCCATTGGTATTTTAATGATACAACTTTTGTAGAATTTGCCTCCAAAAGTGTGTTAAATGCAGGGTTTTGTGCAGCACACGGCGGACAAGATGCATTAGATCCTTCTTCAATCAAAACGAGACGTTGAGATTGTGAATATCCCATAACTCCAAAACAAAGCAGGAGCGCAGAAGTAAAAATTTTTTTCATAGAAAAAATGGTTTGATTTGAATTTTGTGAGGGTCAAATCTAAAATTAATTTTTCAAACAACAAGTGATTTAGCCTTATTTAACAAGTATGTATTTCAAAAGTGCTTTTAGTACAGAGATTTGGCTGTACAGGCTTTAATTTTCGTAATCGATTTAGGCATTTCCGAAAATTTTCGCATATTTGCTTCATCCAAACTTGTAAAGAAAAAAGTATGAAAAATTTTAGCCTTTTCGTTTTTGCAGCGCTCTTAGGTATTGCGGGCTTGCACGCTCAAACGCTACAAATTGAGGGAATTAGCGGAAATTATTGGGACCCTGATTTTGAGGCGATTACTTTTAACTGCGATGTTCGGAATTTAAGTGCTGAACCGGTAAGTGTTTTGGCAAAAAAAAATGCCCCTGCTATGGCGCCGGGTGCAGAGAACTTCTTCTGTTGGACGCAATGTTATGGCCCATCTACAATTGTTTCGCCGGCACCCCTAACAATTTCACCCAACGCAATTCGCGATGAGTTCCATGGCTACTACAAAAACAATAATGTGTTGGACGATGTGACCATAAAATATGTCTTTTTCCTCCAAAGCAATCCCAACGACTCCGTGATGCTTGAAGCTGTTTTTACGCCAGCTACTTTGGGCTTGTCTGAAAATAAAACACCTGTTTTAGTTTCTGCAGGACCCAACCCGGCAGCTGATAATTTTTCAATCACGTATTCTCAATTGCCTTCAAAATCCAATGCTGAAAATGTGCTGATAATCTACAATGCATTTGGTCAGAAGGTGAGCACCCGAAGCATCACCGGGACAGAGGGGAAATTGAATCTTCCTGTAAATTCCCTTTCCAACGGAGTTTACTTCTACAGTTTGGTTTGTAATAACATTCCTATTTATTCAGGACGCTTTATTGTTAAGCATTAATCCTATCTGAATTTTTTCATGGATATCGGGCCTGGTCACTGGATTTTTGCTGCGTTATTCATGATTTCTTTCGCTTTTATTTTGGCGTTCTCTTTTCGTAAAGACAAACGAACCCACAAGGCGCATTATTCAAACGCAGGAATAATAGCCATTGCTATTGGCGCTTCGGTGTTGCTATTAATTATTATTAAGGTTGCGCTTCGACAACTCGCTCCATAAATCAGGTTCCAGCACCGCGAGCAACTCAGAAAGCATCATGGCCGTTGCGCCCCAAACAATCCCTGTTTCCAGGCGAAAACCCGGAACAGTGCGATTTATTGGTTTTATATTGTAAACACCACTGTTTTCGGGTGCAAAAAAATGTGCCAGTGGAACACGATGAATAGCCTGTACCTCACGCTCATTTCGCACGAAATCTACGCCAGCATATAATGACGCCACGATTGGAAAAACGTGCATTCCACTAACCGGAATATACAATGAACTGAGCTCGCCCAATATGGTACAGTTGTGTGCGCGAACCCCAATTTCCTCTTCCACTTCCCGCAAAGCAACCTGTGAAGGGAATTCTTCCCCTTCATCGAATTTACCGCCCGGAAATGCAAACTGTGCGCTGTGAACCCCAGCATATGTTGTGCGTTGAATTAAGACAAGCTCGCTTGAGTTTTCCTGTAACACCAATGGAACTAAAACCGCCGCTTTTCGTGCCTGTGGATCTAACTTCGAAGGCCTTCCAGCCGGAGCCATGCGCCATTGCGCCTCATGCCCCGGAAGATATAGCCCAAGTCGTTGCTTGATTTCTTCGGGCGAATAGTTTGTTTGCACACTAGTTTTATGGGATTTCAAATTTAGCATTTCAATGTATCCGAATTCAATGCGTTAGGACATATCTTTGCACCTGATGAAATTTGCGAATCCGGTTTTCTTTTGGGCTCTGTTAAGCCTTGCTGTTC
>CAZVHF010000006.1:0-30484 GCA_964627105.1 uncultured Chitinophaga sp.
GCGGTTTCGGTTGCAGCCTTTTTTACCTTACAGGCGTTCGTTAACGTAAGCGTTCCGATGGCCAGTGCGAGAATCCAGATTGATTTGTTCATGCAGAAAAAATTTGGTGTGCAAATATGAGAACTTTGTTTCGACTTTGAGGATAACGCCTGTGTAAATGTTTGATTGTTTGATGCTGTGTTATACACTGTGTTTCCTTTTTACCTTCGCGGCATGCAAAAATTAAACTTTGAATCCGACCGTATTGAAGTTCATCAGGAAAAGGAACGATTGGAGATTCGCATTGGATCGAAAATTCCTGCCTCACAATTTGCAATGCTCAGTGCATGGCTTCTTGCATGGACCATTGCCGGTCTATATGTGCTCACGCAAGTTTTCTCCGTGCAAGACGATTCTCGGATTTTCATGATTGTTTGGCTGGCATTCTGGGCTTATTTCGAATACCGTATTGGTTCGGCCTGGCTATGGCGTAAATATGGGCGCGAAGTGTTTAGCATCGAAGGTGATGAAGTGCAATTGCGTTTCGAAGTGGCTTACGGAGGCAGGGCAGAGGCATTTTCGAAAGCTGATTTGAAGGGCTTTCACAACCTCGATAAAGACAAATCGGCTTTTGTAAAAAGTTTTTATTCCTCCTTTTGGGTTGTTGGCGGCGAAACAATTGGTTTTTTTCACAAGGGACGAATTAAAATGTTTGGTCGTCAAATCTCTTCAAACGATGCCGATAAGCTCATTGGCCTCATTCAAAAATACAGAGCATGAGTGTTCCTTTTATTATTGGCGATGTGGTGCGTCCACTCAACGAAACCGGCGAAGGAACAGTAACGGGGTTTCGCAAGGATGGTAGTGTACTTGTTACCCTGCAGGATGGCTTCGAAATCCCATTCCTCGTCAAGCAAATTGTATTAATTCGACGCAATGCAGAAGAAAAAGTAAGTTCAAATCCGGTTATTTCATCACAAATCCAAAGCCTTCCCGCCGATAGTGTTCACTTGCTTATGTCTTCCGAAGCGGCTTTGCGCAACGAGGCACAACTTGGGCTTCATCTGGTAAATTCTTTTAAAGACGCGGTATACGTTACGCTACATGGCATCGAAGGGAAAATGCATCGCATGATTTCGAGTGCTGTTGTTGGGGCAAAGCAAGTGGTTAAGCTTACTACGATGCCGATGAAGGATTTGCTTGCATTTGATCGATTATTTGTGCAAGTGCTTTTCATGCCTACTGCTTCAGAAACAATTCCATCGACACAATCGGCCGTGATTAGACACCAGATTCCGGCCCTGGCCGATCCGGCTTCATGGATAATGCAGGAAGCCATCGCAGCCCGAGGCTTGCATTTCAAAGTATGTGGTGGAAACTCTCAACCAGAGGAAAAGAAAAAAACGGAACCTTCAGCCAAAACGCAGCCGGCAGTTCAGCGCGAAGAATACCTTTTATCGGAACGCGATGGTTACCACGAAATCGATTTACACATCGAGGAATTGATTGAAGATACTGCCGGAATGGACAATGCGGCCATCATTCAGCACCAGTTGCGTGTGTTTGGAAAGTGTGTTGACGAAGCACGCACACGCCGTTTGTGGAAGTTTGTGGCCATTCATGGCGTGGGTAAAGGTGTGTTACGCGATGCAGTGCGCAATCGTATAAAAGATGAAGGTCTGCAGTTTCAGGATGCCTCGTATCAA
The DNA here is from genome assembly GCA_964627105.1 of uncultured Chitinophaga sp. Taxonomy (GTDB): domain Bacteria; phylum Bacteroidota; class Bacteroidia; order M30B66; family M30B66; genus CAMCXT01. The sequence goes on from CAZVHF010000006.1 coordinate 1,686, forward strand.
CGCTATGGCTATGGTGCAACGGAGGTGTTGATGCGGTGATATATCCAATAATTTAATGGGATTTAATGCTTTTTCAAACAAATTGGATATGCTCGATTATATAGAATTCATTCAGGTTACCACACCCAGTATTGCAAATAGTTTTATTTAATTTACCTGCAGTTGGTCGCCGAACTGAATGATAGATAGAATCAGCATATGAGGTGAAAAATATTTATACGAATGGCGATTTTATAAACGGGAAACACGTGTCCCCGCCCTGTTTAAAGTTCTGCAAAAGATATTTACCGACCAAGGGCATTTTGCCAACCGAAATATGAACAGTCGTGTTGGTAACAATTATCCGTTTTACGATTTTGAAACGACTAGTACCAGGCTCATGTCGTAACTTGACTCTGGGGAGGAGGAGTGGCGGACCCCATTAAAATCGAGGTCATATTGAGAATTATAAATCATCGCTCATTTAGATTTTGGCTATCGTTGGAGACCTTACAGGTATTTTTAATTTCAATTATGAATATGTCGAACTTCTCGAAATGCACAAAGATGGAATTTTGGTTTCGGAATATTGGACGGTAATGCCACCCAAAAAAGAAATGGAAGCTAAACTCCATCAACTCCTCATCGAAGCCCGCGAAAGAATCGAACGTAAGAAAGAACTGAACTGAATCGCTTAATGTTCGGTTAATCCATTTATTTTTACACCTCAAATTATAATCGTGATGAAGAGCGTTGCTGTATTTTGTTTCGTAGCATTTACTTTCCTTTCGCTGAATGCTCAAGAGCAAATAAAATCTGATTTTGTTGAATCGCCTTATGGCAGCGCCTCCGATGCGTCACTACCGCTTTGGGTGCGTAAAATGTATGAACCCAGCCCCAATCCTGCCGAGGTTCGCGCTTTATACCGGGAGCATTACCGTAAATTTCCGTTTGTAAAAAACGAGCACACGCAGTATTTCAAACGCTGGATGCGCGCAACACGTTATGACCTCGACGATTCAGGTCGTGTTGCCTCTCGTTCGCGCTCCGAAATAGATGCACTTGACGAGAATTACCTCAATCAGCTTTCTTCTAGCAATCGTTCTTTTGGACCCGGTTCCGAGTGGTCGTGCATCGGTCCTTTCGACTTTGATAAGGATGCTGCTGGCCGCAGTCATGCGCCGGGTTCGGCACATGTGTACACGGTCGAGAAATCGGCTTCCAACCCACAGGTGCTTTTCGCCGGTACCGCAACAGCCGGGGTGTTTAAGTCAACCAACAACGGGCAAACCTGGGACCTTGTTAGCTCCGATTTGCTAATCGGCGGTTGCCGTGCCATCGAAATACAATTCAATAATCCCGATGTGGTTTACATTGGAGGGAATGGTCGAATTTATAAATCGATTAACGGAGGCCAAACCTGGAGTGAAACCGGTCAGGCTTCCTTCAATGCCGTAAATCATACTGTATATTCGCTAGTAATGATGCCGGGCAACAGCCAGAAACTCTTTGCAGCAACCAATTATGGATTATATCGCACAACCGATGGTGGTGCCAACTGGATTCAGGTTGTAAATGCACCGGGTTCGGGCGAGTATATGGGCGACATCGAAATTCATCCCGCCGATACCAATATTGTCTATGCTGTTTATAACGCTGCGCTCGTAAATGGATCCAACCAACTTACACGCCTGTATCGTTCGGTCAATGCCGGACTTACCTTTACTTCTGAGGCAGGATGGCCTAGTACTTCGGCTGCAATAAACGGAACCAGTCACCAGCGACGCGCCGAACTTGCGGTTACACCGGCTGCGCCCAATCGGGTGTATGCAATTCTTACCGGTTCGGCAAATGGTGGCGAGGGGCTTTACGGGTTTTACCGAAGCGATGATGCGGGCGTTACCTGGACACATTTCTGCTGCGGCGATGGCCCCGGCGGATTAGCCAGCACAAGCAATACGAATGTTATGGGCTATGCCACCGATGGAAGCGACGATGGTGGGCAGTATTATTACGATTTGGCCATTGCAGCCGATCCAACCAATGCCGATAAGGTTCATGTTGGCGGCATCATGCAATGGGTTACGACCGATGCGGGCGCGAGTTTCACATGCCTAAATAGTTGGTCGGACCCCGCCGGTGCGCGTTATGTGCATGCCGATATTCACGATATCCGCATCTACGAGAACGAAGTCTGGGTGGCTTGCGATGGTGGCATTTTCCGTTCTGAAAACAATGGCGAAACATCGTTTCAACGGCGGCAGCTCGGCATTTCGGGAACCGATTTTTGGGGATTTGGCGCAGGCTTTAAAGATGGAAATGTGATGCTCGGTGGAACCTATCACAACAGCCACCTGCTTAAAAATAATGATGTCTACGAAAACGGTTGGATTTCCTACACCGGCTCGGCCGATGGATACCGTGGCTTCGTGAATCCAGGTAACAACCAATGGGTGTATAACGATTCGCGGAAGGATAAACTACCGCCTAACCGCACCACGCAATTTACGGCTTATCCTTTTTCTAACCAGCCCAATGCCAGTTATGTACTGGGGTATTCTTGTCCGCTGGTTTGGCATCCACGCTGCTACACAACGGTATTCTCTGGGGTTGATTCGGTGTTGTGGAAAAGTACCGACGATGGGTTGAGCTGGACGGCACTGCACGATTTTGGTGTGGGCGAGATTACCGATCTCGAAATAGCCATCGACAACCCCGACCGAATGTACGTTGTTTTTAGTCCCGAAACCGGTGCCCGCACCATCTGGAAAACCAACGACGGAGGCAATAACTGGCAAAACATTACGCCTCCCACCTCGGTAATTGGCAGCAATTCGACAAGGCAACTCGATTTAACCATCGACGAACACCAGAGCGATTTGCTTTGGCTGGCGCTGTTGTCGTCCAATTCGGCAACGAACAACAACAAAGTGTTTCGGTCGGTAGACGGCGGTACAAGCTGGACCAACTACACTACTTCGGTACTGAATAATCAAACCATGCAGTCGATTGTGCACCAGCGTGGCAGCGATGGTGGCGTTTACTTAGGAACCAACCGCACAGTGTATTATCGCAACAATTCGATGAGCGATTGGACTTTGTACAACGCTGGTTTGCCGGCAACTACATCGTGTATGAAGATGGTTCCGTGGTACAAGGGCGGTAAAATTCGAAATGCCAGCAATCGCAGTGTATGGCAGGCCGATTTGTATGAGTTAACAGCACCGGTGGCACATTTTACTGCCGATAAACTCAGCAGCGGGTGCGCACGCGATACGTTTTACCTGAGCGATTATTCTGTACAATATGGTGGAGGAGCAAGCTGGAACTGGCAAATAACGCCGCAGCCGCAATACATGAGTTCAGCAACAGCCGAGAACATCAAAGTTGTTTTGGGCAACCCCGGGTCGTACACGGTTTCGCTGAGCATTACGGATAGTATGGGTACAGATGCTGTTACCTACGCCAATGTTCTACAAGTGGCAAATGGCTGCGAGCCCGATACCATTCCGGGTAAAGCGCTCGAAATTATTGCCGATGGTCAATATGCGAGTGCTACAGAACCATTACAGCTGAATTCCAATACCGTTACATTTAGTGCATGGATTAAACCATCGACCAACCAGCCAAACTGGGCCGGAATTCTGTTTTTCAGAGGGGGCTCTACCACTTGTGGACTGAATTTCAACGGAACGACCAATAAATTGGGCTATCACTGGGATGGCGGTTTTTGGGGGTGGAATGGCGGTCCGGTTGTGCCTGTTAACGAATGGGCGCATGTTGCATTGGTTGTTACGCCTTCCACTGCCACAATTTATCTCAATGGTGTTGGGTACACAAATACCGGAAATCATCCGGCAGAAGCCTTCGATACGCCGCTACGCATTGGAAATGATCCGAACAGTTCGGGTCGCACCTTCAAGGGATTGGTCGATGAAGTATGTATTTATAACCGCGCACTCAGTCAGAGTGAAATTCGTGCCTTGATGCACCTAACACGCGATCCGGAGCAAGACGCGAATTTAAAAACCTATCTGCAATTCAACGAGAACAGCGGACAGGCGCTCGACCGCAGCGGAACCAGCCACGCATCGTTTGTAGGTGGTTGTGCTCGAAATACGAGTACCGGACCATTTGGGCGGGGTACCAGTGCATCGCAGCAAATCAATGGCCCGGGTACCTATTCGTATGAATCCACCGGAGTAACCTTATCTGCAGCGAATTCTGCAGTATTCCCCGGTGGCGAGACCTGGGTAAGCCGCATCAACCAACAACCCGACGCCCTGCCTGTTGAGAACGCGGCTTCTTTTTACCTCGTATTTCAAAATTTTGGAAACAATGCCTCGTTCGATATGCTGGAATCACTTCAAATTGAGAATCATAATTATCCACTTGCAGCGTGCGACGATTACCTGTTATTTCGACGAAATCCAATGCAGGATGGGGCAAACTGGGGCGAATCGCTGGATGCTGCCGATTTGTGCGAAAGTGCTTCTTCTGTTTCGTTTGCAGCCAATAACAATTTAGTTGAAGGCGGTCAGTGGATATTGGCATCGGGAAGTTCCTTGCCAGTTCAGAACAGCAGCAACAAACCGATAAGCGAAGGATTGCACCTGGCCCCGAATCCTGCAGCTTCGAATGCCACCATTCGGTATTTCGGTATGATGGAAGACGTTGCGATAGCAGTATTTGATTCGTTTGGTCGTTTGATTTACAAGCAGGAAAAATGCAATTCGGGCGATACCATTCGCTTGGAACGGCAAGCCGCAGGAACCTATTACATACGATTCTCGAATGTTCAAGGTATATGGCTTCAGAAACTTGTAATCATCTAATTATGTAAGGCTTAAATTTATTTTTCGAAATCAGTTCACAAAAAATGAACATTGCGAAAAGTTAATCTGCCAGGTCTTACATTTGCACTCCGGTTATCTCCGGAATCATGCCCAAAAATACTTCCATCCGCTCGGTACTCATTATCGGAAGCGGTCCCATTATTATCGGTCAGGCTTGCGAATTCGATTACTCTGGCTCACAAGCTGCGCGTTCACTGCGCGACGAAGGCATCGAAGTGTCGCTTATTAACAGCAATCCGGCAACAATCATGACCGATAAGGTTTCGGCCGATCATGTTTATCTGTTGCCCTTAACCGTGCAAAGCATCGTTAAAATTTTGGAAGAGCGTAAAATCGATGCGGTTTTGCCAACCATGGGCGGCCAAACAGCCTTGAATCTCTGCAAGAAAGCCGACGAAATGGGCATCTGGAAGAAATACAACATCCAGATTATCGGAGTAGATATCGATGCCATAGAGAAAACAGAGAATCGCGAAGAGTTCCGGCAGCTGTGTGTTGACCTAAACGTTGGCGTGCCTCCTTCGCAGGTGGCCAATTCGTTTTTGGAAGGAAAAGAAATTGCGCAACGCATCGGCTTTCCGCTGGTTATTCGTCCGTCGTACACCCTCGGCGGTACAGGCGGCGCTTTTGTTCATCGTCGCGAAGATTTCGACGAATTGCTTAACCGTGGTTTACATGCTTCTCCCATCCACGAAGTGTTAATCGAAAAGGCGCTTTTTGGCTGGAAGGAATTTGAGCTTGAGCTCCTGCGCGATGCAAACGACAATGTAATTATCATCTGCTCCATCGAGAATTTCGACCCGATGGGTATTCATACCGGCGACTCTATTACCGTTGCACCGGCGATGACCTTGAGCGATTCGGCTTATCAGCGTATGCGCGATATGGCCATAAAGCTGATGCGTGCTATCGGGAATTTTGCAGGAGGCTGCAACGTACAGTTTGCCCTCGATCCCGAAACCGAAGATATCATCGCCATCGAGATTAATCCGCGCGTAAGTCGCTCATCGGCCTTGGCCTCAAAAGCTACAGGCTATCCGATTGCAAAAATTGCTGCGAAGCTGGCTATAGGTTATCATCTCGACGAACTGATGAATCCAGTAACCGGCACAACAACCGCATATTTTGAACCTACACTCGATTATGTGATTGTGAAGATTCCCCGCTGGAATTTCAATAAATTTAAGAATGCCGATAAAACACTTGGACTCCAAATGAAATCGGTAGGGGAGGTAATGGGCATTGGACGATCTTTTCAGGAAGCCTTGCAGAAAGCATGTCAGAGCCTGGAGGTGAGCCGGAATGGTTTGGGTGCCGATGGTAAAGATTTGCGCAACCCCGATGCGGTGGTCGATAGTTTGAAGAACCCAAGTTGGAACCGTCTTTTTCATGTGAAGGATGCTTTTACGATGGGAATTCCGTTCAAGACCATTCACAAGCTAACCCGCATCGATCCCTGGTTTTTGCATCAGATTGATGATATGGTGCAATTGGAGCGAGCAATTGAGCGCCACTCGGTGAACTCCATTCCGCGCGATTTAATGTTCGAAGCCAAGCGGAAAGGGTATGCCGACCGCCAGATTGCGCATTTGTTGCGCTGTCTCGAAAGTGAGGTCTTCAAGAAGCGCCAGGAAATGGACATTCGTCGCGTGTACAAGCAGGTTGATACCTGTGCGGCCGAATTTGATGCCCGGACGGCGTATTTTTATTCTACCTTCGAAGAAGAAAACGAGAGCATCGTTAGCGATCGCAAGAAAATCGTGGTTTTGGGTTCAGGTCCCAACCGCATTGGGCAGGGAATCGAATTCGATTACAGTTGTGTGCACGGCGTGTTGGCGGCGAAAGAATGCGGTTTCGAAACCATCATGATCAATTGCAATCCCGAAACGGTGAGTACTGATCCCGACATTGCCGACAAGTTGTATTTCGAGCCTGTGTTCTGGGAACATATTTACGACATCATCCTGCATGAGAAACCCGAAGGTGTAATCGTACAGCTGGGTGGGCAAACAGCCTTGAAGCTGGCCGAAAAGCTCGATCGCTATGGAATAAAAATCATCGGCACATCTTATGAAAGCCTCGATTTGGCCGAAGACCGCGGTTCATTCTCTACGCTATTGCGCGACCACAACATCCCGTATCCGAAATTTGGTGTTATTGAGCATGCCGATCAGGCTTCGGCTTTGTCGCGTGAACTGGGCTTCCCGCTCTTGGTTCGTCCAAGTTATGTTTTGGGTGGGCACAACATGAAAATCGTCATCAACGAAGAGGAACTTGAGAACCATGTAGTTGATTTATTGAAAGACATTCCGGGGAATAAAGTACTCCTCGATCATTTTCTCGATAACGCGGTTGAAGCCGAAAGCGACTCGATTTGCGATGGTGAGCAGGTGTATATTATTGGAATTATGGAGCACATAGAGCCGGCCGGTATTCACTCGGGCGATTCCAATGCAACGCTGCCACCGTTTAGTTTGTCGGAGGATGTAATTCGTCAGATCGAAGAACATACCCGCACCATTGCTCTGGCGATGAACACCAAAGGCTTGTTAAACATCCAGTTCGCGATAAAAAACGGAATTGTATACGTCATCGAGGCCAATCCGCGTGCATCGCGCACGGTTCCTTTTATCTGCAAAGCATACGATGAGCCTTACGTGAACTATGCAACGAAAGTGATGTTAGGGCAAAATAAGGTAAGCGACTTCAAATTTGCGCCACGGAAGAACGGATATGCGATTAAGATACCGGTATTTTCATTTGATAAATTTCCTGGAGTAAATAAAGAGCTGGGGCCCGAAATGAAATCAACGGGAGAAGCCATTCAATTTATCGATAACCTGCAGGATGAATTGTTCCTCAAACTATACGAAGAACGAAACCTATACTTGAGTCGATAGAAAATTCATTTTAAGAGGGGAAATGTAATCCCAACTCACCTTTCGGTGCAGCAAGAGGTTATCCGTAAATGGAAATTATTTCTTGGGTTTATGCTTCCTTGGCACGTAGGCCGTGGGCGTTTCCAAGTACCCTTTAAAGTTTCTAATTCCCGGTGTAATGCCTCCTAACTCGATATCGAGTGCACAAGCAATTTTAACCAAGGTTAAAACCTGAGGGTTTGATTTTCCATTTTCGATTACCGATAAATTCGGTACTTCCAAGCCAATTCGAAAAGCCAAATCGGCTTGCGACATTCTAAGCTCTTTCCGCCTTTCCTTTATAGCTTGACCTAACCTTACGAGATATTCCTGATCTGTTTTCACCACACTGCGAAGCAACAATTCAATTTTGACATTTGCCTTATACCAAAGTATAAAAATAAGAGTTCATTTGTATGTTAATTTCGCTTAACGAATTAGAAAAAATTATAAAGGGATGACTCGAAAGAATCATCCCCATGATTTTCAACAACCAAATTGAAACTCAGTCTTTTTGTTCGGCAAAACTTGCCGGACCACTTATTTGTACTTCTATATCTTTTTGAACCTTGCAATCAAAATTGCCGACCGTACATTTAACTATGTATGATCCAGGATTAGTAAAATTGTGAATAATCGTATTTTCGTTGAATGCATATTGACCATCGTCAAAATCCCATTCGTATTCAAAACCCGATGGCGCACTAACATGAAATTTTATTGAATTTGAGTTAATTTCTGCTAACTGCGGTGTTGCTGTAATTTCTAATTCGAGATCTTTGCCTTCTTTTACAGTGAAATTATCTATTACCGATAAGCCTTTGGCATGAATAAACTGAATAAGGTAATTCCCCGGTTGCAGATCCCCTATTTTACGATTGTATCCTGTGGCTCCTTGTGTAACTAACGGACCATTGCGATCAATTACTTTGTATGTCCATGGCTCTCCGGTTTCGTTAACCAACCAAAGTGCACCATTCTGCCCTGAGCAAACTGGTTGTTCTAATCGAACTTGCACACCTTTTAGTCCGGGTACAGCACCATATCGAATTTCTTCCATCGATTGGTACGTTCCACTGGTAATGTTTCCTTTTTCATTTCCTGCGATTGAACTTTCGATCAAAGCGCGAACTTTTGCTGTTTCCGATTGACCCATAAGAATCGTCGAAGTAACCGTTAGTAGAGATGACAGGGTAAGTATTTTGAACATATGCCGTTTGTTTGAATCGGTATACTGCAAATGTGAACCGATTGTTCCTGAGTACAAGCGGGCATTCACTCCCTACTTTACATTCGTAAGAAATCGCGATTTCCTCGATCTTTATTTTCGAGAAAGGTTGATTAATACCGAAAAATAACATCCAGTTATAATAGAGTAGCTTGTAAGTTTTTTTAAGATTTAATAATCCAAGAGTACTGCAATTGGACTGGTTTGTTAAAAACTTGGCGATAATAATTTATCGTAATGGCCTGCAAAATCTGTAGTTCAAAATAAATTTGTGCAAGCAATTCTGAATATGAAAACAACTTCTCTTTTTTACATGCTTGTTGCGTCTATACAATGCGCAATTCTATCGGCACAGGGTACAAGCACACCCAAAATGCCCATTGATGAGGTTACCAAGCTCATTACCTACACCGATGTTGTAGAAGAACCCGGAATGAATAAAGACACGCTTTACAACAGATCAATGCGGTGGTTTAAATCCTACTTTAAAAATCCGTTAGAAGCCATTAAAAAATCAGATGCTGAAGCTCGTGTCATAGAAGGCGGTTATCGTTTTACGGTTAAAAGACCTGAGCCCGGAAGTAAAAAGCAACCTGCGCCTATGGTTGATGCCGGTTTGGTGAATTATAAACTTAAGGTGATGTGTAAGGACGGGAAATTTAAATATGAAGTAACGTCAATGAGCTGGAAACAAACATCTTATTATCCAATCGAGCGTTGGATGGATACAGAAGCGAAGTCCTATGATCCGAACTTTGCATTGTACCTTCAGCAAACCGATGAGTTCGTTAAATCGATGATTAAATCGCTTGAGACATTCATTGAAACCGATCCTGCGGTAAAGAAAGACGATTGGTAGTCTTTTTTCAGTCTACACTTAGCTGACTGAATTTTCTTTTTTTACGGAGAAAATAATCAGCCACAACCGAACCGGTGTAAACGCCTACATTGTTTCGGTTGTTTGTTTTTTGTTTAAGCAATTTACGTTTCTGCCTTATTTGGGGCAGCATTCTGTAAAAATGTAAATGGGCGCGAAGTATTGCCCAAAAATGCATATATCCGTTCGAAATAAGGAATTTAAATGCCGCAATGCCGTCGAGAATCATCCGAATGAATAACGACCTAAACAGGTATTTGTCTTCAATGTTCTTGTAGATGAGCTCTAGGTTATTCCTGAAATTCAGATATGTCTTTCTCCAATTTCCTTTGTCGAGCGTTCCGCCCCCAATATGGAAAACTACCGAACGCGGCTCAACCATTATGCGGTACCCGCGGTTTTTCATTCTCCAGCACAAATCGATTTCTTCCATGTGCGCAAAAAAAGCTTCATCAAAGCCATCGCAAGCATGAAATACGGAGGCCCGAACAAACATGCAAGCACCGCTGGCCCAAAAAACTTCTCGTTGGTCATCGTATTGGCCCTCGTCGGCTTCCAGGCTTTCAAAAATTCTTCCTCTGCAAAAGGGGAATCCCAAACGATCCAGGTATCCGCCTGATGCTCCTGCGTATTCAAAATGGGTGCGTTGCTTAAAGGCTCTTATTTTGGGTTGAATTGCTCCAATTTTGGGATCCGCGTCAAACAATGCTTCCATCGGCTCAATCCAGCCGGGTGTAACCTGAACATCGGTATTGAGCAAAACATAAAATTCAGCTTCAATTTGCTTCAGCGCTTCATTGTAACCACCCGTAAAGCCTTTATTGGATGCTATTTCAATCGTGCGAACATTCGGGAATTCTGATTTTAGCATCGAAACAGAACCATCGTTAGATGCGTTATCGGCTACTACTATAGAAGCGCCGGGCGAATACGCAATAACTTCGGGTAGGAACTGCTTTAATAAATGGATGCCATTCCAGTTTAACAATACGACGGCTGTTTTCGAACTCATGTTATCGTTTGTGTTTCCATCGTTTGTGCGACCAAAGCCAAGATTCGGGTGTTTCGCGGATGTCGCGTTCCAATTCACGAACGTGCCATTCGGTTAGTGCCCCTTCAATCGAAATTAAATCTTTGTCTTTCAACTCTCTTAATTGTATGATATAACTGCCTCGCCTTACCCGACGCATGGCTAAATATACAACAACAAACTCCTTATTCCGTGCTATTTTTTCAGGCCCCCAAAAAACAGGTGTGTCGCGTCCTAAAAAATTGGTCCAATAAGCCTGATCAGGGTGGGGGGCCTGGTCGGCAATAAGGTAAACGAATACGGGTTCTTTTGACTTAAGAACCGCCCTGTAAATTTGCTGTGATGGAATTAACTGTGTTCCCTCCTGCTCCCTTATCTTTCTCATCATTCGGTCGGCGCTTGTGTTAGCAAGTGGACGGTATGCAGCCAGTACTTTATATCCACTTATCGAACCCAGTGCAGTTCCCAGCCATTCCCAATTCCCCGTATGACCTCCAACGGCAAGTATCGATTTGCCTTCATTGCTGATTTTTTTTAACAATTCCTCATTTTCGATGTGAATGCGTTGAGCCAGAAAGTCCTTCCTAAATCCAAGTAATTGAAATGTTTCAAGTAAAACATCCGAGAAGTGTATGTAGAATTGTAATGCAATCCTCTTTCTTTCACTTGAGCTTAAATTGGGAAAAGCCATTTGAATATTCGATTCTACCACTTGTTTGCGGTATCGCACGACTACTCTAAGCAAAAAGGCAAGTCCATTCGAAATGATGTAGAAAAGAGGCTTTGGAAGGTAAGCGAGAAAAAATCCGAGTATGCGCATCGGTGCTAACTATCGGGGCATTAAAAAATTCTGCTTTAACTGACTGCCGAAGTGCGGGTCCGAATCAATTGCATCAATATCGTTGGTTTGCGTATCACGCTTCATAACCAAAAACATCCACTGGTCGTTCATGATTTCTCCTAATGCATCCGAATGAATAAGCGCAAAGTCGTTCGTTACAAGGTCGGGGTTATAAAAAACAAAACGCCGGTTGCTCTGATTGTTGATTTTATAGTATTGCCAAATCTCATAAGGATAGGCTGATGGTTCGCGTAAACTTTGGGTGCGGTTATCGGGAGGCCCATACTGTAAGTAAACTCGCCCTCGATCGGTGGTATAGCCCTTTCGTATAGAGGTAGCAAAGGCAAGCTGAACCTTGCGAACCTCGAGAAAATATTTCTCCCAGGCTTTTCCGGGGTTTTCGGGATCTCTATTTTTCCAGAATGCCAGAAAGTATTGCTGCATATTTTTTAGATTCTTTTCTTTGAGCAGATTTTCAGCGAAACTATTTTCGCGAGGCGAACCAATCGGGGAGAGGCAACGAATATGCTCGGCCAGACTGTCGGGATTGGTGTAACGTGACGCAAAACTTCCTTCAGTTACTACCTCAACAACTTTATCCAAGGCAATTTCGGTGTAGGGATTATGCCGCAGAAAGGGAACCATTTTTCGGGCTTTTAATTTGTTCTCTGCATCCCGCAATTCAGTTACAAGTTTATAACTGCCAGTCGAAAGTGTCCTAATATCAAGTTCTGCCAAAAGCGAATTCACTGTGGCACTGTTGAAACGTTTATACCCTCCAAACGATTCGATAAGTTCACCGCTCTCCGCATTTATAATGTAGTACTGTACAAGATATTTTTTTCCTTCTCCTAAAACCTCCAGACTCCTGTAGGTTTCACAATAAAATGTCAATTTCTCCTCTCTTGCCGGATAAAAATCAGATAAATGAGGCATTAACACGTATCCGCCTTTTATAAATGGACCGGTTTTATCGGTTTTTTCTGATGTTTCAATCAATTGTATATCCGAAAATGCGATTGAATCACGCATTGCCGGTATGCGAATCGTATCGCTTGCTTTTACAGATTCACCATTTTTCTGACCAAGATCTTTTATTTCAACTGCTAAAACACATTCGCCTTCTTCCAAGGCGATACGTTGCTGATCCATGAAATTTTGAATCCGAGCCGTTGAATCACTATTTTCTGGGCTTAATAAATTGTATCGGTCGGCATAGCTAATTCTTCCATTTTGAGTTACCGAAATAAGAACTTCAATAGCTGCTTGATATGCTCCGTTTTGGTTTTTCGCATGCCGAACACTATTGCCTTTTACCATCAAGGTTGTTTCTATATATGGCGCTTTACCTGCTGCCCGAAAGGTGTGATAACTAAAAAGTGCTTGCGGTTTGGTAGTTTGTGCACTTAAATATCCCAGAACCATTACAATAGAGAGTAATGTGCTTAAATAGTTCGCTTTTTTCATCTTAACACCTTTATTCAAATTTTACAGAACATTACGTTTAGATTTCCCCCTAAATTCTTTCCATTCATCAAATTCGCGCCTGTAAAAAACACCAACCCCTTGGGTATATGGAACGTCGTTCGTAATTAGGAGGTATTGATTCGAACGATTAAATGCTTTAATGCGTACGGCGCCATCTTCGGTTATTTTAATTTCTATGTTAAACTCTCCAACCATTCCTGTTGTATTGTTTATAGAATTTGTATTCCCTGCCGTGGTCGTACCCAAACTTCCGTCAATAAGCACGCGGTCGTTGAAAAGTTGAGTCGATAAATTTACATTCACTTGGTCGCCGATGCCTGTTCCTCCTTGTACATAATTTACACCCAGGTTTACATCAGAACTCAACTGCGACAACATATTGCTAAGCTGGCTGCTAAGTAGCTCCGAAACATTACTTCCTACATTACCGATCGGCGCTACAGTAGCTACTCCGTTCTGACTGGGCATAAAGCTTCTGAACACTACCAGAGAAAACACCTGCCGATTTAAATCATCTTCATTTACAATTTGAGATTTCAACAGATTTCGTGTTTGGTCGTCTGAGTTTGGCAATAGAATGTCGAACGAAATACGCGGTTTCATTAGTTTATCGGTGAGCATCATGGTTGCATCAACATCGATCGGACGTTTTACCGCAGCTGTAGAGTCGATGTTTTTTACAAGCTGATAAAGAGGTGTACGAACTCTGTAAACCGCGGTTAAATTGATATCGGCGTCGTACGGATCGCCTTTAAAACTGATGAGTCCTCCTTTTTGTACAAGGAACTTTTTATTGATGATGTTCTGAAGCGTAAATAAATACTCTCCCTTGTCGATTTGATATTCGCCAAATACATTGAATTCACCCGCTTCGGTAACCACCAGTCGCAGATTTGCATTACCATTTCCACTAATGATGTCTCCCACTTTGGGATCGAAAAGTAGTCTTGCTTCGGCTTCAGGCGTAACTTCAAGGTTAAAATTTAACTCGTACCCTTTGGCTTCAATTTTTCGTGTTTTTGTTCTTTTCTCGCTAGTTTTTGCTCCAGCTACAGACTGAAACGTTACATAATTTTGCTCATTCACATCCGATGTTCCACTAAGTGGTAAATTAAACACAGTGCCGCGCTCGGTTCGCGCATTGATATCCATTACGATATTGTCGATTGGCCCATATGCCCTGAAATTACCACTTGCGAAGGCTGTTCCGAAAAAGAGGTCGCTCTGATTTTCGTTTGTATTCAGGGTTTGCATTTTTTCGAAGTTAATTCGAATATCGAGGTTGAAGTTTTTAAAGTAATCGTGTGTTACTTTTACATCGCATCGGGCAATGTTCTGGTTAATGTCTTTTAAATAAAGTGTTTTACTGGAGATTAAATTTTTACGAAATTGAATTTTATCGAGAACCTGATACCGTGTATTCAATACATCAACGGTAACAAATGTGCGCTTATCGAACGAAAGTTCGCCATCGGCCACCGGCTTTTCGGGTGAGCCTGTAATATGAATATCGCCGTCGAGCAATCCGGTTACGTTCGAAAATAAATCGCTCACATAAGGTTTAATTAATTCGAGCTTGAGGTTTCTGATTTTACAATAAAGATCAAGGTTGTTCTCCTTTTTAGCCGTATAAACGTTTCCCTGAAAATCGATTTTCTTAAACTCTTTTGTCCCAACAAAACCATTCAAACTAATCTTCTTTTCTTCCGGATCCCAACGTGAAACAAGACTTCCATCACCTATGAAATCTTTATTCACCCGAATTCCGTTCAGTTCAAGGTTAGATGTAAAAAGTGGTTTCTCGAACAGATTCGAAAACGATACCACGCCATTCACAAGCCCATCGAGTCGAATATCATTGTCGGAAATGAACGGATTTACGTTATTCAAACTAAACTTATCTAAGTTTATATCGATTTCGTGTTTCGGATCTTTGCTGATTTTTCCATCCGCACGGAGGAATTCATTGTTATGGACAAAAGAAAGGTTTTCAATTTCCCAAATCCCTTTTTCATAGGCAATATAGTTGTCTTCATTCACTTGCCACAGCGAATCGCCCACCAAAATAATGGATGGTAGAATGTTCATTTGAATAACATCATCGATAAACCAGATTCGCGTATTTAATTGTGCATCTGCTTCGCGTAAATCGCTGCGTGATGCCCAGTCGAGACTCACGTCCATGCTGTCTGAAATAGCACTTGAATGCAAAGACACATGCTTTACGGCCAAACTGTCGCTTAAATTAATGCTTGCCGAATTGAAATCAATGCCCAACACATGATTTTCTGCTTTGGCCCTAATCTGTGGTTTGATAAATTCGATGCCCGACACAATCCATCTTGGCCCATTTGCTTGTATGTCTACGAACTGCCTTTGTGCATCAAATCGCCCCGTAACCGTTGATCCGGGTAAAAAATCGAATTCCGGAAAAAACAAACTCTGCAATAATTCAGGATGTTTAATTTTTACATTGAATCTGAAATTTTGAACGAAATCACTTTCTTTCTTAGCATCGGGAATCAATGAAAATTTTGGCAAAAATGAATTCAAGACATCCGTAATCCCTGCCTGCAGCTCTTCGAGTCTGAATGCTCCCTTAACATCCATGTCGAACATGTCGCTATACAATTTAATTTCTCTATCGAAGATGCTCCCTTCTGCCTCAAGCAGAAGATCATCTACAAAGTATTGCTGGTTTCCATAGCTGATTTTTGAGGCAAGCAGCTCTATTTGACCGTTCAAATTATCGATGGAGTTTCCTGTAAATTCAGTAGCAATTTCTGTTGAAATAACGAGCGCCGAATCGCGCTTAGTAAATCCAAGTGCATTTAGGTTAATGCGATCAATAGATGAAGAAAAATCAAATTTGGCATTGCTTTTTGATAAATCTGCAAAACCATTGAACGAAACACGCAAGTTTGGATCGGCAATGTTAAACTTTCCATTATATACATTACGCGCAATTTCGCCGCTGGCTTTTATGTTTTGAACGCGGTAACCTCCCAAATCCATATAGCCAATTTCCCCGCTCAGAAAGGCTTCTACCTTATTTCGGTCGAAGCTCTGTCCGTGAATAAGTGCATTGCCTTTTACAAATCCGATTTGCGGATTTACCCTGATTATTTTGCCTAGTTCGAGCGACTCGGTTGAAACATAGCCATCATAGCGGTAATCCTTGAGTTCACTATCGTAACGCAAATTAATGTCGGCAATGAGCTTTCCAATGGAGCTCTCGATTTCACCTTCGAGCGATGAATTGTCGAGTGTGCCGCTAACCTTACCTCTAAAATCAATTGTACTTAAGGTGTATATTTCTTTGGGTATTTCGAGTTTCTGTTTTGTGTGAAAGGGATAAGCCGGAATTAAGGCAATGTCGGCCGCATCGGTTCTGAACTGATTTAATTTTAATGAATAATACATAGAGTCGGTATCGGGAAGGCCTATAAAATGCAGATCGCCAACAATCTTGCTGGCACTTCCCCATTCAAGCAGTGCATTTTTTGCTTTCAGGTTATTTATTTTTCCTTTCAGATTTCCGGCAAACTGAACATCCAAATTCAATCCGTTTAATTCTTCAGAAAATACCTGCAATTCATTCAGATTAATTTTACTGGTTTTAATCTTGCCTTGAATATCAACCGAATCAATGAAATCGCTTAAATCGGCGTAGCTCGAGTAATCAAACCTTATTTTTCCTTCTAAGCTACTTTTATCGGATTTTACTTTCAGATTGGCAAATTCCATCGCATTATAACTGATAATGAAATCAGAGCTAAATTCCTTCAATCCAAATCCAGATGCTTCCCGGCATGTCATTGAACGAATTTTTCCGCTCAGCGAATCGTTTATAATGGTAAACAAATCAAGCTGCGCTTTTATATCACGAATTTTTAAATGATCGTAGTCCATGCCCTGAACAGGCTTTTTAATGCTATCGCGGAATTCATAGGTAAAATCGATGTTGTCCAGTTCGGCTTTCCAAAAAAATATTTTTGAGGGAGAAGACCGTGTTGTATCGTTTGGATCACGCGGCGGGTCAAGGATATCAATCAAAAATTGAATCGTCAAATCATCCTCGTTCCAATATTGTTTTACGTTGAACTGACCATTTTGCACCGAAACCCGATCGAAATCGATGTGTTTTGCATCAAGGTAAATATCGTCGAAATTGGCTTCTACCTTATCTAAATAAAGCATGGTATCTCGGTGTAAATCCTCTACATACAAACCTTCCAGTATAACCCGATCAAAAAATCGAATATTTACCTTATCGATCGCTATTTTTGTTCCAACCGTTTCTGTGGCATATTTCGATAAGGCTTTTGCCAGCGAGGTTTGTACTACCGGAAATTGAAGCACTATAAATGAGGCCGCAAGCAATAGCAGGATGCTAAGCAAAAAAAATCCTGTTATTTTGCGAACTACTTTAATTGCGATAGAAATTATGGACTTTAACCGTCCGTTTTACATATTGGGCATCGAGTCGTCGTGCGACGATACTGCGGCTGCCGTGCTCGATGCCGACAAATTGCTTGCCAATGAAGTTGCCGGCCAGGATATCCACCAAATTTGGGGTGGCGTAGTTCCCGAACTGGCTTCTCGTGCTCATCAGCAGCAAATTATTCCGGTGGTTCATGCAGCGCTTACTAAGGCAAAAATAAGCAAAGAACAGCTTCATGCCGTAGCCTTTACAAAAGGTCCTGGTTTGCCGGGCTCCTTGCTTGTGGGAGTTTCGTTTGCTAAGGCTTTTGCTTCTGCTTTAAATATTCCTTTCGTGGGTGTTAATCACATGCAAGGGCATGTTTTGGCGCATCTTATCGATACCGGAAATGATCGTCCCGATTTTCCGTTTTTATGTTTAACGGTATCGGGCGGACATACGCAAATTGTGCGTGTCGATTCTCCTGTGAAGATGGAAATACTGGGTCAAACTTCTGATGATGCTGCAGGAGAGGCCTTTGATAAAGCTGCCAAAATGCTTGGTTTGCCCTATCCAGGTGGACCACATATCGACCGGCTCTCGAAAACAGGTGATCCTAACGCTTTTGTTTTTCCCGAACCCAAGGCAGAGGGGTGCAATTTCAGTTTCAGCGGATTGAAGACATCATTGCTCTATTTACTTCAGCGTGAAGAAAAATTGAATCAGGGCTTCACAGCTGCTAATCAGCAACATCTCGCGGCATCGCTTCAGTATACAATTGTAAGGATTTTGATTAACAAATTGTTAATCGCGGCAAAATCAACTGGAATAAAACATCTGGCTTTGGCCGGAGGTGTTTCGGCAAACAGCGAATTAAGAAGCGCGTTCTCGAAATTGAAAGACAAAGGATTCAAAACCTATATTCCACCATTCGAATTCTGCACCGATAATGCAGCCATGATTGGAATTGCCGGATATTACCTGCTTAAAAATGGAATTCAATCAAACGTAGATTCTGTTGCCGAACCAGGTATGAAATTTTAACGAATCAGGAAGCACTATCTTTTCGAGCGGAGTCGCCATTCATCCGCTCAAACTCGCGTATGAGTTCTTCATCTGTTTTACCTAAGTTACGTATGCTGGCTTCCACGTCTTTTGCTAAAACATGCTTGGGATATTTTTTCAGGAAATCGTTGTAATAAGTTCCGGCTTTGGTGTCGTCATTAATTTGGTTATCATACACAAAACCGAGGAAAAATAAAGCTTCAGGCGCGCGTTTGTCGTTCGGAAACATCTGCAGAAATTTTTCCAAAACTTTAACTGCCGATTCACCCCAATTCAGGTTAATGCTAATTGTTGCTGTTTTATATAAATAATCAGGAGCTTTCGGGTCATCCGGGAAACGCGTTGCAAAATCGTCGTATTCAACTTGAAGGTTGTAGGCACTCACTTCATCTTTTGGATTGCCATTCGCATCAAGCAACTGCTTTTCAAGCTTTTCTATTTTTTCGAGCGATTTACTTTTGCTATCATCGCACGCAACAAATGTGGCAAGACAAAATAATACTAAAATTAAACGTAGTGCATTCATTGTATGTTATTCGGAATATGTCGCAATATAAAAAAATGATTGCCTTTAGCGCTTAAAATTTGGAAATTTCATCCGGTAATCGACTTTCACATTCCCTTTGCTAATGTTGTTCAACTTTGATGTTAACAATGTTTTACGCAGGGGACTGATACGGTCGGTGAATAATTTTCCTTCGATATGATCATATTCATGCAAAATAATTCGAGCGAGGTATCCCGAACATTCAAGTTCTTGTTCTTCAAACTGTTCGTTGCAATAAACAATTTTTATTTCGCGTTTGCGGGTTATGTCTTCCCGAATACCCGGGATACTTAGGCATCCTTCATTAACCGCCCAGTTTTCGCCGTTTTCTTCGACAATGTGGGCATTGATGAAAACTTTTTTCATGCCTTTCAGTTCGGGTTCTTCATCTGCAAAAGGACTGGCATCAATTATAAATAATCGAATCGACAAACCAATTTGAGGAGCCGCGAGGCCAACGCCACTGGCATTGTACATCGTTTCAAACATGTTGTCAATAAGCTGCTGAAGTTCAGGATAATCGGCGGCAATATCAGAAGCTTTCTGCTTTAAAACAGGCGTTCCGTATGCTACTATAGGTAAAATCATGGTGCAAAAGTAAGGAAATCAAGTTGAGCCTTCGCGATTATGTCGCTCAGACCGAAATGTCCGTTGCTCGAGGTAGCTTTGAAGAATTAGTGTAGCAGCAATGGCATCATTCAGCGATTTATCGGCACGTTTTTTCTTCGACAACCCAGCTTCATTAATCGCCATGTTTGCGAGTTTAGAGGTAAACCGTTCGTCGACTCGTTCGATTCCAATTGCTGGAAATGTTCTTCTGAGATAAATAAGAAAGTTGTTTAACGCTTCGATTGGTCCGCTCAGTTCTCCATCTTTATGACGCGGTTCTCCAACAACAATTGTTTCGACCCTCTCTGTGCCTAAATACTTGTTAAGAAAAGGAATCAGTTCAGCACCCGATACGGTGGTTAATGGCGAAGCTATTAGCTGCAAAGAATCGGTTGAAGCAATCCCAGTTCGTTTTGTGCCAAAGTCGATTGCCAGAATTCTTGCCATGGTTCAAAGATAGTAGAATAGAAGTAGATGCATATTTTGAATAACCGATTTGAAATTAAGTACATTTACACCTCCTCGAGTTCGTGTATGAAAATCGGTAAGCCTACTATGAATAGTGTGAAAATGTTGCTGTTTGCAATTTCGTGCGCAGTACTTTTAAACAGCTGTAAAACCAAGCAGGCAGACGCATTTGTAAAACTCGACGAGACTGGCTTCGTACTCGAAGGAAATGCATTTTTTCCGTTAATGTTGAATTATGTTGCCGAATTCAGGTATTCACAAAACCAGTATTTCATTTCGCCGCTTAAAGCATATGAACATCTTGAAAGTTATGAGCATGATGATTCCTTGGGCACAGCGAATCAGTTACGCGGCCATTTCAGGCTTATACGCGAAATGGGGTTTAATACTATTCGTGTTTGTCTAGATCGTATGGATTCGGTGAATAATAAATTTTATTATCCTGCTTCTTACCGACCTCTTTCTATCGATAGTGATACCGAAGTTATATTGAATTGCATGAGTGATTTAATACGAATTGCGGAAGAAGAAAAATTGAAAGTGATGGTGCTAATTAAAGCGCCTTATGAGGTTAATTCTATCACCGAATTCACAAAAACACTCTTAAAGCGATTTAAGGATAATCCAACACTTTTTGCTTACGATTTTTTTAATGAGCCTATTTATTTCGATCGTCAACGCGATAGCTTGGGAAATGCCTATGAGCGTCCCAAAAAAGAAGCGATTGAAATTGTTGCCAATTGGCGAAGTTTGATGGATGAATACGCTCCTAATCAATTGTTTACTATTGGATTTTCGGAGCCAATCGAGGTGTTTGAGTGGGATCCGTCTATGTTGGATGTTGATTTTTTGTGTTTTCATACCTATCACCCTTTACGCATACCGAATGAAATTTACTGGTTTTCGAAATATACCGGGAAACCCTGGATGATTGGAGAAACTTCGCTGCCCGCCGATAATGAAACAGTGAGCTACGCTGATCAGGAGTTGTTTTTTAAAGATGTTTTACAAAGGGTTAAAAACTGCAATGGCATTGGTTTGGGTTGGTGGGAGTTTCAGGAGATTCCGGGAGCACATTTCGAAGCGCAATACGCAGGAATACTAAATCGTGATGGTGTTACGAAAACACAGGATGGTAAATTTTCTATTTTAGGTACGCCAAAACCAGTAGTTAGAAGCATTAAAAAAGCCGCTACAATCTCGAAGGCAGGTGATTGCACGTGTATGGTAAATTACCAGAATATAGTTGGTTATTCCAATTATCTTTTAAATGGTTCAGTATTCGATTTTGAAACTGGTTTACCCATTGAAGGAGCAGTAATTCGAGGATGGAACGAGAACTGGTCTGTTGGTTTAAATTCGTTTAGTATGTCGGATGGAAATTTTAGATTGTATAGTAACGACAAGTGTTTTCACTATGAAATTTCTGCTCCGGGATATTCAAGGTTTCGGTTCGACAAAGCAATTGAATTTTTACCTGTTGTTGAAAAGCCAGTTTTAGATAACATTCAACTCGAATACCAGCAAATAAAATATCATGCGTTTATTGATAGAGAAAAGCGCCCGATTTCGTTGTTTAATTTCAAACCGAATTTGTTTAATTCATACAAATATATTTCCGTTTTACCGCCCATAAAATTGAAAAAAATGTAATTCAAGTGCTGAATTATGGATGAAAAGAGTGTATTGAATCATCAGATTTTAGAAGCATTTGGCAATGCAATTTGTAAAGGAGATGCGCAAATATTAGGCGATTTGCTTTCAGATAAAGGCGTTTTTGAATATCAAGCAGAAGATTTGGAAGTGGTTAGTGGTGTTAAAGAACAGTTTTTATCCTGGATCATCTTGCGTAAAATAGAATATCCCAAATCTGATTTTAGTTTTACAACCTTTTCATGCCACAATTGTCAACAAAATAATGGTGTATTGGTCTTTGACTCCGGCCAATTTCCTTTTATACCCTTTTTAAGGTATTATACTCAACATGCGGGCCTTTCAATCCAAATTTTAGAATCTCAAATTGTTTCAATCCATTTTTGCCTTTCGGTTTCGAATAGTTTAGAACAACAAACCTTTTATGAAAAGTATCTCCGTGAGGCACAAGTATTATCAGAACTAAATGGGAATAAAGTCCATCAAAATTTTTCAGAAATTGCATTACGCGTTTATGGAAGATACATTTCAACTCCTGAAGAAGATTGAACAAATTGAATTGTGAGACGTTTATTAATTATGCTTCAATCAATTACTATTCTATTTTTATCCATTTCATTTCTCTCCTGTGCCCAGTCGGATAATAAATCCAACGTCAACATCGCAATCGCCAAGAATATGTCTACGAACGAAAAAAATCCATACTATTCCAGAACCGATACAAACAAACTTGAGCTTTCGAATGCCGAATGGAAAAAAATATTAGATCCAACTGTGTACTACATCGCCAGAGAGAAGGGTACAGAATACGCATTCAGTGGTAAGTACTGGAACTTTGAAGGGATTGGCACATACTACTGCGCGGCTTGCGGAAATGCTCTTTTTAAGTCTGATGCCAAATTTTCGAGCTCCTGCGGATGGCCTAGTTTTTTTGAGTCAATTCGTAAAACTAGCGTGGTCTATAAACTCGATACTTCGCATGGCATGGTTCGCTCAGAAGTACTATGCGGCCGTTGTGATGCTCATTTGGGTCATGTGTTCGACGATGGTCCTGCTCCAACATACAAGCGCTTTTGCATCAATTCACCCATCATCGAATTCGATCCTGAAAGTAAGCAATAAAGGTTTTATAAATTTGATTGTGTAGTTCGATTATTCGCAAATCCAGAAGGATATATTTTCCTGAACCAGCTCACCGCTCGATATTTTAATAATCTTATCGGCCTCGGGCGAATAAAATCCTTCCAACATCAAAATGTAAATTCCTGGATTCAATTCGACATTTACTTTTCCCTTGGTAGACTTTATTTTGATTCCCTCTTTTTGAAGATCTTCAGCTTTTTTTAACGGGGCCTTCTGAACAACTGAAAAGGGCACAAAATATACATTGCCGTCATACTTATCATATACTCTTCCAAACCCTTGATCAAAAATTACATTACAACTTCCTTTTCCCCACAAAATAATGCCGCTAAATCCGGTTTCGGGATTTTTTTTGCACGACACCAACGCTGCAACGAATAAAAAAACGATGGTTTGAATGATTCGTATTTTCATTATGGCTTCAAAGATAACATCAATTTATTCCGAATTTGAATTATATTGTTTACTGATTCTTTATAGTTATTCTAATTTCTGAGTTAGGAATGCTAATGGATTAATTCGCATCGTGTATCTTTGTTTTCCAAATGCTGGTAACCCTTCGTCAACTTCAATATGCAGTTGCTGTAGCCGATACAGGTAGTTTTTCAAAGGCTGCTGTTGTATGCTTTGCAGATCAGAGCACAGTAAGTCAACAAGTTAAACTGCTTGAAGATCGTTTGGGTGTGCTTATTTTTCGAAGAGAGCGTTACCCTTTAATCCTAACCTCCAAGGGAGAAGAAATAGTTCAACAGGCACGAATCATTTTGGCTCAGGTTGAGGAATTGATTAAACCATTTAAAGAAGGCACAAAGAAAAAATAAAATGAAGAAACTGATTTTTAGCCTTTTAATTTCAGCAGGTCTATTTGTTACTTCTGTAGCTCAGTCGTTTAAATTCAATCCCCATTCTGGTTCTATTAACTTACCAAGGCTACAAAAACAATTGCGCGATTTTTCTGATACGGCCGATTTATCAAAAGCCAAATATTGGAAATACATCAAGCGTTGGGAAGATGAATTAAGTCGGCATGCAGATGGAAAGGGGAATTTGGGTAATGCAAGCAACATGCATACGTATCTTACGAGAAGAACCATTGCGGCGAAGTCGGCTCAAACGTTCGATGCTAATTGGCTTCCGGTTGGCCCCGATTATATCCCACAAAATTATACGGGTTACCTTGAAAATGGTATCGGTCGTATCAATTGCATCGCTTTCCATCCTACGCTCGAACAGGTTTATTATGTTGGCGTTGCACAAGGCGGTTTATGGAAAACCACAAATGGTGGAGCGTCGTGGATTCCTTTAACAGATCAATTGCCAATTACACGCATCAGCGATATTGCGATTAATCCGGATAACCCCGATGAAATTTATATTTCGCTTTGTGATTTTGAGTACGTTGGAATCGGACTTTCACTCGATAACCGGAAACGTTATCCGCATTATGGATTGGGCGTGTACAAATCTCTTGACGGGGGACTTTCCTGGAACCCCACAGGTCTTGGTTTTGAATTGAGTGATTTTGATGCGTCCCTCATTCGCAAAATTTTAATCAATCCCGAAAATACAACCGAACTTGTAGCATGTGGAGTAAGTGGGATGTATAGGTCTACAGATGCAGGCAGTACATGGAATCAAATATCGGATGCATTTTATTGGGACATGATTCCTCAGCCGGGCAACCCAAATGTATTGTTTGCAGCCGGTGGTTGGCTATACAATGCCGATTATGGCTATGCTGCCATTTATAAATCAACCGATTTTGGTATTACATGGAGCGAACTACCTACTGGTATTCCATCCACCGGAGAGGTTCAGCGCATTAAACTCTCAATTTCTCCTGCTAACCCAAACATTATACAAGCTATCGCTGTTGACACCCAGAGCGGCCTTTATGGCATGTATCGTAGTGAGGATAACGGATCATCATGGAATTATTCATATCCCGGTGTTAACATTCTTGAATGGTCTGAAGGATTAGGCTCGGGCGGGCAAGGCACGTACGATTTAGTATTGCATATCGATAATTTAAATCCCCAGAAAATCTATGCTGGTGGTGTTAATTTGTGGATGTCTGAAGATGGTGGACAAACCTTTAACCCTGCAAGTCATTGGACGTTAAGCTACGGACCAACCATTCACGCCGATATGCATTACCTCACCCAGAATCCCTTAACACAGGAATTCTTTATTTGCAACGATGGCGGTGTTTACAAGACTTCTGAAATTCTGAGTCAAACGTGGGAGAGCGCTCAAAATGGCAATTTCTGGCCCAGTACCTGGGAGAATATCGGGAACGGAATGCAGGTAACTTCCTTTTACAGGCTTTCGTCAGACAAACAGCCCAATCCGAGTTTAATAGCCGGAGCACAGGATAATGCATCGTCTTACTTCGATGGATTTAGCTGGTATACGGTATTTGGAGGCGATGGGATGGATAACTTAATGAGTCCGATTAACCCCGGTACTGTTCTAGGATCTAGTCAGTTTGGTTATTTTTATTGGAGTAATGATGGCGGATTATTTAACGTGCAAGGTACTCAGGCGAATTTTAATGATGAACTCGCCGACTGGACCACACCCATAGAAGGCTGTTTGCTAGAACCATACACGATTTATGCTGGCTTCGAAAATGTAGTCCGCAGTTTTGATGAAGGACTATCCTGGGAATTAACAGGTTACATTGATGGTAACTACACACCAATTAATGCTTTGGGGGTGGCGCCTTCGAACTGCGACGTAATTTATGCCTGTAAACGATTGAACTATCTCGAAAATATTCCTTCGTCTATTTTTCGATCCGATGATGGCGGACAAAGTTGGAGCGACCGTACAGCAAATCTACCCGATTCACTTTTCTTTTCTTCCGTAGCCGTGAGTTCACTCAGTACGAACAACGTAGCACTTTCAATTGCTGCGTTTGCTGAAGGACAAAAGGTTTATACTAGCTCCGATGGCGGTATTACATGGATTAATAGCTCGTTTAATTTGCCCGATGTTCCGGTTAATATGCTGAAATACTTGCCTGCTTCAAATGATTTGCTTGCAGCAACGGATGCAGGGGTATTTGTGCTTCGAAGTGGCGAAACAACCTGGATCGACGAAAGTCTGGGTTTGCCAAATGTTATTGTTTCGGATATCGAAATAAATGAAGCGGCCAATAAAATTTACATTTCAACTTTTGGAAGGGGGATTTGGGCGGCCGATTTAAGTCTTTTGCTGGCTCAAAATGATATTGAAATATGCAAGCCCAATGTTAAGATTAATACATTAAACGCATCAGGTTTCGATATTGATTGGTCTTCCAACACATGTAACACATCGTTTACGAATATTGAACTGTATGATATTAAAGGGCGTCTTGTTTTGCGTGAAGCATTGCATGGATCGAACTATCAATTAAATCTTTCAGGGAAAAACACGGGAGTTTATTTTGGCCGATTGAGCAACGCTGAAAATTCATCGTATGGGTTTAAGCTTCTAAAGACCGATGACTAGTACCATCCGTCCAAGGATTCGTTACGAATTATTCAACCAGCCAATACGGTAATACCTCAAAATTGATTTGATTCAATTCTCATCCAATTGCGTTCTCAACGCTTCTTCGCTGTTGATGGGTAAACTACAGCGTCCATTTTCACAAAGGTAAAATGTAAGGCTAGATTCCGGAATCTTGCCAGAAAAAAGCCCCCAGTCCTGCTTGTTTTCTGAACAAAGTAAGGTGATGTTTGGATGGTATTCCTGTCTCATTCCTTTCGCAAATTCATTAGCACCACTTCCAACAGCAACAAGTTCTTTCGGATCATAATGCATGCCCATGGCTGCAATAATCCACTGCGAGGCGCCTGGTCCATAACCAGTAATTTCTCTGCGAATAGCATTTAGCATGCGTGAGGCCTTATTCAACAGCTCCTGGTTGCCACTTAGTTTGGACAATAGCAATGCGTTTTCTGCCAGCATTGCATTAGAGGAGGGGATAACATTGTCGGTGGTTTCGAGTTGACGAACCACTATAACATTTTGACTTTCTTGTGTAAAATACAGAAGTCCTTCACCTGCTTCGGGAAACAATGTGCATGTGGCTGTATGTAAGCGCATCGCCTTATCTAAATCGGCCTTATCTAAATCGGCCAGAAACAAGGCCAGGTAGGCCCTGGTTAACCACACATAATCTTCGAGGAAGCCATCAACAGACACAGCACCGTTTTTCCAGATGCGCATTAGGTTATTGCCCGACTTAATCATGTTTGTTTCGATAAACGCGATTGTTTCCCTCGCCAAGTTGAGGTAACTGTTTTCATTTAGAAAACGTGAAGCATCAGCCAATGCGCTTGCCGTCATTGCATTCCACGATAAAATTATTTTATCGTCTGTGCCAGGCCTTTCTCTTTTGTTACGAAAACTCAATAGCTTTTTGTTGATGGCTTTTTGTTCGCTAGAACACTCAGTGTATTCTTTCGAAATTAGAATATGGCCTTCGCCCTCTTCCCAAAAGCTGTCATCGCCGCTACAAAAACGTTTTTGGAATTGAGCATATTCTTCATTATTCAACAGGTGTTTAAGTTCATCCTCATTCCAGATGTAGAATTTCCCTTCTACGCCTTCGCTATCGGCGTCAAGTGCCGAATAATAAGCCCCTTTTCCGTTGTGCAATTCAACTTGCAGCCAATCAATTGTTTGCTTGCACACTTCAGCATAACGTTCGTTTTTAAATGCGACTGAAGCTTCAGCATAAAGTGAAATTAACTGTGCATTGTCATACAGCATCTTTTCGAAGTGTGGCACTTTCCACCAGATATCGGTCGAATAGCGCGAAAAGCCACCTGCAATCTGATCGTAAATTCCACCGGCAGCCATTTTATCGAGGCTAAGTTGAACATGATTTTTTACCAAATCGTTGTTGGTTAAAAAACCATAACGCAACAAACAAATGTAGTTCGATGGTAAGGGAAACTTGGGAGCGCGGTTGGGTCCTCCGTGAATATTGTCAAAATCATTCGTCCAAGCCGCAATCGAATCATCTAGATCTTTTTGGGTAATTACGTTGGAATCGTTGTCAACTTTAAATAATTCGGTTTGTCTGATACCATTGGCTAATCGTTCGGCATAGTCTAGCAGTTCGCCTTTGCTCTCTTTATAGATTCTGGCAATTTCTAGAAGAATTTGTTGCCATTTGTTTTTAGGGAAATACGTTCCGCCATATACCGGTTGGCCGTTGGGCAAGGCAATGCAGTTCAATGGCCAGCCACCTCGTTGCCCCATCAAATGAACTGCACTCATGTATAGCTGATCGATATCCGGACGCTCCTCCCTGTCTACTTTTATGCATACAAAATGGGCATTCATAATGTCTGCCGTAGGGATATCCTCAAAACATTCGCGCTCCATAACATGGCACCAGTGACAAGCCGAATAGCCTATGCTCACCAAAATAAGTTTGTTTTCTTTTTGTGCTTTTTGCAAAGCCTCCTCGCCCCATGGAAGCCAATCAACCGGATTGTAGGCATGCTGAAGCAAGTAAGGGCTTACTGCATGAATTAGTGCATTGGGCTTGCGTAAAGACTCTTGTTGCATGAAGCGAAGATAGGGGCTAATCGTTTAACGGCTTTGCAAAATTGCCCAATCTTGAACCTAAAATACAAGTTCGCAAAATCAAAAAAGGCTAACCGAGTTG
>CAZVHF010000007.1:0-9024 GCA_964627105.1 uncultured Chitinophaga sp.
ATTCATAAAACCGGGATGAGTTCCAAATTGCTGCATATTGAAATGATTAAAAGTATACGCAGCGAATACGAGCACAACATTGCGCAGCAGATTTACATGTCGAATGCCGCCTGGGAGTTGGTGAAAAGCGCAAAAGAGGAAATGATTAAACTAATTAATACTTCGGCCCACAAAGTAAGCGATAACGCTGATGGAATTGAGTTGTGCAAGGTATTGCTCGATGTAACCATGAACGTTGAGAAATTACCTACGCAAATCGCTTTGGATTATGTGAAGAAGGAGATTCGTCAGTCGTTTTAGATAGTCATTAAATCAAACAAAAAAAGACGCTTAGGGCGTCTTTCTTTATAAAGGTATTTCTTTTTACACCAACATCATCACCGGGTTTTCGAGGTATGATTTCAGCGTTTTAAGGAATTCTGCCCCGGCAACTCCATCCACCACGCGATGGTCGCAACTTAGCGTAACCTTCATCACATTGCCAGGTACCACTGCACCATGTTTTACCACAGGCTTTTGTTGGATGCTTCCCACGGCGAGAATGCATGCATCGGGTGGATTGATAATGGCAGTGAACTGATCGATGTCGTACATGCCCAGGTTACTTATGGTGAAAGTGTTTCCTTCCCAGTCGGCCGGCTGGAGTTTTTTGGCTTTTGCCTTCGCGGCATAGTCTTTTACCTCTGCCGAAATTTGTTGTAAGCCTTTCTGATCGGCAAAACGCACAACAGGAACGAGCAATCCATCTTCAACCGAAATGGCAACGCCAATGTGGATATGGTGGTTTGTGCGGATGGTATCGCCTAACCACGCCGAATTGATGCTCGGATGCTTGCGCAAAGCCATCGAACAAGCCTTTACCACGAAATCGTTGAACGACACTTTTACATCACCAGTGGCATTAATGGCTGCACGTGCCGCCATCGCATTGTCCATGTCGATTTCGACTGTGAGGTAAAAATGCGGCGCAGAGAATTTGCTTTCGGCCAAACGACGCGCAATAACTTTGCGCATTTGGCTTACTGGTGTATCTATGTAACTTTCTTTTCCTGCAGGTACGAATATAGGAGCTGGTTTAGCAGCGGCTGCGGCAGGACTAAATTGCTCCACATCACGTTTCACGATGCGACCGCCATCGCCCGATCCGGCTATTTGCGAAATGTCGATGCCTTTGTCGGACGCTATTTTCTTTGCAAGCGGAGATGCTTTTAATCGGCTATCGGACGCAGTGGACACAGGAGTAACCACAGAACTAGGAGCCGCACTTGGCACAACCGATGCTTTTGGTGCTTCTGCCGCAGCAACTTCCTCTTTGGCTGGAACAGCAGAACCACCGGCAAGCAATGCTTTGTAATCTTCACCTTCTTTTCCAAGAATCGCCAGCACAGAATCAACAGGAGCGCCTTTCCCTTCTTCAACTCCGATGTAAAGCAATACACCATCTTGGAATGATTCAAAATCCATCGTAGCCTTATCGGTTTCGATTTCTGCGAGCAAATCGCCCGATTTAACTTTATCGCCAACTTTCTTATGCCATTTCGAAACCACACCTTCGGTCATGGTATCACTCAACTTGGGCATTTTTACGATTTCTGCCATCTTGCTTTACGGTCTTTAATTTTCAATAATGTATGGATAATCTTCCTGCACGTATACGTCGCGGTACAATTCAGATGCATCCGGATATGGCGATTCTTCCGAGAAACGAACAGACTCTTCTACGATTGCTTTAATGCGCTCGTCGATGGCTTCGATTTCGGCCTCGGTAATCCACTTTTTCTTTTTCAAGGTAGCGAGAACCTGTTCAATTGGATCTTGCTTCTTATAATCTTCAACCTCTTCCTTCGTGCGGTATTTGCCCGGATCAGACATCGAATGCCCGCGGAAGCGATATGTTTTAATTTCGAGCAGCACAGGCCCTTTTCCACTTCTTGCATGATTAACGGCCCATTCGGTGGCTTCGTGCACATCTTCAACGCGCATCCCATTCACCGGCTTTGACGGCATTTCGTATGAAAGACCAATCTTGTGTAGTTCGGTAACATTTGTGGTACGTTCAACCGATGTACCCATGGCGTAATTGTTATTTTCGATAATGAAGATAACCGGCAACTTCCAGAGCATCGCCATATTAAAGGCTTCGTGCAGCGCGCCCTGACGAACGGCTCCGTCGCCCATGTAACAAAGTGTTACACGATCATTTCCGTTGTATTTGTCGGCAAAAGCGATTCCGGCACCCAATGGAATTTGACCGCCTACGATGCCATGTCCACCAAAAAATCGGTGTTCGGCCGAGAACATGTGCATCGAGCCTCCTTTACCTTTCGAACAACCGGTAACCTTTGCCATCAGTTCGGCCATGATTGCATTGGGATGCACGCCTTTGGCAATTGGATGCACGTGATCGCGGTAGGCTGAAATCATGTTATCGTCGTCACGGATAACGCTCATTGCTCCGGCAACCACAGCTTCCTGCCCTATATATAAATGACAAAACCCTCTGATTTTTTGTTGAATGTAGAGCTGGCTTGCCTTCTCTTCAAATCGCCTCCACAGAAGCATCTCTTCGTACCATTTCAGGTATTGTTCCTTGGTAAAACCGGTTTTTGCCATAGTGTAATGAATTGCGTCGCAAATTTAAGTGAAAACACTTTACAGGGCAATAAATTGCGAATAATTTTATTTTTGGCGCTTTAATTTATCAGCATCGAAAGCAACTGGCAGAATATTTATCAATCCGTTAACCGCATGCGTCTTTCCGGTAGCAGCAACCATAATGATGCGGATTGGTTGTCCGCCTATGCGTTCGTATTCCGACATCACCTGCCTGCATGAACCGCAGGGATAAACAGGTGTTTCCACGAGAAAATCCTCAGACTGGGCATAGATGGCCATTTTTAAAATAGCCTTTCCGGGATAATTGGCTCCGGCCCAAAACATCGCGGTTCGTTCGGCGCAGATACCTGAAGGGAAGGCTACATTTTCCTGATTGCTGCCCGATACGATTGTTCCGTCGTTGAGCAGGATTGCAGCGCCCACAAAAAATCCCGAATACGGGGCATACGCTGCCGATGAAACTTTTTGAGCGGCCTGTACGAGTTGTTGTTCATCGTTCGGCAATTCATGGAAATGCTGGTATTCTTCAACCTCTGCTACGATTCGTATGTGCTGCATGGCGCTTCTTTTTCAGCTAAAGTATAGATTTAGTGCGAATACCTGCGTCGGGACTGGAAAATACGATTCAATGTGAGCGAAACCTTGCCACGTTATTATATCTTTGCTCCGCAATTGATTATGGTTAACCTGATTCTCGACATAGGCAACACCGCAGTGAAAGCGGCCTGCTTCGATGGACGAAAACTCATCAAGGCTGGACGGGCATTGCGCAACAGCGAATCGGAGGTTGAAGATTTACTGGTGAAATTGCAAGTTCATCTCCCATCCAAAGCATTCATTGGAAACGTAACGCATGGAGCAACAGCTGTTGAGCAGTTTCTCGACAGGGCGCGCATACCGTATTCTTATTTCAAGCCCGAGGTGGCTACATCGGTAGTCAATCGCTATGAAACGCCCGAAACCCTTGGCCGCGACCGATTGGCTAATGCCGAAGCAGCTGCGCATTTGTTTCCGGGCAGTCCGGTGGTGATTATTGATGCCGGAACTTGCATTAAATTCGATTTTGTAACAGCCGAAAACGAATATTTTGGAGGCTCGATATCGCCGGGAATTGATATGCGATTCAGAGCATTACATGAATATACGGCACGATTGCCCTTGCTTGGAAGAAGCGAAACCTATTTCCTAATTGGAAAAAATACAACCGAAGCCATCCAATCGGGCGTAATGAATGGTGCGCTGGCCGAAATCAAGGGCGTACTCGAACAGTACCAGATGACGCACAAAGATTTGCGTGTTATCATAACGGGAGGCGATATTTCGTTGCTTGAGCGAAATTTGAAAACAACCGTTTATGCCGAACCCTGGCTCACACTAAAAGGACTCAATGAAATTTGTCTGCATCAACTTGCCTGATAGGCTTTTGTACTTTTTAATCTTTGCGATGTGCCCGACTTTTTTTTGGGCGCAAAATTTAAGTCAGTCGCCATACGGTAGGTATACATTAGGAGATCAATTACCCGCCCCATCGGCAGCTTTTCAAGCATTGGGTGGAAATGTTTTGTCTTACACCGATTCATCGGTTGTAAACCTCGATCAGCCCGCTTCTCTTACTTCTCTAGGCCGAGGCGTGAGTATTTTCGAGGGCGGTATGTCTGGAATGGTTAAGGATTATAAATCAAATTCGTTGGCAGCCCGCGGTATAAATGCAGGATATTCGATGGTAGCATTAGCATTTCCGATTGTAAAAAAATATTGGAGTACTGCCTTGCATCTGCGCCCAATTACAAATATGGGTTATTCGCTCCTCGATAGTGCAGAATTTGATGCAGAAGGTAAAACGTATTATACATACAAAGGGAATGGAGGAATCTCATCTGTAGGGACAACACATTCCTTTCAATTTCACCGAAACATTGCGTTTGGAGCAGAGTTAAGGTATTTATTCGGTAAAACCAATACATTCGCCGAAACTACTTTCCCTGATCAACTCGGTCAAATTCGAGGTTCTCGCATTTCTACAACAAATCAGGTAAAGGGGTTTGATGCAAAATTCGGAGTAACTATTCAGCATTGCTTTAAAAAGCGTAAAGTTACTGTAAGCGATACAGCGCTAAGGAAACAGCGCAAACCAACTTCAGTCGATTCATTGCATTTGAAATTCGGATTTACGTATAAGCCATCCTTGGCTGTATCGGGCTCATCCAGTTTACTTGCTGAGTCGTTTTTTGGTCTTGGAAACCTCAATACGATTGTCGATACCGCATATTATCGCAATATTAGTTCTGGAACCGTTGTTATGCCTGCGCAGTTTGGTGGCGGATTTAGTATAGCTAACAGCAGCGGGAAATGGATGCTGCATGTTTCGGGACTTTATACCGATTGGGCAGGATTCAGGCTTTTCGATGCAGTTGATTCGGTTCGCAGTTCATACACAGCAAGTGCTGGATTCCAGTGGATTCCATCGGTTACGGCCAAACGCGGAACGTTTAAAAAAGCCTCGTATCGCTTTGGAGGATATTACAGTGATGGCTTTTTGCAGTTCGATGGCAATTCGGTTCAGGAATTTGGCCTTACACTGGGAGTGGGCATTCCGTTCGATATTCCAACCTATTACCGCAAACCGGCTCGGAGTTCGGTTAACATTGCTCTTACTTTTGGTCAGCGCGGAAATGTTATCGATAATCCACTTCAGGAGCGTTTCGTGCGCCTTGCCATTAGTTTTTCATTGAACGACCGTTGGTTTGTTCGGACGCGATTTGAGTGATGACAAGGCTTTCGGTACTATTGGTTATGGTTGCAATTTGGGGTTGTAAAAACGATCCGGCAGTTGTGAAGGAAATGACAAAAGATGTTGAAATGCCAGTTTCATCGACCAAAAATGTCGAAATGCTGTATACCGACAGTGCTCGATTGCGCGCGAAAGTAAAAGCACCGCGACGGGATACATACCTTGGTGAAAAAGAGCGCATAGAGTTTACTGAAGGTGTGGAAGTGAAATTTTACGATGAGGACGGAAGTGAATCGGGCGAGTTGAAAGCAAAATATGCCATCAACAATACCAAAACAGAGCAAATGATAGCTCGAAATAATGTGCAATTGGTGAATAAACTGGAGGGAAAGCGACTCGAAACGGAAGAATTAATTTGGGATCAAAAAACCGGAAGAATATTTTCCGATAAATTTTCGAAAATAACGTCGAAGCAAGAAGTTATTTATGGCGATGGTTTTGAGTCGAACCAGGATTTTAGTCAGTACCGGATTTTAAAAATTCGGGGAATTGTAAATATGGAAGAATGAACAATCTGAAAGTATTCAAAGCAATGGAGTGGTTCTGGCTCATCATTATGGTAGCCATGGCAGGGTTAAGCATCGGTTTATTACTTAATGCATCATTTGAGTCGGCCAAAATGCCACTTTTTGGAACATTCTGCGCTGCTGTTTTGTATGC
This sequence comes from uncultured Chitinophaga sp., assembly GCA_964627105.1. Classification (GTDB taxonomy): domain Bacteria; phylum Bacteroidota; class Bacteroidia; order M30B66; family M30B66; genus CAMCXT01. Next base: position 6,068 of record CAZVHF010000007.1, read on the forward strand.
ATTGCGACGCTATCAGCGTAAGAAAGAAGAGCGTAAGAATACAGGAAAGGGATAATTGTCAAAATTCAATCATCCCGAATTGGTTCAAAGTTTAAATGCGCGTTACGCCTCCCGAAACGATGAATTTCATAACATCTTCGGTACTGGCATCGATTGCTTTTATACGCGAGGATTCTATTAAAAATAGATTGCCTGAGAAGTTATAGCTGTGTGGCATATAAACAGCGCAAATTTCATCTTGAATTCCCAAAATTTTTAGGTTCTTCTGGGTTATAAATCCAAGTTTATATATACCTTCAGAGTCTCCCATTCGAACCATTACCGGTTTATTGAAGCGTTTTTCATTGCCCATAAAGGCCGACATTAAGTCGCGGATGGACGTATAAATGAACTTAACAAGTGGAATACGTTCAAGTGCTTTGTCGATTAATTGAAGGATTGGAGTCTGGATTAGCAGTGTTCCCAGCCAACCTAAAAATGCTGTTCCCAGGAGAACGATAACGATGCTAGGAAAAAGTAAATCACTCGGAAATAAGTCACGTACAAAACGAACAGACAGGTAAACGACATAGGTGGTTAAACCTATCGGCGCTATCAAAAGTAATCCTTTGATGAAGTAAGCAGAAAAACGACGGATAAGTGTTTTGAGCGATTTCATAAGCGATTTTTTTACGGACTACCTGTGATCAACGTTTCTTCCCAGATGATTTTATTTTCAGATAAATTGTAGAGGAACATTTTACCACCTTCGGTTACTTCGAGAATATTCTTTTCACGACTAAAATGAATATCATCGAGTGTACACGCAAACACTTGTGCCAAAGAGCTGTTAAAAAGTCCAAACTTTCCGGCTTTCGAAACAATATAAAACGATTGAAGCACCTCAATGTCTTCATATTCTGCCGGTAAGACAAATTTACCGTCTTTCCCGATGATTCCCCACTTGCCTTTTGATTTCACCCTTGCTTTTCCACCCTCAAATGCAAAAATAGCCTCATACTGTTCTTTGATAATTGGCTTACCGATTTTATTTATAAAGCCCCACTTATTTTTTTTGCGGTATCCGGCTAAACCTTCATTGAAAAATGTGACTTGATCAAATTCGGGCTGAACCACCCATTTTTCCTTTTTATCAACAAATCCAGATTTTCCTTTACGCGTCGCCCGGCAAAGTCCTTCATGAAATCCTTTTGAATTTGATGTGCCCTCTGTACAATAATCTGCCGACTTCATTAATAATTTGCCATTTAGGTCGAAGTATGCACATTTTTTATCATCCATCGCAAGGTAAACATCTCCCGAAACCAATCGAATATCGTTGTACTTGGCCTGAATCAACCAAGAACCATCTGTGCGAATCAGTCCGAACTTCCCATCTAACGCTACACGTGCTACTCCCATGTTAAAGTCGCCTGCTTCATCAAACTGTGCTGGGATTACGATAGCTCCTTTCGAATTGATGAAACCTGCCTTACCTTCTAACGCAACTGCTGCGAAACCTTCGCTGAATGGCTCAAGTTCATCGAATTGAAAAGGTGTGAGCTGTTGTCCATTAGAGTCCATCAAGGCATATTTCTCATCAAGTTCGATGCGGTAAAGACCCGAATATGGACCCGAAACTGAATAAAACATCGGCACCGAAACCCATTCTCCAACGGTATTGATGATGCCTGCCAAAGAATCGGTTTCTACAATAGCACGTCCTCCTGCAAAGGGGTCGGCCTCTGCAAATTGTGGCATAACTACCAGGTATCCCGCCTTATTTATATAGCCCTTTTTGCCATTTAACTCAACAACGGCGAGGTTTTCAGAGAAATATTCCGCATCATCGAATTGATATGGAATACGTAAAGTGCCTGTTGAATCACAATAGCCCCAACGTTCGTTTTGAACCACAGGAAAAAGTCGGGTTCGTAAAAGAGCAGAATCTTCGCGAATCTTATCTTTATATGGGAATTCGGGGTATTTTGTCTTAAATGCATCTACACTCTCAGCTCGTTGATCTTTGGTAAACAGGTAATACAATCTATTCCATGCTTTCGGCACATTTCGATTATTCGGATGTGATTTAACAAAGGCATATAATTCGGGCTCTGATCCACTAGGGGCAACCTTCGAAAAGATTAAATCTTCGACCAAACCTATAAATTCTGAATTCGGATAAGTGTTCAGAAATTCTATTAAAGCGTCCAACGATCCAATCGCAACGGTTTCATTGTACAGCGAAAAGTCAAGTTTTTTAACTGCCTTTTCGAGCAGATTCGATTGGGGATAACGCTCGATAAACTCGGTAAATGATTTACTGTTATTTAATCGTAATGCAACTGAAAAAGCAGCACTATCGCGCAATAAAACAGCCTTTGGGCGATATGGACTATCAGGGAAATTCTGAATATACCGACTCAGCGATTCGGGTTGTTTACCGCCTAAAGCATCGTTATATGCCCCAATAAAAATGGAGTCAACCAATAGTGATAGTAGTTTCTCGCTGAAGCCATTTTCATACAATTTTAAACGCTTCTTTTCCGACAATTCATCAAATGCTACACAGGCCAGGTTAATCCGTTTGTAGGCCGAATCGTAAGAATGAAAATGATTGAGCTTGTCGTAATGCACTTTGGCTAAACCGTAGTTTGCCATTACCGGATTTTTTTTTACTGAGGCTATGAAACATTTCCGTGCGGTAAAAAAGTCATATTCTTGGAGCGACTTAAATCCTTTGCTAATCTGCGCAAGTAAGCTGCTCGTTATACATAGCAGGTGAAAACAAATTATTAGGACGACCTTGGTCAAAATGCAGCTTATTGGAGTGTAAAGTTAGGTAAAAGCCATTTCACAAGACAATGGTTGAGTTAAAGAGAAAAATAGTACTCGGTTAAAAATAATTAGGGTTGATGGAGCATCGTGCAATCAATTTATCTACTTTTCAGAGCGAAAGAAAGCTGTATGAATTCAAT
>CAZVHF010000007.1:9124-29801 GCA_964627105.1 uncultured Chitinophaga sp.
GAATATGCTGTTCCACTCGGCTGAATTCCTTTTTCTTTTCTTTCCAATTTCCTTGCTGCTGCATTATTTCCTAAGAGGTAATTTTGCTCAAATGCTTGCACTAACGCTGTTAAGTGCATGGTTTTACATGGCGGCTTTTCCGCTTTACATTTTCATATTGCTGGGGTTAATTGTATTCGATTACTTGGGCGCACTATTTCTTGAACAATTACAAGGGCAAGGAAGAAGGTTATTTCTCGGTTTTTGTGTATTTGTAAATATTGCTTTATTGGCATCCTTCAAGTATTGGAATTTTATTGCCGAAAATCTGAATTTGGTTGGAGCAGCTTTACCAAAACACGACTGGATTCTCCCTGTGGGACTTTCTTTCCATGTATTTCAAAGCCTGAGTTATTTGATCGAAGTTTATCGAAGCAAGTGGCCTGCAGAGCGAAACATACTTTACTATGCCTTGTATGTGTTGTTTTTTCCTCAAATGGTTGCGGGGCCAATTGAAAGGCCCCAAAATATTTTACCACAGTTCAGAAAATTCCAAGCTTATAATCCTGAAAAATTCAAGACAGGTATTTATTTGTTTCTGAAAGGACTCTTTATGAAGGTAGCTGTAGCCGACCGACTAGCTGCATTTTCTGACCCGGTTTTTAATAATCCGGATCTTGTATCTGGTCAACAGGTATTGCTCGCTATGGTGTTTTTTATGTTTCAAATTTACGCCGACTTCTCGGGCTATAGCAATATGGCACTAGGCATTGCACATTCACTCGGAGTGAAATTAATGGTCAATTTCAAACAACCTTACCTTGCTTGCTCTTTGGGTGATTTTTGGCGTAGGTGGCATATCTCCCTGAGCACGTGGTTTCGCGATTATGTATACATTCCACTGGGAGGAAGTCGTCATGGTTTTGCCAGATCGGGTTTCAATTTATTGGTGGTTTTTCTGCTCAGCGGCATATGGCATGGCGCCGGTTGGACATTCATTCTGTGGGGATTTCTACATGGGATGGGGTTGATTTTTGAAAATTATTTTTTGAAACACAGTAAAAAAGAATTCCGCATGTTAGGTTGGCTACGAACGCAGCTTTGGGTTATGGTATGTTGGATTTTCTTTCGTAGTCAGACATTTCAGGATGCAGTGCAATTATTTATTTCATTGTTTCAATGGCATAAACCTCCGCTCTTAATCGATTTTTCGATAACCGAAATCATGTATGGATTAATAATCATCATATTAATTCCACTTAGTGAGTATTTCAGATGGCAGCATAAATTATTTTTAAAGAATTCATGGCTGTTTTTCGCTCTATTATTAGTTGCAACATATTTGCTGGGTAATTTCAAGTCTAGCTCATTTCTTTATTTTCAGTTCTGATGCGAATTATTCAATTACTTTCAATTCTTATTCTGTTAGTTATTTATGCCTTGATTAAAATTCCGGGTGCGGTTTTAACGCTTAAGCCTTACGGAATAGATTTGTATTCGCTAGGCGATTTATACCGATATAGTTATCTAAAGGAATTCCGAGATACAACCCAATCAATTAGAGTGCAACCAGCGCAGGTAAAAAGCCATATGAATCTTTTTGTTCTGGGCGATAGTTTCACTGCATCCTTCAATAAAGACCACTATCAAGGTGCGAAGACATATAGTTTTATGAATTGGAATCAAGCATCAGAACAACAATTAATGCTCAAAACTGATTCTACTATGAAATCTGTCTTGCTGGTATCCTGCGCCGAAAAGAGCATTCGTATGCGTTTTGCTCGTAATCAGTTGCCAATTTACCTTGCAAGGCATCAATCTATGGGCAATGTAGGTTTTAGTTTAATAGAGAATTCCTTGAGCTTTTCGGGGTATTTAAAGAAATATCTTGGCAGGCCTGAGGTTACCGATCAAAACATTCAAGCCTTACTTTTTGAAAATGAAATCGCTCTACGGATCAAAGAAACAAAGGCTGAATTAAATCGCAGTTTATTTGGCAAAATAGCTCCCGAAGTGGAAATTTATTCAGAGCAGAATATGCTATTTCAGAAACTTACAACTGATCCGAAATACATTTATATGAGCAGTTTTAGAGAACTTGATTTAAACGAAGAAAACGAATTGATTACGAGTATGTCACTTTTTGTAGATCATTATAAAAAGCTTGGGATTGATTCGGTAATTTTTTCATTTATTCCCAATCCTGTTTCAGTTGTTGCTCCAAAATTCAAGGGAAGAGTCTATAATATGCTCATTCCGCGTTTGGAGAGCAGAATTAAAGAAACCGGAGCCGGATGCCTTTCTATTTTTGAAAGCTTTAACTTGATGCGTGAAAAGGCTTATCGCAGAGGCGATACGCATTGGAATAAAACAGGTGCTTTGTTTTGGTTAGCGCGTGTAAATCAAACGCTGAATTTCTAAATACAGCTATTTTGATTTTTTAGTTTTAAATGAAAAGGACTTCAATTATTTATCATCAATTTAAATTATTAATAAATAGAATGTGGTTATTCATTAAAAAACGTAAAATAATTGAGGAATGTAATTTTATTTATAGTTTTCTGCCATTGATTTGATGGTGTCTTGAATCGATCTGCGCAGAAATGGAGGTTCGAGAACGCAAACATCATTTCCCTGCATTAATATCAATTGAATAAACTCAAAATTAGGCTTAAGGTAAAATTCAAATATGGTATGATTCTCGATTTCAGAGATAATTTTCTGACTAGAATGCCAGGGTATCGACTTCATAAATTCGCTGTATAATTTTGTGGTTTTAATTAAAATAAATACAGGTTCTTTAATATCCGGATTGGTTATGCCATAAACACTTTCGTAAATCTTCTCGGGGTTTATTAAGCCGTTTTTGGGCAGTTTTAGAGAAGTAATTTCAACTTCTTCAATGCGATCGAGTGCCAAGGTATAAAACTTCATGTTGTCGGCCGCTTGACAGAGTAGGTACCATCTGTGGCGGAATTCTTTCAACGCCAATGGATAGACTTCGTAGTTCTTCAAATTGTTGCGTTGATATTTCGGGTAATATTTGAGATAAACCACACGTTTCTCTATACATGCATAGAGCAAGGAATCAAAATGCTGTATTCCCGAATAAGCTTGATCGAAAAGTGGTGAGTCGGTTATGATGTATTGCTTATTAATTGCTTTTTTTCCATCAAATAGCCGTTTACTTATCGATTCTGAAACTGTAGCCCGGTCTATATAATCGTAAATCGCATCAATGCCCTGCTTTTGATTTTCTTCGAACTTATATTTTCCATGTTGTTTGTCGTACACGATATTGAGTCCAAATCGGATGCGAATATCTTCCAGATCACGCTGAATGGTTCTTCTTGAACAATTGTCAATCCCTTCTCTTGCAAGTAATTCCATTAACTCCTTTAAATCCGGATTATACCTGCGGATAAGCTGGATTATGCGTTGTTGTCTTTTAACTACATTGAAATATGCCATACCCGAACAAAGGTAAGTATGCTTTACTTTACTGTACTAATTTTTATTTGAGACTTGTTGAAAATGCTCCCGGTTTTATTCTCAAACAGTACTGTTTTAGTCGTACGGAAATGCAGACGTTGATTCATTCACAAATGGAGGCATTTCGTTACCTGTTCAGGCGTCCAAGATATTGATTTGGAATCTATTTTTTCTGGTTTTGTTTTATTTAAAGGAACACGAGCTACACCAACAATAATCAAAAGTATATTGAAAAATACATCAGTTTTTAGAGATATTTTGCGGGTAATATGGCGCCCGAAATCTGACTTTGAAGTACTTCGCGATATTTTTCGCTTTCGGAAATTGTATCAAACCAATTATTGGGGTTTTCTACGCATGCAAATTTCAGGAAAAGATTCCGTAAGTCTTTTTTATCGACAGATCGCTTCTCACTTAATTTCCAGGAACAATTCAACAAAAGTTCCATATTATCTTTGAGAGTTTCGATTGCAAATGCTTCGGCCTCTTTCATCCAGTTGATGCATTCACGATCCAACTCTTCTGTGAGCGTTGATACTGCCAAACTATTCTCATCAGCGGCAGGAGTAAAACAAACCGGATATTTATAAAAGCCATTTTTAAGGAGTGCTTTCATTGCCAGTTGGGTCGCCATGCGCAGGTCAGATTCACTTCCGAGCGAAATGGCATCGTCGCCAAAAATTATTTTTTCTGCACATAAACCCCCAAGTAAAACTGCTAATTGATTTTTTACCCAAAATTTAGAGGCGATGCTAGTGTCGGGTGGATTACTTACTAAACCTTCTGTTTCGGAATCAACGGTTGAAGAAAATACCTGCATGGGAATTTTTCGCAGCAATAGCATTGAAAGCACAGCATGGCCACTCTCATGCACGGCAACAAGGGCTTGATTGTTATCTTTCCGCTCTTTCCGTAAAATTTCAATTCGAAGAGATGGCTTTATTTTTAAGGTATTAATGATGTGATCTGCACCAATGAAATGGAATAAAATAGATTTGTTTTGGTACTCCACATGAATTAGCCTTGCCTGTATAGTATTCTCCTGCATAAACAGTGCGATTTGAGCCATTGGTGCCTGCAGAAGATTGTGTATACAACTGAATAACGGTCGAGTGCCCTGACTAGGATTTACACCTTCTCGGTATAAGAGTCGTTCGATACTTTGCTCAAAATGCACTTCGACACCTAGTTTGGAATGATAAATCTGTTTTAATTTATCGATTTGTTGCTGAATAATTTGCTTGTAGGCCTTTACACTTAATGCAGGATAAATTATATGAATATGTCCCAGTCGAGCAATCTGTTCACTTCTAAAATATTGCTTGAGGGTTGCTTTAATTTGAGGCAATTGAATCTGTAGTGATTCGCGATAAAACAAATCGGCCGATAAGTCGGGATTGAAATTATGGCAAGCGGGATAAGCCTCATCCAAGTTTCCCATGACTATAATTAGCGCTTTAGAGCAATCGACGGTAACCGGTCGGTAATAATCTTCGAAAACCTGTTTTAGAAAAGAAAGTACTTCAATGCCTGAACATTGGCCGATATAATTTTCTAGTGCTTTTCTATTTTTGAATTTCAGTTTTGTTTCTTCAAATAATTGACCAACAAAGTGATCATTGAAAAGAAAAGCTCCCCGTTTTATTGAATCAGCTTCAATAAATGCGCTATGCACAAAATCATACCGTTGATCTTTTATGCAATTTTTAAATAATTCAGGTTCTGATTCCAGCTTGCCATTGATTATTCTGACTTTCGCTAATAAGGCTCGCTCGAGGGCATTGATTGCACCACTTAACTCGTAGGTAATGTTTTCATTGTCTCTCGATGTTTGAAATTGACCGGAATCCATCAATTCCCATATTAAGCGTAAGCTAGGGTCATTAACCTGCGCTCCGTTTGCTTTTATGGTTCGTGCATGCTGAAACTCATCAAAACCAATAATCAGCGGCAAGCCGTTTCGGTGTGAATGTAAATCGCTAAACCGATTGCGGAGCGACCATTTAAGTTCGGCCGATTCTCCCATATCACAGTGAAAATACGATTGCCACTCTATCAATTCCACAAAGCGCTTAACTAGAGATGTCTTCCCGGTTCCGGTCATCCCCCAAAGATTCATCACAAGAGGCCGTTCCTGAAGATCTGGAAAAATATACCAAGGACGAACTGTATCTATAAATTGATCGATTACGCTATCTATGCCTGCAAATTCGCTTTTAAGCGATTCTCTGGCATGCTGAAGACGCATCATTTTAGTTGTAAAATCACTTTCTTTTTTTTTGGGCAGTTCCCCCTTTTTTTCTCGTAAGTTTTTCAATGTACTATGCTATTTAAATTAATAATTAAATGACGGCAACTGGTAAATATGTTTCGCCTCTTCTGTTAAAATAACTCAATACGCCCCCCAAATATTCTGTTAAGATTTTAACGGAACAAAACTAGATAAGGTATGCGCCACCATTTGGCGCTGCGCAACTTGCAGCCTGAAAGGGCTGATTATCAGTGTTTAAAAAAGTGTTGATTTGGAAATGTAAATCAGTTGTGCAAAGCTTTTAAGATAAATTTAATCCAATACATCACTTTGAATATTTCAAGATGTTTAATAAACTCTATATATAACTCCGGTATAGGTTTTATAATCAGAATAAAATTCATTTCAAAACGCGTAAGGCCGATAGCGTCCTACTGATTAATTTTTTGGTATTTGGAATTGTTCGTTGGATCCAACTCGCCTAACAACGCAATAACCTGTGCCTTTTCCTGCGCTGTTCCTTCTTTAAAAATATTAACTAGTTCATCAGACTTTGCATTGAAAAACAATTGCAGATTATAAGATGCTGGCCTTTGTTTATTTACCTGTTGAAGTTTCTCAAGAGCTTCGATAACAGCAGCTCTTCCCTGATCCATTTTTGAATACATATTATCGAGACCCATTCGGTGATATGTATAATTAGCCTCCCGCATTGGTTTGAAAACAGGATTCACATAATTTTCGGTAAACCAATAACGATTCCGCGGTGGTATGTCGTTCGGCTTCCACCCTTTTGCCGCATCTTGCTGAGCGTTCTGCACTACCTGTTGTGCTTTTTGCCAATAAATCGTGCCCCCCTCGGGCGAGAATGAATCATAATCCATCGCCAACATAACGTAGGCGTAATATCCTAAAAGACTTGCCAGTCCAGACACATACGCATTATCGGCAAATTCAATTGGCTGGTATTCGAGGTAACGAAACTGGATGTCTTCGTCCATAAAATTCATGAGTACGGTTCCGTAATTCGTAGCATGTACCGGCCTTCTCAATTGAATCTGCAGCGACCCCGACATTTCGTCCGGTTGGTTGTATTTGGTAATGTTGAAGGTTAAGTTACACTCGATGCGTTCGTCTCGCTTAAACTGGTCGTTGGTCCAGCGCGTATTGTTCATGAATTCACGAATCGCCGTTTCGAGTGTCGTAAAAATGCGTTTATCGCTTAACTGAACCTGTTGCGAAAGGATACTAACCCTGCAATTGAATTCTTGTGCTTGAAGCGCTAGTGCGCTTAATAAGAGTATACTGGTTATTAATTTTCTAATCATTTTGAAAAATTTGGTCGAGGAATGCGGCTATTGAACGCGCTGCCTCAGCTTTAGATTGTTTACCGAAATTCTGCCAACCCAAATTTGGACTGTAAATTTCAATAGAATTGAAATCGCTACCAAAAACAGCATTCTGTTCAGAAAGTTCGTTGAGAACGATGAAGTCGAGATTTTTATTTTGCAGTTTGGCTTCCGCGTGTTTCTTACCGTCGTTTGTTTCGAGTGCGAAGCCCCCGATTCTTTGTTTTTTTGTGCGGCTGGATGCAAGTTCTTTCAGAATATCGGTCGTTCCGGTTAACGAGATGTTGTTTGGTGCCTGCTCTTTCTTAATCTTGGAATCTGCAGGATTGGCCGGTTTAAAATCGGCAACAGCGGCTGTTAGAATTGCTGCGTCGCAGGACGGAAAAACGCTTCTTGCCTCCTGGAGCATTTCCTCGGCAGTTGTGACATTGATGCGCTCTATAGATGGATGCTGTACTTTTAAGCTCACCGGTCCGCTAATCAACACTACTGTGGCACCACGAGATGCCAATTCTTCGGCAAGTGCAAATCCCATTTTGCCCGAAGAATGATTAGATATAAAGCGAACAGGGTCAATCGCTTCGCGCGTAGGGCCGGCTGTAATGAGAATCTTTTTCCCTTGCATTTGCCGAGCAAGATTAAAGAAGGTTTCCAAACGATGTACTATCTCATCGGGCTCTGCCATACGTCCTTCTCCAACTAAACCACTTGCTAATTCTCCAGAAGCTGGCTCAATAATGAAATTTCCTCGGCTACGAAGAAGATCGATATTATTTTGTGTTGCAGGATGCCGCCACATGTCGAGATCCATTGCTGGTGCAAAAAACACCGGACATCTTGCCGAAAGGTAAACTGCAGCCATTAGGTTGTGACATGATCCGTTGGCGCATTGTGCAAGCATATTTGCACTTGCCGGCGCCATTAACATAACATCGGCCCACATACCCAATTCGACATGGTTTGTCCAAGCCCCATTCGGACCTGTGGTAAATGACGATGCCACTTCGTTTTTGGTCAGCGTACTAAGCGTAAGTGGTGTTATAAAATCCTTAGACGATTCGGTCATTACAACACGAACCTCTGCACCGGCCTTTACAAGAAGTCGGGCAAGCAGTGCACTTTTATATGCAGCGATGCTTCCGGTAACAGCCAGAATAATTTTCTTCCGGAATAGCATCAACGAAATAATTAATTATTGTTCTGCCTCTTCCTTAAGCGGATTGCGGAAATATACTTTGCCTTCCTGAAACTCGTTAATTGCTACAAGAGTTGGTTTGGGCTGACGCTCATAGTGCTTAGAAATCTCAATCTGTTCGCGGTTTTCGAAAATTTCCTCCAGATTGTCATTGGATGTAGCGAACTCTGCAAGCTTGGCATTAAGCTCTTCCTTAACATTTACAGCGATTTGATTTGCACGCTTCGCAATGATTGTAATTGATTCGTAAACGTTTCCGGTATCTCCATCCAGCGTTCTTAAATCGCGCGTTACTGTTGTGTTTTCTGCTGCCATATGTGTTATAGTTTGTATTCGTTATACCGATTTAGGGCGCGTTCGTGAACAACTTTAGCCTGTTCGGCAAACTTTCCGGGTGCAAATTTATCAATAAATCGATTATAATCATCAATAACCAATTTATATCGCTCCATTTTTTTGCTTTCTACACTATTTTCTGCCAATAAATAGTTTGACTTTAAAATCGTAAGCATAATTTCATCCTTGCTGGATGTATTTGGAAATGATTCGAGCAGATTTTTTAAAGCAATAACAGCTGCTTTGTAATCCATCATCCGAAAATAGAGCATCGCTAAATCGAGTTCTTTCTTCTCAAGTTTGGCGCGCAATAAATCAATGTGTTCATTGCATTGAGAGATGCGAGTGCTATTAGGAAATTTATTGATAAATAGCTGCAATTGCTCAATGGCTTTTACGCTGTTGCTTTGATCGAGCGTATAGTCGGGTGATCCCAGGTAATAGCAGTATGCATGCATGTACGACGCCTCTTCCGATTTTTCGCTTGCAGGATATGTTTTTGCAAATTGTTCGAAATGGTAGGCTGCCGAAATCAGGTCATCGAGGTAATAATTGCAATAGCAATAATAAAAATAGATATCCTCCGCGCCGGTTGTTCCACGCGTTATAGCCACGAGTTCTTCAAGCAATGGATAAGCCCGCTGGTAGTCTTTCTTCTGGTATAACTCTAACGCGGTTTTGCGTTTCAGGGAATAGTCGGTGCTTTTAAGCACCTTTTGGTAATTGCTGCATCCACTAAAAGACACTACTGATATCGTTAGGAGAATGCCAAACAACCAATGATTTGTCATGCAACAAATGTATAAAAGTTTATGCGAATGCTTCCTGTTTAACACAATTGAGTTGAAAAGTTTGAAATAAATCTCGCTAAAATCCATGGAATGTAGCCTTGAAACACTAATTTTGCAGCCAAATTAAGAAATAGGACTACCATGGATTTGTTTGAGAAATTAAAACAGAACAGAGGCCCGTTAGGCTCATACGCAAAAGATGTTCACGGCTATTTTACATTTCCGAAACTGGAAGGTGAAATAGGTCCACGCATGATTTTCCAGGGCAAAGAACGGCTCAACTGGAGTCTCAATAATTACATTGGTTTGGCAAATCATCCCGAAGTGCGCAAGGCCGACGCTGATGCTGCAGCACAATTTGGAATGGCTTATCCGATGGGGGCTAGAATGATGTCGGGTAATTCTAATTACCACGAACAATTAGAACGCGAGTTAGCCGCTTTTGAAAAGAAAGAAGATGCCATTTTGTTGAATTATGGTTATCAAGGTATTATGTCTGCTATCGATGCCTTGGTTGATCGTCATGATGTTATTGTATACGATTCTGAGTCGCACGCTTGTATCATTGATGGTGTGCGACTGCATATGGGAAAGCGTTTCGTATTTCCGCATAACGATATTAAGAACCTTGAAACGCAGCTCGAGCGAGCGACTAAATTGGTTTCTGGGACAAATGGCTCCATTCTGGTTATTACAGAGGGTGTATTTGGGATGAGTGGCGACCAGGGGAAGCTTAAGGAAATTGTAGCACTTAAGTCCAGATTCAATTTTCGTTTAATGGTTGATGATGCACACGGCTTCGGAACGATGGGCAAAACCGGAGCAGGTACCTCCGAAGCACAAGACTGCATGGATGGTGTAGATATTTATTTCGGCACTTTTGCAAAATCAATGGCCAGTATTGGTGCTTTTATCGCTGCTGATGCTCAGGTGGTGGAGTATTTACGCTACAATTGCCGGTCTCAGATATTCGCAAAGGCACTCCCAATGCCATTAGTAATCGGTGCACTTAAACGCCTCGAATTGTTGCGTACACGTCCCGAACTAAAAGATAAATTGTGGGAAATTGTAGATGCATTACAATCGCAGTTGCGCGAAGCAGGTTTCAATATTGGTAAAACAGAATCGCCTGTTACGCCAGTTCTCTTGAATGGATCTATTCCTGAAGCAGCAAACCTGATTTATGATTTGCGTGAGAACTTCAATATCTTTTGTTCGATGGTAGTTTACCCGGTCGTTCCGAAGGGTATCATTATGTTAAGACTAATTCCCACTGCTGTGCACACGCTCGAAGATGTTGCCTACACCATCGATGCATTTAAGAGCATAAGTGGAAAGCTTCGTGCCGGTGAATATGAAAGGGCAATGGAGAAAGTGTTGTAAGTAAGCTCGGGGAGTAAATTTAAATTACCTTTCCGATAGCCTAATTTCTCTTGCAGATATATAAGCGGCTTATCGTGTCGTTTAGTTCCATCTCCAGAATGTAAATTCCTTCGCTGTAATCTTCGAGCCACACTGTATTAGCTTGTTGAATGTGTTGCATAACACGTCCTGTTGCATCATAAACGGTAAGCTTTTCAACTATCTTGGAAAGATTTATTTGTCCCAATGTAGGATTAGGATAGGCCCTTACGGTAGTTGATTGATCGACAAATGAAATTACGGTAGAGTTTGCATCCACAAACACAGAATCAGTATTACTGCAACCAGCTGCATCAGTTATGTTCACCAAGTACCACCCCGAGTTTAAATAGATTGCCGTAGCATCACTTTGTCCATTCGGATCATTCCAAAGGTAAGAATAGGGTGGAGTGCCGCCCGAAACCGAAGCAGTAGCCGTACCCGAAAATGAATTGGCTGTTAATTCAGGTGTGGATGTTAAAACTACAGTTAATGGCTCTGGTTCTAAAATTTCGACTGGTACAATGGCACTCTGACATCCTACTGCATCTTCGAGTCGAAGTAAGTAAATGCCCGGTCCAAACGCATTTTCGAGGTTAGAAACCTCATTGCCATTTACAAGCCAAAAATAAGGTGTTACGCCACCTGTGGCATTAACTGAGATACTTCCATCGGCCATTCCCGAGCAACTAGTTTGAACTCCTTGGGCTGATAAATTAAGCGGTTCGGGATTTTCGAATCCGAATACAAGCGTATCAACACAACCGCGAACATCTGTTATTTCAACTTCATATATTCCGGCTGCGAGGTTCGACACTGTGCTTTCTGTTGCACCTGTAGACCAATTATAGCTAATCGGAGGATACACAGACGAAGGAATTAATTCTATTGCTGCCGTAGCAGATCCTGAACACGAAATTTCTGTTGTAATGCTGCTATCTATAGATTCAGGTGCCAAACTGATAAAAACAGAATCGGTTACGGCGCATCCGTCGGGATGAAAAATGGTAACACTACTCCATCCTTCGGGCAAGAGCGAATTTGTTTTAGATGTAGCCCCATTGTCCCATAAAAAGGTACATGTACTAAACATGCATTGGCAACCTGAAGAGTTGATGGTGGCCGTTCCGTTAAGTCCGCCGGGACAAGTAGGCGGCATCGTTCCTCCGAAGGAAACAACATAAGGATCTTGAAGTGTATAGCTAATCTCTTCAAAACATCCTGTATTGTTAATTATTCGAAGGCGATAGTTTCCTGCAGGTATATTTTCAAGCGCCTGTGATGTGGTGCCATTTGACCATAAAAAGGTGTAAGTTCCTGTTTGAAGCAAAAGTGAAGGGTTAATTGAGCCGTTTTCCAGTCCATTGCAGGATGGATTAATAGTGGACGCCCCATTGCTCAAGGATCCGAAACCGCAATTTTGTGGCAAAAAGGAGGAGTGCCCATCGCCACCATTACCCATGTATGCGCCCCACGAAATGCCTGCATTTGGAGTGTTAACATTCGGTTCAAATTTGCGCAGACTAACGCCTTTTATTCCCGATGGATTTAAGCTATCGCGGCGTGTTAAGATGATAAGTTCGATGTTATTGTCGCCATTCAAATCTGCAAATAGCGGTGTTGAGGCAAGATTAACACCCGCCACCGGGCTTATTAAATCTTGAATAACATTATTATTGAAATTAATTGAAAGTATACTATTTCTGAAGCATCCATTTGTAAAGCTATTGGTTGATATGATGGCTTCATCGAGTCCGTCGTTATTCAAATCAACTGCATTTGCCGAGGCAAAGTGAAGCGCCCCGATGCTGTCGATGAACTGTACAGATCCATCTTCTCCGTCGAGCATTACCTGATAAAAATCGCTAAATGATGGAGCCTCACCCTTGTATAACACTGCGAATGCATCGGTTTGTAAACTGCCTGTAAAGTTACCGAGTGCAAGTGCCGAACTCGATTCTGTGCCAGGAAAATCGGTAGCCCATAACGGAGTAAAAGTTGCACCATCGATACAGTGTATTTTACCACCATAGCTTTGAATGAAAATTTTCCATGCACCATTTGTTTCTTTTACTACAGAGGCAGGCGCAATAAATCCCAGATTAGAATCAGTTGCAAGCAGTGTGCTCGAAGCCAGCGTTCCTTGTAAAAAATTACTCATTCTGCATGCATAAAAATGCCCACCCAATGTTTCTCCACCTGTGCCAAATAATATCCAAGGATTATTATCATTCCAAACATCGGCTACTACAACAGAGCAGTATATCTCTGCACTATCGGGAACGATAGATTGGGTAATGAGATTTCCGTTAGAGGCATCAAGCAGCATGATGCGCCCAGGAGGTCTATTGGTATCCCAAATTGGGGCAGCATGATCTCCGCCGTTGCTTACAAGAATATCCTTGATGCCGTCGTTGGTAACATCATTCACAAAACAAGGATTGTAAAAGTTATACAAGCCGCTATCGGCCGGGTTCACATTGTATGGGAAGTAGTCCCAGAGCAGTTCTCCATTGGCACCATTGATTGCAAGCATTTGTGCCTGACGGCCAGTAATGAAAACATCGGGGATATTGTCGTTTGTTATATCCTGAAATACAGCACTCCCAAACACCTCATTGCGCGCAGGTCTTTTCCATAAAAGGGTGCCATTTGCACCGTTTACCGCTATTATACCATTAAGACTTGCTGCTCCATCTACTCCTGCACCAAAAACAATGTCTCCTACGCCATCGTTATTCAAATCAGCAGTTCGAGCCGATGAAAAGTTGGCTGTTGAATCGATTGAATATATCCAGTCTGGGCTCTGTGCAGTTAGTTGCCCTCCAAGAAAAAGTGCAAAAATCAGATTATAACCTATTGATTTCATAGTCGCAAAGATATTGCATTCCCATTTTATTTGTCCAACTATTGTGGCTATTGAAGTATTTACTTTGAGCTAGTTGAGATTGCATTCAGTCTGTTTTCGAGTTCCTGGATGCGTTTATCCTGCTCTTTTATAATTTCTAAAAGCATTACAGGTAAACGGTCATAGAAAACCGAATAAGGTTCGGACCTATTTGGATCAATAATCTCGTTACCATCCGAGTCTTTGGCAACTAGTCCAGTATCTCCAATCCACTCGCGCGCCGGACCATACACAACCAGTTCCGGCACAACCTTCTCTACATCTTCGGCTATAAGACCGATTTCTTTCTGTCCGCCCAATTGAGGTTTCAGCTGGTATGAGACGGGCTTAAGTGCAAAAATTCTGGCTTTATCTACCATCAAGGGTTGTACATTTTCTTTTACCTTAATGGTTGACGATTGAGGCCGCAATTCACCGCTCGAGGTACGAACCATAACGGTTCCGCTTCCACTTGTGCTATTGCCTTGAATGAAATTTCCTGCGGTTTGAATATCTCCATTGCTTCGTACGCCACCTGCATCCGGCGTACTGGTTGTTCCAATACGGAGCGAACCATTCAGGTAGCTATCTCCATCCACCTGCAAATCGTAGGTTGTTGAACTGGTGTTGCCGATGCGTAATCGTCCGGCAATATTGCTGGTTGTTGATGTGCCGTTAACGAGAAAGCCTTCTGTTCCAATGGTTATATCGTGAAAGAGTGATGGAGAATTGGTTCCAACACCTACATAACCTGTATTGGTAATCCAAATGGCATCGGTACACTCATAATTTCCGGAGCCCGTTCCCCTAACTGTAAAATTGGTATTGCTGCCTATGCAATTGATCGATTCCCCGGCCCCACTTTGGATGGTAGGTGTCCATGCGTTTCCGTTGTAGATAAGTACACTATTATTTGCAGGAGCTTGCGAAGAAATAGGAATTCCGTTTAGAGCATTGGTGTTGTTTGAAAGCAGCGCATATGGTACTGCTAATAGTTCATTTGTTTCGGTAATGGAGTAGGAGCTGCCTCCATTAAGATCGGCTTCCATCTTAATGAAGTAAGGTCCGTTGTTCCAGTTTATGGTATTGATGTTTCCCAAAACAGGCGTACCGCCGCCAACAATAAGACTAACAAGCCCATTGGAATTGGATGTTGCCTGGTGCGTTTCGCTGTAAACACTTCCACCTAATGCCGATGATTGAAGAATACTGAGACGCAATCCGATGACTTGATTGGCCAATAATTCGCCTGAGTTATTCCGAATCGTGGCCTGATAACTCATCTGATTCGGTGCTTGTGCCCAAACGGTTATAGCGAAAGTGAAACATATAGCCGAAAGGCGTGCCTTTAAAATTGAAATTCTCATATGTATTGAATAAAAGTAGCTAAGGTAAATTTAGCTGAATACTTCGATTGTTCTGAACAGAATTATTGTTTCAGAAAAATTCCATTGCGAAAGCCTTCCGATTGTTTGATGCGGATGTAGTAAACACCTGAAATCAAATCGGCAACCGGAACTGTTTTAGCATTGAATTTTTTAATTAGCTGACCTTGTCCATCATAGATTTCGCCCTCAGCGAAATTATTCAAAAGCAACGTGATATTATCTAATGCGGGATTGGGATAAACAAGTATGTTATTTTGCTGGGATGATGAATAATTTGTAAGCGTTGGATTTTCGTTGTAACGGAAAAGGAATGCTTCGGGCGTTGAATTGCTTGGAACAACCAGATTTGTTTCTCCTGCAGAAGTTTGTGTTGGCTTATCGAGCTGGCCGCAAACATATGTTAATGGTCCTTCCAAGAGAATGTCGAAAATTTGTTGATTTCCCGAACCAGTTATATTGATGATGTCGCGGAGGCGATTATCTACTGTGAATACAGCAACAAATGCATCGCTCGAATCGCCGGAATCAAAGCTGATAAGTGAACCAGAAGGATTTGTGAAGTTTGCGATTCCGGTAAAATGCCCACCGGCGACCAAATAGCTATCGAGCGTAAATTGCAGGGCATTGATACTTGCAGTGAGTCCCGATGCTCCCTGCATGGTAAACGCTGAATTGATTTGTCCGTTGGCTTCATACCGAGCAATAAATGGTACTGCGGTAAGTCCACCCGAATTGATTGTTACAATACCAAAACCGGGATCGGCATCAAAACTGGGGCTATTCATTGAGCCACTAATAACAATTTCGTCCTGCTCACTTATGGTTATAGCATTTCCGCTCTCGAGCGAACTACCGCCAAGGTTAAAGCCCCAAATCAGTTGACCATTGTTCCTGTTGTATTTAATCAGAAAGGCATCAATGAAACACGTCAGGTTTGTAGTACCGCTTCCCGGATCGATATCGGCTGTGCCACCAATCATTCCAGTACAATAGACAGCTCCCTGACTATCGAAATCCAAAGCTGATACAAAATCGATTGTGGCATTTGAAGATCCGAAAGCATTAATCCAGTTGAAGGTAAATTCGCTAGAGTACTTTCCAATAAAGGCATCACCTGAATTGGCATTGGATGTACGGGGTTGTACTCCGCTACCAAAATCAAAATCAACGCTGCCCGAATATTGCCCTCCAATAAATATTTCGTCGGTTTCGATGTCATAGCGCATGCTGCGTATATCGATTATTCCGCTTGAGGAAAGACTTCTGTAATCGGCGAGACTACCATCCGTTCCGTTTAACTTTATCAAAAAACCTTCGAGGCTGTTGGCTGGTTGCGATATAATAATGGTTGAATCTGCTCCCGGGTCAACATCCATTCGTCCTGTAAAACGCCCCGAAATCCAAATATCGCCCGAATCGTCGGCGCAAATTGCCGATAGCTGATCTGTTCCACTTCCACCAACTGCCGAAATCCATACAAGGTTGCCAAGAGAATTGTAACAGGTAACGAAAACATCCTGAAACCCATAACCATTCAGGGTATTTCCGCCTATCTCGATTGGTCCGCTGAAATTTCCTGCTGTAATTACATCTCCATTCTGATTAACACAAATGCGTTGTGCAACATCATTCTGACTACCTCCCAACGTTTTGCCCCATTCAAATTGTTGGGCTATTGCGAAATGTTGAATAATGATGACACAAAAACTCAGTATCGTTATTTTCATTCGGTCTCAATTACCAATTGTTATTGTGTAAAGTTAGCATTTATTACCGAGTAAATTTTAGTTTGACATCTTGCTTTTTAACAAGGTTATAAAAAAAGAAAAGGCTGAAAGTTTTTACTCTCAGCCTTTTCTAACCGTATATTTTAACTAAAAAAAGCGATAGCGCTTATCGTCAACTTTGCCTTTTTTCAGCATGCTTGAATAAACGCCATTGTCTACACGTCCTTGTAAATTAGAAGCAAGTGACTTTTTATATTCTTTTAAGTCAGCTGGTGGTGCCGGAGCTTCTGTGATTGTTTCTACAACATACACGTAAACTCCCGAATTTCCACGAACTGGCTCTGATAGCTTTGCTGCTTTTGAGGCCGTAATTGTACCAATTAGTTTAGGTTCAAAACCATAGTTAGGAACTGAATACGACCCGAAAGTTACTGTAGCCTGGGCATCGGGGGTAAGTTTCAAACGCGTGGCAAGTGCATCAATAGAAGTAGCTCCGGAGGGTTGCATTTCTTTTGCAAACTGGTCGGCCTTTTTCTCGCGCTTCACCATGGCTTCCATATCTTCTTTAATCTGGTCAAGTGCTGGGATACCTTTGTCGCGCTTGCCGGTTAATGCAGCTACAACATATTTTCCATCAAATTCCATAACCTTTGAAACATCATTCATATTTGTTGCTTCATTAAAGGCCCAATTAACCAATTCGCGCGAATTATTGAGGTCGTTTACGTTACGATCGGTGGGTCGAATGGTTGGAGCCTTAACTACAAACAGGTTCTTTTCTTTCGCATTTTTTTGAAATGCTTCATTGGTTTCAGATGTTACCGCAAAATCATTTGCCTGTGCGAAAACAGCTTCATTTGTTTTTGTAGAAGCCTCAATCGCTTTAGATACTGATACGATGCGCGCTTTGTTGCTTGGCTTTGTCTTCTCCTGAATATTAATAAGGTGAGCACCAAACTGGGTTTTGACTACAACTAAATCACCAACTTTACCATTGAAGCAGGCATCATTAAATTCGGGTACCATCATGCCTTCGCTAAAATAGCCTAAGTCTCCCCCTTTGGTTTTGGATCCCGGGTCGTCTGAGAGTAGAGTAGCCAATGCAGCGAAATCGCCACCACCTTGAATGACTTTCTTCAATGAATCGGCCTTAGCCATGGCTTTGTCTTCGGCAATACCATTTTGTGTAGAGATTAAGATGTGACGTGCTTTTACAGAATCTGATGACGATTTGAAACCTAGTAGTTTCACTAATTTGACCTCACTTCCATCTGAAATGGGACCGTATACATTTCCAGGAGTTCCAGCAAATACCATAGAATCAATCTGAACGCCTAGCGTTCCACGCTTAACACTTTCTTCGCGGAATGGGCTTGCTGAATTGGTATTCACAAACAATGTATCGTTAGAAGCGGACTGAAACTGATCTTTTAGATTCGTCATCGTCTTCATCAACTCATCACGATCTTCGGGACTTGGATTCACCTGAAATACCACATACTCCATTTTGCGCGTTTCGTCCTGCTGTTCGTACTCATGCTTGTGTTCTTCGTAGTATTTCTGGTAATCTTCGTCTGTGAGTTTAATGGTCGAATCGGCAATTGTTTCGTAACGCTTTGCTACAAGACGATAAGCTACGTTTTTGTTTTTTTCAGCGAAGTCGCGTTTGGCAACCGCCGTAGTTACGTAAATTCCTTTTTTGATTAGGTTGTTGTATTTCGATTTACGACGGGCTTTCATCAACGACTTTTCGAAATCGCCCCACGATTCGCGGTATTTTCCATCCGGATCGTTTTCTTCTGTCAATTGAGTCTTTAAGAACTTGATAACCTTATTGCGATCGAATTGCTTGGTAATCGAATCTTGGAATAAAGGAATTTGCTGAACTTGCGGATCAACATTATCACCTTGCACCATATCGAACAATTCATCCTCATGCACATTAACACCTGCGTTATCCAATTCGGGATTGAAAAGGTAGTTATCGAGGTACTCGTTCCAGATTTCGTTCAATAATTGCTGACGCACATTATCGTCTACCGAACTTTGGTTTTGGTTGCGCTTGTATTTCGCTTCTGCGGCTTCAAGTTTATTTGCAAATTCTTCACCCGAAATGGTGTTGCCGTTGATTTCACCAACATCATTACTACTGAATATTCCTCTGCCGGATGTAAGCAAATCCTGCAATACAAAAGATAAAAGTGCCAGACCAATTACGACTACAACGATGGTTCCTGCACGTGAGCGAATTCTTTCTAAAACTGCCATTTGAATGTGAAATTCTGTTAATTTTTCGGGCTGCGAATATAAAGAATTTTTCCCACCATCCGATTTTTTACGGCATTTTATAAATTTATCGGGTGCGCACGGTAACCGTTGTGTTGTTATTTACCGAACCTCCTGCGTTTTTAATCTTCTGCTGAATTTCTGCACGGCGAAGTTGCAGATCCAGATCGCGGTCTTCTTTCTCGCGTTTAGCCACCTCTTCGAGTACAATTTTATAGTTGACAGTGAGGTTCAGGTAAAACTGTACGCCCGGCTCGGCTATGTCTGGATTCAACACTACATCAAACTGACTGTATGGCACTTTCTCGTAATAAATGGTTGATTGCTTTTCGGAGTAGTTTACATCGACGGTTTTCTCTTTACCCGGTTTATCGGCTTTAATTTTGGGTGATGTAGTATGCGCAGCCGTGTATTTCACGTAACGCTCCAAGGGATAAACCGAGCCCTGCGTGCTGGCATAATGTTGAGCCTCGAGCGTGAAACCCATGCGTTTGTAGGATTCTGTTTTTTGTGCAATAATCTCTTCTGCTCTTTTGCGCAATTGCTCATAAACCAGGTCCATGTCGGCAACATTGTAATCGATTTTAACGAGGTCGTAAATTTCGGCTTTGGCAGCTGCACTAATTAAATCGTTTAAGCGATCGTGCTCATCGAATTTTACGTGGATGTTTTTTTTCATTTCAAACCCGGCCGGCACTTCGTTGAAGGTTTTTGAATAGCGCTTTTCAGTAGTTTCGAAGGTGTATTTAGGCACCATCGAAATAAAATCGACATGCGTCGATGCCAAGGATATTCCAACCTTTTTCAATTCATCAAACACCTGATTCAGGCGAATGTCCATTAACGAATCGGTTTCTTCGATCGATTCGCCTACCTGTGTAACACTTAAAATGGCAACGTAACTGTTGGCTCGCATATTAATCATAACATCGGCCTTAATGGGCGTACTGGTTGCGCTTGTAGAATTGGGAGTTAGATTTACGCCGCGTGGCTGTGTGTAAGGCACAAATCCGTTTCCATACGAATCGTTGTATTGTGCATTGCCAAGGTTGTACGACGAATTTCCGGTAGATCCAGCTTGAACCGAATTGCCTGCAGATTGAGCAAAGCCTGAGAGAGATGCCAACAGGCTTGCAAATAAACAATGCGTTTTCATGGGATTGTTTTTAAAGTTCGGGGCCGCTTATGGTAGTGTTGCCAATCGGTTCATGTCAACATGAAGTATTTATCCTAATTCTTTGAAAATTAAAGCAATATTTTTACCGCACGGGCATTGTCCGTAAGTCTTTTTGTGCTATCGCCGAAGTAAATTACCTTCGCCGCGTGAATCCAAACAGCATTGTTGTAACCGGCATTGGAACGGTAAATCCCATCGGACAATCGGCCGAGGAAACGTGGAATAGTTTGCTCATCGGCAAATCGGGCATTTCGAAGATAACACGGTTTGATGCATCGGCATTTGCTACACAGTACGCCGGTCAAATTGAAGGTTTCGACCCGGCAAAATTCCTCACAGCAAAAGATGCCCGAAAGATGGATCGCCTGGCATGGTATGCGCTTGCTGCGTGTGACGAGGCCTGGAATCAGTCGGGGCT
>CAZVHF010000008.1:0-26753 GCA_964627105.1 uncultured Chitinophaga sp.
TTGGTTCGGTAGTTCAGCTGGTTAGAATGCCGCCCTGTCACGGCGGAGGTCGCGGGTTCGAGTCCCGTCCGGACCGCAAAAGCCCACGAAATTTCTTCGTGGGTTTTTCATTTTCATTAATCAAGACAAATGGCGGTAATTCAGGTTTAGGCTCTAGTCCGAGAACTCCTCCGTTAAAATATCCTTTAAGGTTTTAGGACTCACATTTGTTCGAAGTGCTCCATTACGTGCCAGCGAAATTTCGCCCGTTTGTTCTGAGATAACAAGGGCAACTGCATCCGATTGCTCACTTATACCCACCGCTGCCCGGTGTCGTAAGCCAAGTTGAAAAGGGAAAACCGTGTTTTCGGTTAAAGGTAAAACGCATTTGGCGGCTTTGATTCGGTTATCGAGAATAATAACCGCCCCGTCGTGCAGCGGATTGTTTTTGAAAAAAATCGATTCGAGCATACTCGAAGTTAATTCCGAATCAACCCGCTCTCCCGTATTGATATAATACTTCAAATCCGATTTCCGGCCTAAAACAATCAATGCCCCACATTTTTGCAATGCCATACGCTGGCAGGCGCTAACTATAACTTCGGCATGCAATGACCCATATCGCGCCGAAGATAAACTTCTGAAGTTTTCTTTGTTCAACAAACCCCGTGAACCAATCACCAAAAGAAATCGCCTTATTTCCTGCTGAAAAACTACAATTAATGCCAGAGCCCCAACGCCTATGAACTGACCCAGTATGGTCGCAAGCAGTTGCATATTGAGCGCTTTTACAAAGAGCCACAATAAGTAGAAAAGCAACACACCGAGAAATATATTGATTGCGGCCGTACCTCTAACCAGTTGATATAATTGATAAATAAGCACCGCTACAATAAGAATATCTACTGCATCAAGCCAGCTAGGTTGAATAAAAAGCAACTGTGCGCTCATAATTTCAAATATAGGCACGAATTTTTTGCATTCTGATTTCAATGTAGCAAGATTAGCTGAAATTTGTTTGCGAATAACGAACGAAACATGCAAGTATATTTCCTGTATTTTAGGAAATAAATAAGCCATTACATTTGCGTATTCTTCTTCGAACTGTATGATTGAATATCCTAACCTTGCTTCGTTTTTTACTGTCGAAAAGAGTATGTACCCATTGCTGGATGATGAGAATAGTTATGGAGATTCTTGGGGTATACAACGTAAGCTTGATTTTTCTACCGGCAGATATTGTGCGCATAATGCCATGCATAAGTTAGGTGTAAAGCAGCAGGCAATTTTAATGTCTGGTAGATTGCCCGTTTGGCCCGATGGGCTTGTGGGCTCGATTAGTCATAGCCGGAATCTCTGTGGTGCAGTGGCAGCACGTTCAGATTGCTATCATTCGGTGGGGCTCGATATCGAGGATGTGTCGCGTTTTTCGCCTTCTTTGTGGAACGCAATCTGCACCGATTCAGAATTAGCCGAACTCGAAAACAAGCGGCCCGAATTAAAGCAAAATCACGCCGCTTTGCTCTTTGCTATGAAGGAAGCGTTTTACAAATTTCAATTTCCGTTAACATCACATTATCTGGGATTTAAAGACGTAAATATTCACTTCGAAATGGAGCATTGCCGCATTTCGGTGCAGAACGAAAAACAGCATGCTGCAATGACATGGCCGGCATTGGATACCTATTATACGTTTGAAAACGGTTCAATTATTTGCCTTGTTCTTTGGCGCAAAGATTAATCGGAAGCCATTGGATACAACCGCATAAAATACTTGTTCTTTTTCAGGTCTATTAAATAATATGAACATTCAGACAACGCCTAGGATTACAAACTTAAAATTCGATAATTTGCGGCGTGACTCCTGAAGCTGTATTCAAAGACCTTAAGGCTAAAAAATACCAACCCGTGTATATTTTTCACGGCGACGAACCATATTACAACGATCAACTCGTGCAGTACATCGAAGAGAATGTACTCTCGGTCGATGAAAAGGAATTTAACTTTACCACCTTGTATGGTGCCGATGTAAGTCCGGAGGATGTAATTGTGGCTGCACGTCGCTTTCCTATGCTGTCTGATGTTCAGGTAACTATTGTAAAGGAAGCGCAGGCCATGAAACGTCCGGGGCCCGATGTGTTTCAGCGCCTCGTACCATACCTCGAAAACCCAAATAAAACTACTATTCTGGTGCTGTTTTTCAGAGGAACAAAAATTGCCAAGCGGGCTGTTTCGGGAGGCGATGATGCCGATGAAGATTCAAAACAGACAGAAGGAAAATCTGCCGGGAAGAAGAAAAAACGTAGTTTTTATGATGCAGCCAAAGATCATGTCTTGGTCGAATCGAACAAATTGCGTGAAGATAAAATTCCTGAATGGGCCGCACAGTATTTTCAGAAAAAAGGATTTCGCATACAGGCACGTGCAGCGATTCTCCTTGCAGAATCCTTGGGCAACGAACTCGAGAAAGTAGCTGGAGAGGCACAGAAACTCATGATAAATCATGCGCCTGGTTATGAATTTACCGAAAAGGATGTTGAATTGCTCGTTGGTGTGAGCAAGGAATATAGCCTGTTCGAATTGCAGAAGGCACTTTCGACTCGGAATGTGCTCAAGGCTAATCGTATAGCTTATTTTATGGGGCAACAGGAAAAGGCACTGCCAATACAGATGGTTATGTCGGGATTGCTGGGTTACTTTGCCAAAGTATTGCAATACCATTGGTTAAAAGGGAATGCATCATCCGGAGATATTGCTTCGGCAATGGGCGTTAATCCCTATTTTTTACGCGATTACGAAACGGCAGCACGCAACTTTACGCCGGCAAAAGTCATCAAAATTATTCACCACCTGCGCGACTACGACATGCGAAGCAAAGGCTGGGGAACACCGCAAACAGATCAGGGCGAATTGATGAAAGAACTCGTCTTTAAAATTGTACATTGATAATGAATTACTGGCTCGTAAAATCAGAACCAATAAAATATTCTTGGCAACGTTTCGTGCAGGATGGGCAAACATTTTGGGATGGCGTACGCAATTATCAGGCGCGGAATAATCTGATGGCTATGAAAAAAGGTGATTTAGTGTTGTTTTATCACAGCAACGAAGGAATGGAAGTGGTAGGCATTGCCAAAGTAGTGCGCGAGCATTATCCCGATCCCACTACTGAAGACCAGCGTTGGGTGGTTGTTGATCTTGTTCCGCATGAGGCATTTAAACGAAGTGTTACCTTGTCGGCCATGAAAGGCAAACCCGAATTAGCTCAAATTGGTTTAATACGTCAGGGGCGCTTAAGTGTAATGTCACTAAAAGTCGAAGAATTCGATTGCATCGTTGGTATGGGTATGGCCTGAAAGGTTGTTTGTGAATTATCAGGCGCTGAGAATAAAATCGATTTCGTTGCGGTAATTCCGTTTGCGCAGATGCGCTTCGATCTCACGCCATGATCCGCGATTCGAAACAAGCGACACCAAAAAATACGCACCGGGTTCGGGTAAATTATCCCAAGCAAAAAATGGCAGATCGTCTAATTTGCGTTGCCGTAAGTCTGTAATTGCATGAATCGTGAGCCCCGCCGCCTGCATTATTCTGATTTTCTTTTTGGCCTTCTTTCCTACGCCGGCAATGAGAATCGCTTTATGGCTATGATGTTTGTTTAAGTAACGTACCAAATATTCAAGGCGGGTATGCATAAAGGCGTCTTCTCGGTATGCCACATGATTGCGACTTAATCGTTGCTCGGAATCGTGCCAAATTAAGACCGCGTCGGGAATTTTGGCAAATCCATCGGGATACTGCTCGAGCCAGTGCAACCATAACTCATAATCTTCAGGAAAATCGCCTTCCCGATAAAGCGGATCCCGATCAATGGCAGCTTTGCGAAACATCACCGAAGGATGCGCAACGGGCGATTCAATGAACCGATACTTGCGAATATCTTCAATTGATTGGATGCTGTTTATCTGATCAACATAACTCGAATACCCGCATGCCGTCATCCAATCGCCGCGATAAACAACCTTACCTGAAACCAACACAATTTGCGGATTGGCATCGAGATATTCGGCCTGTAAGCGCAACCTGCCCGGCAGCATTTCATCGTCGGCATCCATGCGTGCGATGTACTCGCCCGAGCAATGTTTTAGCCCGGTGTTTAGTGCTTGTACAATACCAATGCGTGGTTCGTTTATCAATTTTACTTGCGCATGCTCACGGGCAATGCGCGATGCCACTGCACTTCCTTGATGTTGATTTTCGACCAACACCAATTCGCAGGCAACATCCTGAGCCAATACCGAATCGACAGCCCGCTGCAAAACCTGATCGGCATTACGAAAAGGCAGAATAACCGAGATTTTGAATTCAGACATGAAATTGCGCCGGGTATAATGCGAATAATTGAATGCTAAAATGCAGCTAATTTTCCTGTTGCTATAACATCATACCTCAACGGCTTAAAATATAATTACCTTCGGCACGTTTGATTTGTTTTAGTTTCTATGCCCAAAATACTTGCGTTTTTCTTCGTTATTTCTGTTTTATCGATAAGCTCAAAATTAACCGGGCAACAATTAACGATTAACGGCGTCATTACCGAACAGGGCTCGGGCGAAACCCTTCCGGGCGTGTCTATTTATTGTCCTAAAACCCAAAACGGAACCACTTCGAACAATTATGGGTTTTATTCCATCTCCATTCCTTCTGATTCTGCCAGCCTTATTTTTCGGATGATTGGCTATGAACCTGTCCAAATCATGATAAATTCTAAAGCAACGCGAAGAGATATTCGGCTCGTTAAACAGGATCTGGAATTGAAGGAAGTTGAAATCACAGCCGACCGTGCCGAACAGCGTGTTGCAGCGGTAACGCAAATGAGCAGCATCGAAATACCGATTGAGCAG
The DNA here is from genome assembly GCA_964627105.1 of uncultured Chitinophaga sp. Lineage (GTDB taxonomy): Bacteria > Bacteroidota > Bacteroidia > M30B66 > M30B66 > CAMCXT01. Next base: position 4,884 of record CAZVHF010000008.1, read on the forward strand.
ATTAAAAAAATCCCTGCCCTATTTGGCGAAAAGGATGTATTGAAAGTGATCCAGCTTTTACCCGGCGTACAGAAAGGCAGCGAGGGCAGTTCGGGCTTTTATGTACGCGGTGGCGGGCCCGATCAAAACCTCATTATTCTCGACGATGCAGTAGTGTATAATGCCAGCCATTTATTTGGCTTCTTTTCGATATTCAACGGCGATGCCCTCAAAAGTGTCGAGTTGATTAAAGGCGGTTTTCCGGCGCGATTTGGCGGAAGGCTTTCGTCGGTGCTCGAAATGCAAATGAAAGATGGCAATAAGGAAAAGATACAGGGAGAGGCCGGCATTGGATTGATTTCGTCGCGATTGAGCCTCGAAGGGCCGATTAAAAAAGATAAATCATCGTTCATTGTGAGTGGACGAAGAACATACATTGACGCCTTGATTTACCCGTTTTTACCAGCCGACCAAAAAGGGGGCTATTTCTTTTACGATTTCAACGCGAAAGCGCATTTTGTGTTAAACGAAAACGACCGACTTTACATCAGCGGATATTTCGGAAAAGACAAATTTTATTTCCGCTCCAATGCCGAAGACGGATCGGTATCGAAAGGGAGTTTTTTGTGGCAGAACGCAACCGGTACTGCACGATTCAATCATATTATAAACAATAAGGCCTTCAGCAATACTTCGCTCATTTTTTCGCGCTACAACCTTGGAATAAACAGTATCGAAGCGCCAAAAGACGGCGATGATTTTGAATTGAATTTCGAGAGTGGGATTAGAGATTGGACCATTAAACACGATGTGGATTATTTTGCCAATCCCAATCATTACATCCGAACGGGTATTTCTACCACCTACCATCGGTTTACGCCCAATGCGATTGTAATTAAAGCTGGTGAAGACTTTTCGAGCATCGAAGAATCGGAGCGCTACGATTGTCTCGAAAGCGGTATTTATGCCGAAGACGACTGGACGATGACCTCGAAGCTAAAAGTAAATGCCGGTCTGCGTTTGAGCCATTTTTTAGCCGGTAAGAAAAACTATGTTGGGCTCGAGCCGCGCATTTCGGGGCGATACCTGTTGCGCGACAACTTTAGTTTAAAAGCCAGCTATGCCTTGATGAATCAGTATTTGCATCTATTAAGCAGCACAGGCGTTGGATTGCCAACCGATTTATGGGTGCCGGCAACAGAACGGGTAGCTCCGCAGCGGGCGCATCAGGTGGCATTGGGCCTGGCTCGCGATATCGAAAAGCCCAGCCTCACGGCTACATTTGAGGTGTATTACAAACAAATGAACCGCGTAATTGGATACAAAGAAGGGGCGAGTTTTCTCTCTGCAGGGGCAATTGGAGATAACAGCAAAGTGAGTTGGCAAGACAACGTAACATCGGGGCAGGGTACAAGCTATGGGGCCGAATGGATGCTGCAGCGTAAAAGCGGCAAACTCACAGGTTGGATTGGATATACACTTTCGTGGACCATCCTTCAGTTTGATGAATTGAATAACGGGCAGCCCTATTTTGCACGCTACGATCGCCGACACGACCTCTCCATTGTAGCCATGTATGAGGTTAGGCCCGGTTTTAATTTATCGGCAACCTGGGTTTTCGGAACCGGTCAGGCGATAACACTACCACTCGCCGATTACTATGTAACCCAGCACAATCCCGATCAAACAGTTTATATTTCATATGGCGCATTCGTCGAAGATTTTGGACCCAAAAACAGTTTCCGCATGGCGCCCTACCACCGACTCGATGTAGCTGCCCAGTGGAGCAAAAAGCTAAAACGCAGCGAACGCACGTTTGAGCTCGGTGTTTACAATGCTTACAATAGACAAAATCCATTTTTCTATTCGGTTGATTACAGAACTGATGGATCGCGTTATTTGAGTCAGATTTCTTTGTTTCCAATTCTTCCATCTGTTTCATGGACGTATAAATTTTAAACGATGAAAAATTACTTCATACTATGTTTCATGATTCTCGCCTTTACTGCATGCGAGAAGGAAGCCAACATCAAATTACCCGAAACAGCCCCCAAGCTTTCGGTGTCGTGTTTTATTTCCGATTCGATCGATTTGATTCGTGCAGATATTACGTGGTCGAATCCGGTATTTAGTTCCTCTAATAATGGCATCGAGCCGCCTTCGGATTTGCTGGTTACCATTTCGGGAGGCGGAATTACCGACACCTTGACATTTGATTCGGAATATTTTTGGTACGCCTTGCCGGTAAGTGAGTTTCCGCTTGCGCCCGGGGTAGAATATACCTTGAATGTTGCGGCTCCAAGTGGAGAAAAAGTGAGCGCTAAAACGAAAATACCCGTATTAAATCCTTCTATTTCATCTGCCTCGGTTTCCGAAAGTGCTTCGGTAGATCAATATGGGAACAACATGATTGACTATACTTTTCGTGTGGTATTGAACGAGTTGAGCAGCGAAAAAGAATATTACCGCTTAGTATTTTATTCAACCGCTATTAATTCGGAAATTCCCGATGAATTTCTTTACAACGATGTTCGGGGAGAGGTGTATGCCGACGATAATAATGTGGTATCGGGTAAAATATTTACAGAGCAAAACATCACCTGGTATGGTGTAGATTCGGCCCAGTACAGTTCGTTTGCGTATGTTATCCATGCATCTGAAGAATATTATCGATTCCACAAAGCGCTGGCGAATTACAACCCTAGTAATCCGTTTGTTGAGCCCACCCTTGTATTCTCGAATGTAGAAAATGGATTGGGCGTTTTTGCTGGATATAGGCAGGTGCGCGTCGATTTTTAAGATGGAATTGCGATGAAGATAAAACTGCTTCAAATAGGGAAAACGAACGATGAGGATTTACTTAGTGGAATTGCACGTTATGAAAAACGTCTTGCATCGTATGTTTCGTTTACGTGCGACACAATTCCTGCACTGAAGGACACATCTTCTTTTTCTTCCATTCAAATTAAGCAAAAAGAAGGTGAGTTATTGCTCAATAAATTTAAAAATGATGATTTTGTAGTATTACTCGATGAGAAAGGAAAGCGATTTACGTCAGTGGCATTTGCCCGCCATATTGAGCAACTTCAAAACCAATCTACTAAACAGCTTGTATTTGTTGTTGGAGGTGCATTTGGCTTTTCGGAATCTGTTTATAGTCGTGCGCAGATGAAATTATCTCTTTCTGATATGACCTTTTCGCACCAGCTTATAAGGTTAATTTTTATGGAGCAACTTTATAGGGCATACACGATACTCAATAATCATCCGTATCATAATTCTTAATCACCTGAATATATCCTAGAATAATTTGGGCTTATGCGATGATTTTTTTAAAATCGTAACGTCTTCTGAATATAGCGTCTCCCATTCGCCCGATTGTTCCAGTTCCTCAACGATATTTTCGAAGTCTATTTTGCTTAGCGGATAACTTTTTTCTTTTCTTGAATAAACAATATATTCAGCATTTTTAATGAGTGGGAACTGATAGATTGACTGTCGTAATGCCAGATGTGGAACAAAGGGCGACTGCGCACTCACAATAGCATTGGCAGGGATATTTGATAATTGTTTATGGACATGTTGAACATCATAATCACGCCGATAGTGATTTGCTTGGTAAAATCTGAGTCTCGACTTTTCGGTGAAGAATAGTGTAGAATCCATAGTTCTGAAAGTTGAACCAATAGTGCAAATTAATACTGTATAACTTAATATAGTTCTAACCTTTGACGATTCAAATTCAGCAATAGCTTTAAAAATTCCGATGGCTAAAATTGGCGCAAATTCAATGGAATAATGCATGCCAATTCCCCACATTGCATAGTTGTCGTGAAAAAGTTTTTGGAAATAAATGGGCATTAACATCAGCAGAAAATGTGGCTTTTTATACAACAATGCCAATCCGGAGCCTAAAAGCAAAATATGGAGTTCTGTTTTTACAAAGTCGCCATAAGGACTGTTGTTATGATTGATAAATAGAATTTCTATGCAATTCAATGGTTGTGTTACAAGTGTTTGAATTGCTTCAAATATAGTACTGCCGAGGATGGAATAATTAAAGCCGCTATATTCACTATGAGCAGAAAACGATGGAATAATCCATAAGATAACGGAAATAAAATATAGGAAGGAGATTACTGATAAAGACAGGAGAAATTGCATGCGATTTTTATCATGCCGATATTCTACTGCCAGTGCCATGGAAACAAATGTTAGCCAAAGGGATACATTTTCTTGGGCAAAAACAATAAACAACAACAATAGCACAGATAATTTCTTATTACCTTGATGAATTGATATAATAAACCATGGGATGACGCAACTTGCTACAACAACGCTATGATAATCGAACGAAAGGGCACCAAAAATTCCGAAAAATGAATAAAAGAAAATAGCAGCCTTTATAGGAGTATTTTTATTAGAACCATCTAAAAGTTGAAAATAGTTGTAGACACCTATTCCACCCAAGATAATCGCAATAATTTGTACTATAAGTAGGCTATAAGTGCCAAACAAATAAATAAGTGGTGAAAATAATAACAGGTATAAATCAAAATGTCCTCCAAGAATATGCTCATAGTAGGCTTTTATCATCGTACTATTGGCAACTTGTAAATGTGCATATTTATAAGCTGCATGCGTATATAATCCCAAATCGAGAGCGTACGTCCTGAAATTGTAATGGTTTACGATAGATATAGACGCGTATAAAACCGTAAATAAAATTCCTGTGATAATTATTTGTTTGTGTTTTACCCAGAAATTCATGGTCTTATTTGATTGATCATCGATTGAATGCTCGCTTCATGCTTGGCTTGCAGGTTTAACACAATACGATTGACGATGTAAAGGGGATTATTTCTGTAAAACAATTACATTCTGACATTTGAGGTAGGATTAGCCATTAATATCCACCTGTTTTATTTTGCAATTACGAATTTGTAGAATTGTGTTGAATTGTTAAAATCAATATTTAGAAAATAAACGCCATTGGCCAAGTTTTCAATATTGATAGCACCTAGCTCAGAAAATGCAAAAACCAATTCACCTGCCATGTTGTATATTTTGCCATTTAAAATGGTTGAGGAGAGCGAAGGCAAGGCAATAAAATTAGTTGCCGGATTGGGGTACAATTGAAGCGCAATAATTGAATTATGATCATTGCCAACAGCGTTCCCAACCTCTACAAATCCACCGTATGAAGCCGAACATGTAGAATTAGACAGCGTACAGGAAATCTCATACAAGCCTTCGGCCGTGAACGTGTGAGAGACAGGATTGCCTTGTGCTTCGGTTCCGTCTCCAAAATTCCAGGTTACGACGCCAGTGCCATTAACATTGGCAAAAAAATCGACCGTAGCATCGGGTAAAACTACTATTTCAGCACTAAGTTCAAGGCTAAGAATAGAAACGGGATCTGCATTTTCAATTTCGAACGGCACTTGTGTATAGGTGCCATCATCGAAACTAACTTCCAACAAGTAATTTCCGGGGGGCAATGATTCTGAATTATATACTCCCGACAACAATACTGGCGGTGAAAGGGCAGTTTCATTAGTGTCGAGTAATTGAATCTGCGCAAAACCAGGGATGGCAGCACTTACCACAATTGAACCTAGTTCACCGTTGCAGGTTTCATCAATGCTTGTGAGATCCAACTGTAAGTTATTCATATTGAAACTCAACTGCGCATCCCACGCGCTTTCTTGTAGCGCAATTAAACTGTTTGCACCTAAAATCGCAAAGCTAATTTGAGCCGAATCGCCGGGTTGGATTACGCCAACGGTTGCGCCGAGCAGTGCTGAAATCTCGCCTGTTGTGGATGCATTGCGGGTTAAAGCGCCCGAAAGCGCGGCAAATTTTTCTGCATCAGTAAATCCGTCATATAAGTTTATGCTTCCCCCCGAGCCATTGTTGTTAAAGCAATAGGGATTAGCTGGTTGGTTATTCAGTAGTTTAATTCCGAAATAAACGTTTGGGTTGCTTTCATCGAAGGCATAAATCATTTTATTCGCTGCGTCGTAAGTACAGCGATTTTGGCCATTGTTTGTTATATCCCAATCTGCAAAAATTCCGCCCGACATGCTGGTAGTAGCCGAATTTCCTTGATTAACAATGGTATATGTCAGTTTTACGTAATTCTCATTTGGTTTAGCACTTGCTTTTTGATGAATAAGAATTTGCTGAAAGCCTGCAGAATCGGTAGAAAAGGCAGAACGGATGTGTTGTTCACCTGATGCATCGTTAGACTTATTCACAGCCACAGCACGTGTAAAATCATTGTCGTAACCGGGTAGGGTAGATGCATAAACATTGTCTGCAACCTCTCCCGAACTCCCAAGGATAAATCCTGCGCTGTAAATTTGTGAAGTTCCATTTTGGTAGGCTATTCCAATACCATCAGTAGCATAATCTGCGTTGTAGCCAATACTGCCACGCGATGTAATGGTGGTTTTGAGATTATTAAGGGTTAAATCCATGTAGTCTTTGTTTACTCTCAATTCGATATATTCATTGGCAAAATATCCGCTAACCACATCGGTGTAACGCAATTTAAATACTACATCGAGATTGTATGGTGCATTGGGTAGAATCCGAAAGGTGAATGGCGTTTGTTGCGAATGAGAGTCAAGCGATGCAATGGAACCGGCTTGATATGCATTCTCAAGCAGCTCGATAAAGGCATTTTCTGAACTTATTGAAACGGATAAATTCTGTGCAGGAGCCAGGTAATTTAAAAAGGAGCCAATCAGCGAAATGGTATCGCCCGAAGCCAGGAATGAATCGCCTGCATTGTTAGTAAATTCGGTGTTTACATAATGTATGGATGGTCGTTGCGGATCGGTCAGTGCCCGTAACATATTAAGTCGTCCCGAACCAAGCAATTGGTTTACAGTGGCATTTCCAGGAAGCGTATAGATCGAAGTGTCCGCTGTAATGCGAAGGCGTTCGGCAACTTGAAGTGCCGAATAGGCAGGGAAATGACTTTTAACCAGTGCCGCAGCACCTGTAATAAGCGGTGCAGAGAAAGATGTTCCGGAGCTAACATCGTATCCATTAAACGGCCAGCATGAACGCACCAGTTCGCCGGGTGCGCAGATGTCGACAGAAGGTCCAAAGGTGCTGCCAGACCATGCTATATCGGCCGAACCGGTTGCTGCTACACTGAAAACACCTTCATAAGAAGCAGGGAAGTATTTTTCGTTGAGACCCGAATTGCCCGCTGCTGCAACAATCAAAGCTTCTTTGTTTACTGTCGCGTAGCGAACGATTTCTTCACCAAAAGGGTCTGAAAAAGTACCTCCCCAACTTGCATTGATAAATTTGCATCCAAGCTCGGCAAGATAAACGATTCCTTCGTATCCGTAGGTGAAGCCGTTTGCATCGTCGATACGTACGGGTACGAATTTACATCGATACGCATTACCAGCCACTCCAATGCCGTTGTTTACGGTTGCCGAACTCATACCGGTAGTAAACATACCATGTGGCGATAAGGTAGCGGTAGGATTGTTTGTATTGCTGGCAGTATTCCAGCCTCTGAAATCATCTACATAGCCATTGTTGTCGTCGTCGAGACCATTCACCGGATCGGCATAGTTGTAACGAACATTGCCCAAATCCTGATGCTCGAACTGTATACCCGCATCGGTAATGCCAATATACACGTTGGTGTCGCCTTGTTCTATATCAAATGCCTCAAATGTTTTAATGAGCGCGTGGTGATACTGCTGAGCTATTTGTGGATCGTTGGGTGTGAACATCGGCCGTTGAATAATCCGCGGTTGTACCCATTCGAAATAGCCGGTTTTAACCAGGTCAAAAAGAACGCGTTTCAATGGTAAATTGCCCGTATAATTCAAGGTTCCAATTCCTCTGATATCGGCGTTTTTCCGACCAGCCCAATTATAATTATGTGAAGGTTTTTGAACATGCGGGAAACTCTTGCTAATACCTTCTATCCCAGATACGTTCAAATCTTTTCGGAATTTTTCGGCATTTTCACTATTCTCCAGTTTGGGTAGATATGCTTCCTTTAATTTGAAAATGACACAACCATGTACAAAATCGGCTTGCTGCAAGTTATCTGGATAATAGGCCTGCTGAGCGGGAATTTTTGCCGCGATTAAAACAAGTGTTGCTATGAAGAAATGTAGTGGTTTAAGCATAGGTGCGTGTGCTTTGATTTCAATGGAGATTAACTCGAATATTGTCAAATGGTTCGCTCTAATTTAAGGGTTTTCTTACGTAATTGTTCGTACAATAAAGGTCGTGCGAACAATTACTTTAACAAATATACCCTGCAGGTGAGGTAATGTTAGTGCAGAAAGTGTAATGCCTGTTGCGACAATGGATTCAGCGAATTTTATCATTCAATCATCCGGTCAACTAAGCCCAATATTAATTCTTTGGCTTAAATCGCTTAGCATATTCAAGGTATTCATCCTTTGAAATGCTTAGAGCCCCTTTTCCATCACCGAAATCTATTGTTCCCCATGCCTTATCTGTGCGGCTATCGGCAGCCGATTCACGCAAAACAACACTTTCAACTTTCCCGCCTTGTTTGTCGAATTCTGCAATACGCTCTTTCGCGCGTGTTGCACCTGATTTTGATTCCTGACGAGCTTTTTCTGTGGCCTCAGCCTTGGCTTTAGCTTCAGCCTCAGCCTTGGCTTTAGCTTCAGCTGCCGCTGCGATAGCTTCTTGCCGTGCTTTTTCTTCAGATTCACGCTTTGCTTTATCTGCAGCATCTTTTGCTAATCGATCGGCTTCGGCTTTTGCAATAGCTTCCTGCCGAGCCTTTTCGGCTGCCTCTGCTTTGGCTTTAGCTTCTGCCTCCTGTCGGGCTTTTTCTGCAGCAGCTTTCTCAACGGCTTCTTGGCGAGCCTTTTCTATTGCTTCTGCTTTTGCTTTCGCTTCCGCTTCAACTTTTGCTTTTGCTTTTGCTTCTGCTTCAAGGCGCGATTTTTCGTCGTATGCACGTTGTTCTGCAGCTTTCTTTTCGGCCTGTTCTCGTTCTACCTTTTGCTTCTGAGCGGCTTCTTTTTCAGCTTTTGCCCGAGCCTCATCTTCGGCACGTTTGCGCTCTTGTTCAACGCGGGCAATTGAATCTTGCTGCATTTTCTGGCGGAACAATTCATCGGCTTTGGCTTTTTCTTCTTCCAGCTTTTTCTTTAGTGCGGCTTCCTCAGCGAGTTTTCTTAGGCGTTCAATTTCGGCTGCTTCGGCTCTGGCTTTTGCTTCAGCCTCAGCTTTTGCTTTTGCTTCAGCTTCGGCCTTTGCTTTTTCTTCGGCGGCTTTTGCGATGGCTTCCTGGCGAGCTTTTTCTTCGGCATCACGCTTTGCTTTCTCGGCTGCTTCCTTGGCAAGACGCTCGGCTTCGGCTTTGGCCAACGCTTCTTGACGTGCTTTTTCTTCAGCCTCTTTTTTTGCCTTGGCCTCTGCTTCCCTCGCTAAACGTTCGGCTTCGGCTTTAGCCAAAATTTCCTGACGTTCCTTTTCCTCGGCTTCTCGTTTGGCTTTTTCGGCAGCTTCTTTGGCTAGTCGATCTGCCTCTGCTTTGGCAAGTGCTTCCTGACGTGCTTTTTCTTCGGCATCTTTCCTTGCTTTTTCTGCTGCTTCTTTTGCCAGGCGTTCAGCTTCTGCCTTTGCAAGAGCTTCTTTGCGCAAACGTTCGTCCTCCTCCTTGCGTAACTTTTCGGCAGCCTCTTTTGCTAGTCGATCTGCCTCGGCTTTTGCAAGCGCTTCCATACGCGCTTTTTCTGCAGCTTCGCGTTTTGCCTTTTCTTCGGCTTCTTTTGCCAAACGTTCGGCCTCAGCTTTAGCTAATGCATCCTGGCGTGCTTTTTCTTCGGCATCTTTCCGAGCTTTTTCGAGCGAATCTTTCTCGGCTTTTGCTTTTGCAAGGGCTTCCATACGCGCTTTCTCCTCGGCTTCTTTCTTATCTTTCTCGGCCTGTTCTTTTGCTAAACGTTCTGCCTCGGCTTTGGCTAAGGCCTCGCGACGAAGTCTTTCATCTTCTTCTTTACGCGCTTTATCGGCAGCTTCTTTGGCTACACGTTCGGCCTCTGCAAGGGCAAGTGCCTCTTTGCGTGCACGTTCATCAGCTTCTTTTCGTGCTTTAGCGAGCGAGTCTTTTTCGGCTTGCGATTTCGCTTTGGCTTCTTGACGTGCTAGTTCTTCTGCTTCCCGACGGGCTTTTTCGTCGGCTTCTTTAGCTAGACGTTCTGTTTCGGCCTTAGCTAGTGCATCTTTGCGCAAGCGTTCCTCTTCCGCGCGGCGCGCTTTCTCTTCGGCCTCCCTTGCTAAACGCTCTGCTTCTGCTTTTGCAAGCGCTTCCTGGCGTGCTTTGGCTTCCGCATCTCTACGTGCTTTTTCTTCCGCTTCTTTTGCTAAACGATCGGCTTCCGCTTTGGCCAGTGCATCTTGTCGGGCTTTAGCCTCTGCTTCTTTGCGTGCTTTTTCTTCAGCCTCCTTGGCTAAACGCTCTGCTTCAGCTTTTGCGAGAGCATCCTGCCGTGCTTTGGCTTCTGCGTCCTTGCGTGCTTTTTCTTCGGCTTCCTTGGCTAAACGGTCTGCTTCGGCTTTTGCCTTAGCATCCAAACGAGCCTTTTCTTCTGCATCACGCCTAGCTTTTTCAGCTGCTTCCTTTGCCAGACGATCGGCTTCAGCTTTTGCCAAGGCTTCCTGTCGTGCTTTTTCCTCGGCATCACGTTTAGCCTGTTCTGCAGCCAGCTTTGCATCGCGTTCGGCTTTCTCTTTAGCTAGCTTTTCTTCAAATGCTTTGCGATCTTGTTCCGTTTTCGCTGCTAAAGCTGCTTCGCGCTCACGGGCTTCTCTCTCATCTGCCTCTCGCTTTGCAGCTACTTCGGCAGCTTTTCGAGCTGCTTCGGCAGCTTCAGCATCGGCTTTTGCTTTTGCAATTGCTTGGCGCTCTGCTTCGATTTGCGCTTGGCGTGCTGCCTCTTTAGCTGCTTCTTCTGCTTTTTGAGCCGAATCAGCTGCTGCAGCTTGCTCCTGGTCTTTTCTCAATTCTATTCTCCGCTCTGCAGCTACAGCCTCGGCAAATTCTTTTTTTTGTCTGTTTGTTGCTTTCTGAAAGTTTTCGCGATAGTCAAACGCCTCAATTTCAGGATCAAATGCAATTTTATATTTGAATTCAAAAGAGACCTTTTCATCTTTTTTATGGAGATTTATAACTCCCATCTCGTTCAATTGAGCGACTTCGGTGCCGATTAAGTTAGCCGGCGCATAGGTGCTAATTTCGATTTTTGTAGGACTATGTCCAGGCTGTTCCAAAATAGCTTCGCATTCACGGTTAATTCCAATGCGCATTTGAAATATGCCTGTTTCGGGGTCAAACTGGAGGTATTCATTTCTTCCTCCACAAACCAGGCGAATTTTGGCATCCGGACTTAATTGCCCATCAGAACCACGCAACTCCCCATTGAAAATTAAAAACTCTGCTGGTTGTGCAAATGCACCACTAAAACCTAAAAACAATGACACCAACAAGAGCTGCCAAAGGCGAGTTTCTTTTGGAAATAATTTATAAAATTTCATGAAATATTAAGTTCTACAAATCTACCAATTCTATCTATTTCATTTGAACAATTTACGAACATTATCCTCCTTGTTACATGTAAATTTAATCCTATGCTTCAAAAGCGCTTTATTACCAATTCACTAATGGTTTTTCCGATTGATAGCGAAGAGGTTGCTGCAGGAGATGGTGCGTTTAATACATTGATTGCCAATTTATTTTCTGTTATCTTGAAATCGTCAAGCAATCCACCCGTACGATCGCAGGCCTGTGCACGTACCCCTGCTCCCGCAGGAACTAAATCGCTCTCGCGTACATCGGGAACCAGCTTTTGCAATGCTTTGGTGAAGGCAGTTTTAGAAAACGAACGGTAGTATTCTCCTAATCCTGTTTTCCAGTACTTCAGTGCCACTTTTCTGAATCCAGGCCATGATAGCGCATCCCATACATCGCCAAATTTAAAATCACTTTTTTTATAGCCTTCGCGCATGAACGCAAAAACAGCATTAGGACCGGCTTCAACGCCACCTCCAATCATACGTGTGAAATGCACGCCGAGGAAAGGGAAGTTTGGATCTGGAACAGGATAAATTAGACCTTTAACTAGAAAACGCCTGTCGTCTCGTAATTCGTAATATTCTCCTCTGAAAGGAACAATGCGTACGTCGAGGTTTTTCTCGGTTAGCTGCGCAATGCGATCTGAAAACAAGCCGGCACAGTTTACCACAAGCTTAGCTGAAAAAGTTCTACCAGATGCCGTAACCTCGGCAATATTTTCTTTGGTATTAATTGCTTCTACCTTTGCATTTAAAATAACACGACCGCCTTTAAGCTCAATCTGTTGCTGCATTACTTCTGCAACCCTTCCATAATCGATAATTCCGGTATATGGAACATGGATACCCTCTAAACCAGTGCAATGTGGTTCGTAGTTGCGTATCTCGTCGGCCGTGATTTTTCGGATTCTTGTTAATCCATTCTCGATGCCCCGTTTGTACACGTTATCGAGCAAGGGAATTTCTTCGGGCGTGGTTGCTACGATTACCTTGCCGCACAGGTCGTATGGAATATCGTGGCGGTTAGCAAAATCGATCAACATATCGTAGCCACGAATGCAGTTTAATGCCTTCAGGCTTCCTGGTTTATAGTAAATTCCCGAGTGAATTACACCCGAGTTGTTTCCCGTTTGATGCTTTGCAACCCGATCTTCCTTTTCCAGCACAGCTACCTTCAGGTCGGACCTTGCTTCGAGAATATTTAATGCTGTCGCCAGACCAACAATCCCACCTCCAACAATCACGCAATCAAATGAATTTTCCATTTTGCAAAAAAAAGGAAGTACTAAACCTTACGCAAGGTTTTGAACGATGGCTTTTTCAAAAAGTATCCACAATGGGAATGGGTAGAATGTTCTCTATATTTTGAGATATTTCTCGAGGGCTTACATTCTAATTCTTTACTTTTGGCCGATTTCTGAACCTAAATTACCGACTTTAACCGCAGTTTTATGGAAGCCTATATTGTAGATGGAATTCGCACCCCAATAGGGTCTTTTCAGGGCTCTCTTTCGCCTGTTCGTACCGATGATCTTGCAGCGCATGTCATTAAGTCGCTCATCGTTCGCCATCCTGAAATTCCTGGCGCCGCCTACGATGATGTTATTTTCGGTTGTGCGAATCAAGCTGGCGAAGATAACCGCAATGTGGCGCGCATGGCCTTGCTATTAGCCGGACTTCCGCATTCTGTTCCAGGCGAAACACTCAATAGGTTGTGCAGTTCAGGGCTTGCAGCTATCGTTGCAGCCATGCGTGCCATTAAAGCAGGCGATGGTCATATATTCATTGCCGGCGGGGTAGAGCACATGACACGCGCTCCACTTGTAGTTTCGAAACCATCAACTGCATATGGAACGGATTCAAAATTATATGATTCGAGTTTCGGCTGGCGTTTCGTGAATCCGAAAATGCACGAAGTTTTTGGCACCGATGCGATGGGTGAAACTGCTGAAAATCTTGTCGATATGTATGATATTTCGCGAGATGATCAAGATGCGTTTGCAGTTCGGTCTCAGCAAAAGGCCGCAAAGGCTAGGGAGAACGGACGACTGGCTTTGGAGATTGCCCCTGTCGAGATTCCACAGCGCAAAGGCGATCCACTTTTATTCGAACACGATGAGTTCATTAAACCTGCCACCAGTTTCGAAGGATTGGCGAAACTTAAGCCGGCATTCCGCAAAAACGGCACAGTAACGGCTGGCAATGCATCGGGCCTAAACGATGGAGCTGCGGCAACGTTAATTGCATCCGAAGAAGCCGTTCGAAAATATGGTTTGAAGCCGCTGGCCCGCATTGTGAGTTCGGCTGTGATTGGTGTAGAGCCTCGCATTATGGGTATTGGTCCCGTTGAAGCGTCAAAACGAGCCTTGGCTAAAGCCGGACTTACACTTAACGACATCGACATTATAGAACTAAACGAAGCCTTTGCTGCTCAGGTTCTGGCATGTACAAGAGCGTTGGGAATTGCCGATGATGATGCGCGCCTCAACCCGAATGGTGGGAGTATTGCGTTGGGTCATCCGCTTGGGGTTACCGGTGCTCGTATAGCTTTATCAGCTGCATTAGAGTTGCAAAGGAGCAACAAGCGCTATGCGCTGGTAACGATGTGCATCGGAGTAGGGCAGGGGTATGCGGCCATTCTGGAAAAAGCCTGATCGCACCATATGTTTATTTTCGTTGCGCAAGGATTTTTTTGCACGATGCACAGAAATCCATTTTTTCCCGGTCGACCTGCGCTATAGTACCCTCGGCTGCATGCATCAGGCATTGCGCATCTTTTGTACAATGATTGAGTCCAAGGTTATGCCCAATCTCATGAATGCATACCTTTTTTAATCGTTCTACGAATTTTTCGTGTGCTACGCGCATCCCTGGTTTTTGCAAGCCTTTTAATCTGTAAGTAGAGATAACACATACATTTCCGGGACGGTAACCCAATCCGAATATCCCGTATTCATCAATATTGGTTTCTTTGTTTTTGCTAACAATATCAACATCGGTTAATACCATAATATTCTCTTTCGAATTGAATTTCGCCAGAATTTTATCTGCAACATAACGCCCTTTTGCAGAATTTTTTAAGTCACTGCTTAAATTTTCACGCTTCGAAATTGTAACTGGAATCTTGAAAAATGCTTCAATTGCAAGCTTAGCAACACCAATATCGCTGTCCGAAACATTCCCCAATGGAATGAGTTTTACGCATTGTATCGCTTCTTTTTTCGATGCCTTAACTTTTGAAGGCAATTTGTTTTCAACTGGTTTTTCATTTCCAGTACAGGCCATTAAAAGCAGTGTAATGGCAATTAAATAAAGCTTCATTTTATTACAAATTAATTGGTTAATACTAAAACTAAACACCCGTATAATTTAGTCGATCATCAAGTCGGCGCAAATTTGGGAAACACGTTTCCCCGCCCGGTCTAAAGTTCCGAGAAAGCTATTCACAGGTCAAGCAACAATTTCCAACCGATCTATGAACAGCTGTGTTCGTAACAATTATCCGTTTCGCGATTTTGAAACGACTAGTACCCTGCTTGTGTTGTAACTTTACACTGGGGAGGAGGAGTGGCGGACCCCTAAAGGAATTTGTCCAAGTCATTTATTTACAGGTTTTAAAGAATTTTTATAAAGTTTATAAACTACGTTTTTTACTAAACTAAACTCAATCAGGGGCCTTATAGTATGAATGGCCGATTTTTATTTACCATGCCTAGTAAATGCAGGACTAATCATTCATGTTCCAATTAGTTCTAAGCTTTTATTTACTTTTGTTTTTCAAACGATTGTCAAAGCCCAATGTCAGAAGCCTATGTAACCTTAAATGTTGCTGAATCCGTTGCAACAATTGAATTTTTTCATCCCGATCAAAATTCCCTGCCAGGCAATATTTTATCGCTTTTGGCGACAACGATTGAAGAAGCTGGAAGTCGTTCAGATGTCGCTGTTATAATTTTAAAGAGCGGTGGCGAGCGCACGTTTTGTGCTGGCGCAAGTTTTCGCGAACTCATTACAATCAATGACGCCGAAACCGGCAAACGTTTTTTCTCCGGTTTTGCAAACGTTATCAATGCGATGCGTAAATGTCCGAAATTTATCATCGGCCGAATTCAGGGCAAAGCTGTTGGTGGCGGGGTAGGGCTGGCAGCTGCTACTGATTATTGTTTTGCTACACGATTTGCTGCCATTAAATTGAGCGAACTCAATGTCGGTATAGGACCATTTGTTGTAAGTCCTGCGATTGAGAGAAAAATTGGGGTTTCGGCGCTTTCGCAGATTGCCATTGATGCTAATTCATTTTACGAAGCTGATTGGGCATGTGCCAAAGGGTTGTATGCAAAGATTTTTGAGGATGCAGCGCAAATGGATGTTGCAATTGCTGCTTTTGCGAAACAACTTTGTGCCTTTAACCCGGAAGCAATGGGCGAAATGAAGCAAATATTCTGGCACGGAACATTACATTGGGATGAATTATTGATTGAGCGCGCTGCAATTTCCGGACGTTTGGTATTGTCTGAATTTACGCGCAAGACGCTCGAGAAGTTCAAAACAACAGCCTAAGGAATGGTTTATTCATTCAAGGGGTTTATTCCCGTTATACACGAAAGCAGCTTCATTCATCCGCAAGCTGCAGTAACCGGAAATGTGATTATCGGAAAAGATTGTTATGTAGGTCCGGGCGCTGCAATTCGCGGCGATTGGGGTGAGATTGTAATCGAAGATGGATGCAACGTACAGGAAAATTGCACTATCCATATGTTCCCTGGTAAAACTATTGTGCTCAAAGCAGGTGCTCACATCGGACATGGAGCCATCGTTCACGGGGCAAACATTGGTGTAAATTGCCTGGTGGGCATGAATGCCGTGTTGATGGATGACGCTGATTTAGGCGACGAATCGATTGTTGGCGCCCTCGCATTTGTAAAAGCAGGCATGAAAGTTCCGCCGCGCAGTCTCTTGGTTGGCAATCCAGCCGAAATAATTCGTTCTGTATCTGATGAAATGCTCGATTGGAAAACCAAGGGCACGCAGTTGTACCAAAAATTGCCAGCCGATTGTTTTGCTACATTAAATGCTGTTGAGCCACTTCGTGAAATCCCCCCAAACAGGCCTTCGCAAGATGAGCTATTCCAAACACTCAAGGAGTTTCTTGGGAATCAGCGATAAAATATTTATCACAGTCGGCTTCATCGACGTATCTGTTGTTTAATTCTTAGTAAACTTGCAATCGAAAAATCGTTTCTTGCGCGGTTTAAACTCAAAATAGCACAGATGATTCACGTTCCCGCACAATCCATTTCCGTTAAAAAAGTTGAACAGACGCATGTTAGTATGGTCGACATCAATGCCGCGACCATGGGGATTCATTTTACTGATCACATGTTTGTTTGCGATTACGAAAATGGTCAATGGACCAATCCACGTATCGAACCTCTTGCTCCGATAGCCACTCATCCTTCGGCAATGGCGCTGCATTATGGACAAGCTATTTTTGAAGGTTTAAAAGCTACCATGGGTAAAAATGGGCCTGTTTTGTTTCGGCCACAGATGAACGCTCGTCGTCTCAACGAAAGTGCTCGCCGTCTTGGTATGCCTGATTTTCCGGAGGATTTATTTGTTGAGGCCTTGAAGCAGTTTGTATGGCTCGAACGCAATTGGGTACCAACAGCTCCCGGAAGTGCGCTTTATCTGCGACCATTTATGTATGCCGACGAAGCTTTCACGGGAATGCGTGCTGCAACGCATTATAAGTTTATAATTTTTGCAACACCTGCTGGTCCGTATTTTAGCAAACGAATTCGCTTATACGCAGAAACAAATTTCATACGCGCTGCGGCGGGCGGAACAGGCGAAGCAAAGGCAGCCGGAAATTATGCAGCCGCCATTAAACCAACAGAAATGGCTAAAAAGCAAGGCTATGATCAGGTCTTGTGGCTCGATGCACGGAATTTCGAAAACATACTCGAGGTGGGCACGATGAATATCTTCTTTAAGATTGGTGGTGAGTTTATTACACCCAATCTCGACGGAACGGTGTTGGCCGGCGTAACGCGCGATAGCGTAATCGCATTGTTGAAAAAGAAAGGATTTAAGGTAACAGAACGTCCAATTTCGATACACGAAATTTTAGAGGCAGAAGCCAATAATAGACTCGAAGAGGCATTTGGAACGGGAACCGCTGTTGGAATTGCCATGCTCGATGAAATCGGATACCGCGACCGAAGTATTAAATTTCCGACCGGAAATCTGGTTGGCAATGAAATTAATTCGACCTTGAATCAACTGAAAACACAGGAAATTGAAGACGAATTTGGTTGGATAATTCAATTGCCTTAAATTGGTTCTGGTAAATGGTTAGTGCCCCTTATAAGCATTGCCTGTTTATGGAACTATCGTACGATTATTAAGGAATGGCTCTCCGCAGGCGAGCGTTCAATTTTGAAATTATTAGGAGTAAAAAAGTAGAATAACTAACACACGTTCAATAAGATTATCCAGCTGATGTTATGAATTTAGTTAACAATATTAAACGCTTAATTAAACAGGTTTACCGTTTATCGCGTAACCATAAAAAACATAGCGAAATTGTATGGTCAGATCTGAAGCGGGTTTACATCGATTCGAATTTAAAGCATGGTGTTTATGAAAAAGAAAAATACATCGAAGCTTTATTTGAGATTCAGACAGGACATGGGGCTGCTTTTTATTATTTGGTTTATGAGAATTATTTTCATTGCCGGGTAAGGGTGTTGGAAGATTTTCCGGAGGAGTTAACTACCGATGTTTTCGTATTGGCAACACATTTTAACAATCTTTTGAATCATGGTGTTGTAACGGTGAATGTCGATGAACGCTTTGTAGCATATCACATCAAACAACATCAATTGATTTCTCTCTTAGATAATGTACAAATGTTGAATCAGATTAACCTGCATCAAGAAACAGCCTTTGATATAATTATGGCATTTCAGCGGCTTGTTTGCGAACAAGAGGCACCGGCAATTATAATTGCAGATTTGTTAAAACAACATCAGAAGGGAGAGCAGCGTAGCGAAGAGGAATAACTAGATACGTTGTATAATTTATCCCTGCGCATCATTCCGATCCCAAACTTCAAACCGCATATCTACAGGATTTTTATCATCTGCTTTGCGTACTTCGGAAGTTTTAAGTATATATTCTTTTTCAGGAATTTCCGGGAAAAAGCGGTCGGCTTCGGGTTGCAAATCAACTACTGTTCGGTAAATTCGATTTGCCATAAAAATGCACTGTTGGTAGATATCCGCTCCACCGGCAATGATAATTTCCTCATTGTGATTACACAATTCAAGCGCCTTGTTCAACGAACTTGCCGTTTCAGTTCCTTCGGCCTGCCAGGATGCATTGCGTGTAACTACGATTGTGCGACGTCCGGGTAAGGCCTTTCCAATACTTTCAAATGTAGCACGACCCATTATCATGGTTTTACCCAGCGTTGTTTTTTTGAAGAATTGCAAATCAGCGGGCAGATGCCAGAGCAAACGATTGTCTTTGCCAATGGCATTGTTGGTTCCACATGCTACTACAATAGAAATCATTAGACTGCAACTTCGGCTTTAATTGCCGGATGAGGGTTGTAGTTTTGCAAACTAAAGTCTTCGTAGCGAAAAGCAAAGAGATCTTTTACTTCGGGATTAATATACATCTGTGGCAATGGACGAAAATCGCGACTAAGCTGCAAGTCTACTTGTTCGAGGTGATTGGAATAGAGATGCACATCCCCAAAACTATGAATAAACTCACCCGGCTCTAAATTGCAAACCTGCGCAATCATCATGGTTAATAGGGCATACGATGCAATATTGAAGGGGACTCCCAAAAAGGTATCGGCCGAACGCTGATACAATTGGCAACTTAATTTACCATCGGCTACGTAAAACTGAAACAAACAATGACATGGAGGAAGGGCCATATGTGGAATGTCGGCCGGATTCCATGCACTAACAATGAGACGGCGCGAATCGGGATTGCTTCGAATGGTATTTACTACATCGCTGATTTGGTCGATGGTTTCACCTTCTCGCCCTGGCCAGCTACGCCATTGATGCCCATAAACTGGTCCCAGATTTCCATCCTCATCAGCCCATTCATCCCAAATGCTAACTCCATGCTCCTTGAGGTAATTTATATTGGTGTCGCCCTTTAAAAACCACAACAATTCATGGATGATAGAACGTATGTGTACTTTTTTTGTAGTGAGCAGCGGAAATCCTTCACTTAAATTAAACCGCATCTGATAGCCAAAGCAACTAAGGGTACCCGTTCCTGTTCTGTCTTCTTTTTTGCTGCCGTTTTTTAGAATATGGCGAAGCAAATCATGGTATTGTTGCATACGTTATTGCTATGATTCCCAAAGATACGGCAACCAATGAAAAATTTTGGAGCTTCGGCTCAGAACTTATTAACCTGTTTACCCACCGAATTCATTTGTTTGCATGTTGGACTGTGTTGCCCATCTCTTTTAATGTATTGTGCATTTTAATTGCCCGCAATGAAAAACGCAATCCAATGCCAAGTGATGCGATTGCCCCCAGTGCCAGGCCGGGATAATTAGAATTCACCAAAAAGAAATTATAGCTAGTATGAAGTAAGGCAGCAAGCAATACGCCCAACAGAGCATAACCGGGTTTGTTCATGAACCGTTGAAGCCCTAGATAATATCCCGAAATTATCCCAAAAAATGCATGCGCAGGAACTGCGGTGAACATGCGCATCCACGCAATCGACTCCGATTCTTCATTGCCAAAGACATAAAGCAAATTCTCGAGCGAGGCAAAGCCCATGGCCGACATCACGCCGTATGTGATACCGTCAAATGGTTCATTGAATGCGTGCTGTCGGTGCGCGTACAAATACACAGCTAGAAATTTAAAGCCTTCCTCGATGATGCCAACCACACAAAACATCGAAATAAACGACCAAAAAATCGACTTGCTGAAAGGATCAAACCCGAACGCTTCCAGAAAATGTCCCGAAATCACTACGGGCAATGCACTCAACGCGCCAAGTAAAAATGTAATGAGCAATACCCTTAGCGGTTCTTTATCGAATTTATCTTTCCAATATATGTACACCATAATAGCCAAGCAGGGTGCTAGGGCAAGTATTCCGAGATAAATTATGGTTGATGAATTCATAGCGTGTTTGTTAGATTTCGAAAGTTGGTGTTTTTTATTGCAATTGCCAATAATATATCATTTGATTGTTGTTTATACAAGCAGCTCCGATTTTATTAGCAAACAACGAATAAAACTGAGGGGAGAATTTGTGTTTGTAGCTTTTAAAGACTTTATTTGACTTAAAAATCTATGGCAACAGCTTTAATCACAGGGGCGTCGGGTGGAATTGGTTTGGAGTTAGCTAAAATTCACGCGCGCGAGGGGCATAATTTAATTTTAGCAGCGAGGAGTAATGATAAGCTAAGTACGATAAAATCTGATTTGGAGCGTTCGTTTGCCATTCGGGTGAATATCCTGGTAATTGATCTTTCGGTTCCGGGTGCCGCGCATAAACTTTTTCAACAAATTGAGCAACTGGGTACTCAGGTTGATTTTCTAATCAACAATGCCGGTTTTGGTACGTTCGGCCCATTTTCAGAAGCCGATATCGGTAAAACGGAGGAAATGATTCGACTTAATATGGAGGCGCTCACAATATTAACGCGCTTGTTTTTACCAGGAATGCTCTCGCGTAATACCGGACGAATTTTGAATATTGCTTCTACTGCTGCTTTTCAGCCTGGACCACTTATGGCAGTTTATTTTGCGTCGAAAGCATATGTGCTTCGATTTTCGGAAGCTATCGCGAATGAACTTAAGGGAAGTGGTGTTCGTGTAACTGTGTATTGTCCTGCCGCTACAGAAACCGGTTTTCAAACGACTGCTCAAATGGAAGACAGCCGCTTGGTTAAAAACCGAAAGCTTGATTCGGCCGAAAATGTGGCAGTAGATGCCTACAAGGCTATGATGCGTGGACAAACAATAGCCATATACGGCTGGATAAATGCGATGCTGGCAAGGTCAACCGGATTGTTTCCGGCTGCACTGGTAGCCAAGATTGCGCGTCGTATGATAGAGCGTAATCCTTAAACCTAGAAACCATTATTTTTAAATACAGGTTGGCGGTTTTGCAACCTGGAGACATAAATTAAATGAACGATTGGTTTAGTATGTATAGCCCAATCGGGTACTATGGAACGGCAATTAATTGAACACCAGTAGCAAATGTAATGGGTTGTATGTTCGAATTACC
>CAZVHF010000009.1:0-26006 GCA_964627105.1 uncultured Chitinophaga sp.
GGTGCGCCATAAATCGCCCACCGCGTGAGAGATCTATCGGTTCGCCTTCAACATGGTATGGCTGGTTGGGGAACAACTTGCGCAGCGAGGCATTGGCGAATAAGTTGCCAAAACCACCTTCGATATCAATCCAGCTATCGGTGCGGGTTGCGCCGGTACGGTAGCTCACTTCGTAAAACTGTTCTTTTCGCTTGTTGAGGTACATCGCCAGTGCCTTGAGCATGTTGCCGCGTTCCTGGAAGGTCATCTTACGGAGCTTCTCACCTCCTTTGGTTCGACCGTAATGCAGAACGGCTTCGAAATCGATTCCGCTGGTTCCGGCGTATCCGATTAACTCGCCTGTAACAGAATCAAAAAGTGGGGTTCCGTCGCCCGAACCTGATGTCCATTGCCCAAGAATGTAGTTTTGTATTTTTTGCATAGTGTATCTTGTTTTGCAGGATGTTTTGCTGCCAACATGATACAGATTTGGTTCATGTTTCCAGCATACAATCCGACAAGTCAAAAGTACTATTTCAAATTATAAAGCCGAATTAATTTGAGCGATTTGGCCTCTGGGTTATTGCCGCAAGGTGTTGGGCTGCATGATGCCTCGATTTTTGTAATGTTTTTTATAATTTGTAAAATGAAAGCTTAGTAATTTGTAAAATGAAGATGTTATAATATGTAAAATGAAAGCTTTATAATTTGTAAATTATAACTCTTATAATATGTAAAGTAAAAGTCTAATAATTTGTAAAATAAAAATGTAAATTTTTGTAATGTTTTTTATAATTTGTAAAATGAAAAGGTTCTAATTTGTAAAATAAAAAGGTTCTAATTTGTAAAATGAAAAAGCAATAATATGTAAAACCAAGGATTTATAAAATGTAAAATGAATGATTTATAATTTGTAAAGTAAAAGTCTAATAATTTGTAAAATAAAAATGTAATATTTTGTAAAATAGCCTTATATTTGTTTTCCAATTACAGCTTATGCCGTACAAAGAACGCATATCGGACCTTGAGCTAAAACGTAAGCTAAATGCCGCCGGAGCAGTACTTATTCGTGGTGCCAAGGCATGCGGTAAAACAGAATCGGCGAAGCAATTTGCACATAGTATTTTGCAGGTCGATCGTGATGTAAATGTGCCTGTATTAATGGACACTTCTCCTGCGCGATTGCTCCAGGGTGAAACGCCGCGCTTAATCGACGAATGGCAGATTCAACCCAACTTGTGGAATCACATACGGCATGAGGTCGACGATCGAAAGTTGTCGGCGCAATTCATTCTTACCGGTTCTGCAAATCCCGAAGAAAGTGCCTCGATGCATTCGGGTGCAGGACGATTCACCATAGTTGATATGCGCACCCTGTCGTGGAAAGAATTAGGCTTTTCGTCGGGAAAGGTAAGTTTGGAACAGCTTTTTGAAGGGCACAAAATTGACATTTACGATGAGCCTTTGGAACTGGATTTCATTGTTGAAAAAATGATGATAGGCGGTTTTCCCGGCTTACTAAATAAATCCATGACCCAGGCCCTAGATCTAAACCGGGCTTATGTCGAACTGCTGGCCGAAGTGGATATGAGTCGTGTTTCAAATACCAAACGGGACCCACACAAGGTGAGAAGCCTGCTTCGTTCATTGGCCAGAAATACGGCAACGCTTGTAGATGTTTCGGCATTGGAAAAGGATGTATTTGCGAAGGAAAAATCGGCAATTACACGTCCAACCATTTACGATTACCTCGACGCGCTATCGCGGCTCATGATTTTGGAAGACCAACCTGCATGGAATCCGCACCTGCGTTCTTCGTATACGCTCAGGAAAGCGCCTAAGCGGCATTTTACCGATGTTGCGCTGGCGATTGCCGCATTGGGTGCTAATGCGAAAGCGCTGATGAACGACCTAAAATTTACCGGATTTTTGTTCGAATCGCTCGCAATCCACGATCTACGTGTATATGCTCAGGCCAACGATGCCAAGGTTTACCATTACCTCGATTCGAGCGGAATGGAAGTAGATTGCATCGTGCAAAAGTTCAATGGCGATTGGTGTGCGTTTGAAATAAAATTGGGTACGGCACAAATCGATGAGGCCGCGGGTAAATTATTGAAATTCGCCAAGGGAATCGATACACAAAAAACATCGGCTCCTAAATCGCTCAATATCATTACCGGCACCGGAATCAGTTATACGCGAAACGACGGCGTGAATGTGATTTCATTGGCATCATTGGGTGTTTGAGCCTCCACAATTACTTAGCGTAAGCCAGAAGCTTTAAACGCATGCTTTATATTGAATTGAACCTTTTAGCACACATATAAAAATGCAAATTAATGCCTCTTTGAGGTTATGGAAATTGTCCATATAATTTTAATTTAGCGCATCGTTAAACTTAACTTAACAATACACGTCTGCTCGCAGATTTTTTTAACCAACAAATTTTCTTACTATGATAAAAACGAGGCTAACTACTGCGTTCTTAATGTGTTTAACAGTGCAGTGCTTTTCACAGTCTCTCCCGGCTGAAATGCAATTTAGCGCCGATGGTCGCACGCTGATGAGTGGCAAGCTGCCGTCTACCGGGCTTTACGATTCAACACTTATTCGCGAGCTTCGTCTAAACTTCAGTCAAAGCAATTATTGGCAGCAAATGACCGCCAATTATGCAACCCGAACGCCCATTCCGGCCACCTTAAGTATGGATGGAATTGTACTCGATAGTGTTGGTGTTGGTTTCAAGGGGAATACATCATATATGAACGTGCAGAATTCTCAGAAAAAGTCTTTTAATATAAAAACAGAAGAGTATATCGACGGGCAAGACTTATATGGCTATTCAACGCTTAATCTGAATAATGCCTTCCAAGATGAATCGTTTTTGCGCGAAGTATTTTACCTGCATCAAATCAGAAAACACATTCCGGCAGCAAAAGCCAATTTTGTGCATCTGTTTATTAATGAACAAGACTGGGGTATTTATCCCAACATTCAGCAAATCAATAAAGATTTTATTGAGCAATGGTTTTTTAGCAACGATGGGGCTAATTTTCGAGCTCATGTGCGCACGGTAGGTGGTCCTGGTGGTGGAGGTCCCGGAGGTGGTGGTCCGCCGCAATGGGGTGATGGAACGGCCGGACTGAATTACTTAGGCGCCGACACGGCACTTTATCAGGAAGGCTATACACTGAAAAGCAGCGATATAGATAGTTCTTGGCAACATTTAATAGATGGATGTTACGAGTTAAATAACATCCCGGCACCTCAATTATCCAGCGAATTGCCTCCACATCTCGATATTGATCGTACGCTTTGGTTTCTGGCATCCGAAATAGCCTTTTCAGACGATGACAGTTATATTTTTAAGGGTAAAATGGATTATTATGTGTATTTCGATCCCGAAACACGCCGATTAACACCGCTCGAATTTGATGGCAACAGCGTTATGGCAGCAAATGCTACAAATTGGTCGCCCTTTTACAACGCCAATAATGCCAATTATCCACTGCTGAATCGCTTGCTAAATACACCCGAATACCGCCAACGTTATTTAGCGCATTTACGAGTTTTGATACAAGATGAATTAAATCCGTCGCAGTGCAATGCCATTCTCGACAATTACAAGGCTCAAATTGATGCCTTGGTAAATGCTGACCCGAAAAAATTGTATACCTATGCCCAGTTTCTATCAGAGGTAGAGGCGCTTAAGGACTGGGTTGAAAGCCGCAATTCATATTTAAACGCAAATAACGAAGTAGCGCAGCAAGGTCCTGAAATCAACTTTGTAAGGTATTTGAATTCGGATGGTGTAGAATGGCAGCAACCTTCTGAAAATACAGAAGTAACTGTGCAGGCTCAGCTCAATATGTCGAACGCTGTTTTTGGTGTTAATCTGTATTATTCCAATGAACTTACCGGCAATTTCGCACGTATGCCAATGTATGATGACGGAATGCATAACGATGCAGGGGCAGGAGATGGTCTGTTTGGTGCGAGTATTCCAGGTTACACAGCAGGAACTTTTATACGCTTCTATGTTGAAGCCATAGCGAATAATGGCCAGAAATCGGTTTCTTATTTACCGCGTGGGGCCGAACACGATGTTTTTGTATATCAGGTAAAGTCAAACAATTCTTCCCTTAGCGGAGGACCGGTAATCAATGAAATTGTAGCATCTAACAGCAGCGGTGCAAGTGATCAAATGGGTGAGTTCGACGACTGGATTGAGTTGTACAACAACAGCTCGAATCAGGTCGATTTAAGTGGCTTTTTCCTTTCTGATAATATCCTGAATTTGGATAAATGGGAAATTCCTTCAGGTACAATTCTCCCGGCAAACGGTTACTTAATTTTCTGGGCAGATGAAGATAGTTCGCAGGGATTAAACCACTGCAATTTCAAACTTTCTTCTTTAGGCGAAAGCGTAATGTTGTTTGATGCCGAACTTAATTTAGTAGATTCGTTAAACTTTGGTGCCGAACAAACTGATGTGGCGTTTGCACGCGTTCCAAATGGTTTGGGGGCTTTTGTGCACCAATCGCCTACATTTAATGCTAATAATGAAAGCAGTTCTTCTGGATTTTCTGAGCTGCTCAATAATGATTTATTTCTATTCCCTGTTCCTGCACAAGATCGACTTCACATTAGAACACCCTTGTTTGCTGGCAATACATTCACCATTTTTGATTTGGTAGGAAATGTAATAATGAGCGGAAAATTGCAAAACGATACCGAATTAAATACAACATATTGGTCATCAGGTGTTTATTTTCTGAAGTCGGGTGCTCATGTTCGACGCTTTTCAGTTCAACACTAGTGTTGGCATTGTTAACAATTTTGTAACATTGCAGGAGTTTCAAAAAAAACATGCAGTCTAAACTTCATTTTATAATCCTTGCTTTCATTTCTTTATTTGTGAGTTCCTGCGCCAAGGAAGCAGGCGAGGGGGGAAGTTCTACGTTAAAAGGTAGGGTTTACGGTTACGATATCAACACTTCTGGAATCGTAACTGATAGTGCAGCAGTTCAGGATGCCCGTGTGTTTATTTCATATGGTGATAATACAACTGTTGATGATGATACTTGGTCGTCTTTTACCGGTGAATATGCTTTTAGAGGATTACAAAAAGGAACATACACCATTTTCGTTTATTCGCAATGCAACGACTGTCCGTTTAATCAGGAAGTAAAGAAGCAGGTTGTTGAAATAACCGAGAAAAATCAGGAAGTAATGGTACCCGATCTCGTAATTTTTGATTGATGGGCGATAACCATAGTTTGCTTTCGGTTTTAAGTGAATTTCAATCGGTGGATCTTGCGGGATTGGATCGCGTAAAGCTTATGAACCGCATCGACCAGAAGTTTATATTACCCGAAAGGCAGTTAAATGACTTGCTTCTAGAAATACTTCCATATTATACCGTGCTCGAAATCCAGGGCAAGCGCGAATTTGCTTACGATAGTTTGTATTATGATACGGGAAATCTGGATTTGTACCGTGATCATCATAACGGAAAGCCTAACCGGGTAAAAGTGCGCAAACGCGATTATCTCGATACAAACACCTCCTATTTCGAGATTAAGCGAAAAATTAAGGGCTACCGAACCGAGAAATACAGGGTGCGAACAGCAATGAATGATACAATCGGTGAGGAAGAAAGTAGTCTTTTGCAGAAGCAGGATTTAACGCACCTTCAATTAATTCCCAGCCTAAAAATTCACTACCGGAGAATTACTCTGGCAGGCATTCACATTTCTGAACGCATCACAATCGACCGCGCCCTTGCTTTCGAGAACTCAACCTGCATCGAACAACTCGATGGTCTTATTATCGTTGAGGTGAAACAGGATCAGGTAAAACGCGAAAGTCCGATTATTGGAGCGCTAAGGAAAAGGCGCAACCGACCATTCGGAATTTCAAAGTATGCATTAGGCGTGGTGTTATTAGGTCTTAATTCAAAGACTAATGCATTTCGTCATAAAGTCACAAAAATTCATCAACTCATAGCTACGTATGGAGCCTAACGATGTGTTAAACGAAACGCTTTCGGCTGCAGGAAGTCACAGCCTCTTGGATTTTGGAATTCGTTTCGGAATCAACCTAATTGTAATTTTTATCCTTGTTCGGCTGTTATATTACCCAATGCGGCGAAACAGAGATTTCCTCTTTACGTTTTTTCTGTTTAACATCATCAATTTTCTGATTTGCTTCTTACTAAGCAGCGCCAAGCTAAAGATGGGTTTTGCCTTTGGCTTGTTTGCTATTTTTTCTATTCTCCGATACCGCACTGTTACTGTTCCAGTGCGCGAGATGGGTTATTTCTTTATTTCGGTAACACTTGGAATCATCAATGCCTTAACTACTAACGAGCAGGGCATGGTTATGCTTGTTTTGGCCAATCTGATTATTCTGGCAGTTGCTTGGATTATCGACCACAAAGTGCGAGTTGTGCACGAAAATCACAAGGAGGTTGTATACGACCGTATTGATTTAATTGCCCCCGAAAAGCGTGAAGAAATGCTGGCCGATTTGCGTCAGCGAACCGGTTTACCTGTGCATCGTGTAGAATTTGGTCGTATTGACTTCTTTCGTGATACTGCACGCATTTATATCTTTTACAACGACCAACGCAACGATGCAGAGGTTGCAATCAGTGCGCAAGGTGATGACGATTAGAGCTTTTTTTTTTCTGATTCTATTGCTTCCTATTTGGGCGCAAGCTCAAACAGATGCTTACGACTGGCAAATTTGGTCGGGCTTTGCAATAGAAAACTACGATATTCGAAGGCTTAACCTTGGATATTCGTATCAAAACAGATTAGACCGAAATGTATCCCGCGTTCGTGGCCATTATTCTAGCTTAGATGCTTCCTACAAATGGAAAAAACACTATCGCCTTTTAGCTTCTGTTCGTTTTGCAAGTTCTAACCGTTGGGACAAGCTCAGATGGAGTCTTGGAGTTTCACGAAATTTTAATTTGCTATCGAACACAACATTTAAGTTAAGAGCCTTGTGGCAATACCAAAGTTTGCCCGGATCTGAAATACGCTATGGAATTAATGTTCCGCAACAAAACTATAGGCTGCGATTTACCTTAAGACAAAAACTCATCAAAAAAACATGGTTAAACCTGCACACAGAACCGCTTTGGCGTGCTGAGCCGGGTTCTTTTGAGTTCAATCGTTTGCGTTCTACCATTCAGCTCGAGCGTTCGTTACCGGGACCATGGGTAATGACCTTGGGATATTTGCGACAAAATGGATTTAACCGAAGCACGAACATGCAAGCCTTGGTGTTTGAAGTACAATATTTCTTTAAGTTTCGTAAAAGGCGTTGTTTACTTCTTAATGTGCCCATTTAATCTTTCTCATTGCCTTTAATAAAATTACATAGAATATGTAAATTGGTTTTTGATTATTGAGCAGATGAATTCTCTTAACTGTTGCCTGATCGGTTTGTTCTTGATTACAAGTAATCAGCTTAATGCGAACGATACGTTATTTATATCAGCAATTCAAAGCGAAAACACGTTAATTCACGTCAGTAAGGCATCGGTATATATTTCGAACCTTATTTTTTATCAAAATAGCAGAATAATTGGGGAATCGAACGAACCGCAACTCATGCATCTCGCAGATGGAAAGCAAATGCTTCAACTCATTCCGAAAGGTTCGGACGCCTTTTCATTTACACTTGGAATAGACAGCAGCATTCAAGTAAAAGGAGCCCTATCTGGCTCACTGGATCCTGTGCATGGATTTTATTGGACCTGGCAAAGCGGGTACATTCACGCGAAAATTGAAGCTGAAATGTCTGATGTTGAGGGTATGAGAAAACAAATCATTTGGCACATTGGAGGCTATCAAGCTCCCTACAATTCAATTCGAACAATTACATTTCCGCTTCTCAAGGGCAGTGGCTCCTTAGTTCTAAATCTCGATGCAGTATTTTCTTCGCCAATATTGAAGAATAATTCAAATATAATGTTGCCCGGAAAAGCGGCATGCGAAATAAGCGATTTACTTATTTCCAATTTTAGTATTAAGCAATGACTAAACTCTTAGTTTTCGGTGTTTTGGCATTGGTTTTTTCGATTGCGAAATTCCACTTTTCAAAACCTGAACATTTCCCCGAACCATATTACAATTTCTCAGAAAACGAGCTTTCGGAGGAAAAAATAAAATTGGGCCGTGCGCTTTTTTACGACAATATTCTATCGGTCGATTCGACGATTTCTTGTGCATCGTGCCATTCGGTTTACAATTCGTTTGCGCATACGGATCACACCCGAAGTCATGGTATTCAGAATCGTATTGGTAGGCGCAATGCACCTGTACTCATAAATTTGGCATGGCAACCTCTTTTCATGTGGGATGGTGCCATAAATCACCTCGATGTACAATCGCTAGCGCCTTTGACGCATCCCGATGAAATGGGGAACAACCTAATGAATTTATTGAGCCGTCTGCGTTCATCTAGGCTTTATCCAGCCTTATTTGAGTCGGCATTTGGCGATACCATCATATCGAGCGAACGATTTCTTAAAAGCATTGCGCAGTTTATGCTTACTTTGGTTAGTTCTAACTCGAAATACGATCGGGTAAAGCGCTCTGAAGTTTCATTTACTGCTCAGGAGCAAAAGGGTTATTCTCTTTTTAAACAACATTGTAATATATGTCACCGAGAGCCTTTGTTTAGCGATTATTCTTTTCGCAACAACGGATTGCCAGTTAATTCCGATATCAACGATTCTGGCCGTGTCGCAATAAGCTTGAAATCCGAAGACCGCTACTCTTTTAAAGTGCCAACGTTAAGAAACCTCGCGTATTCATATCCTTATATGCATGATGGACGTTTTACCCGCCTTTCACAGGTATTAAAGCATTATACATTACCTGAAGGAAATCAGGGCATTGTCGATCCTTCGCTTGCAAAAGGAATTCAATTGACCGAATCAGATAAAACGGATCTAACGGCATTTCTGCTTACATTGAATGATTCATCGTTCGTATTTAATCGATCGTTTGGTTATCCATTTAACATATTTTCAGCCGACAAACCATAATTCACCATCATGAAAAAAATCATCACCATCATTTCAATTAGCTCGGTAGGTTTACTCAATGCACAGCTAAGCCCGGCAATTACATCTTGGATTCAAAATCTGAGCGGCATTACAGGGAGTCATTATGTAAATGGGAATCCGACGCCAATTCAGGATGCTACCCTTGCCAATGTGCAAACTGTTCAATATTCTGCCCAATGGGTATATGTTGGTACGAAAGGCATACCGGCCTACCCAACCGGGCCTTTTTTGGATGGCAATCCTTCGATTGCACAGCCGCAGAATGGATACTTCAAAATTTCGTTGAATCCGGTGCAAAACACAGGCGCACCAACTAACACAACAGGCGGTAATATTGGGATTTTTATCAACGGTGTAGCCCTATTTGATTACCGTGATGGTGTTTCTTGGCGAGCGGCAACCAATAGTCTTGCCGGTGGTCCGCTTGGTGGTATGGGCGATAATATTTGGAATCGAGATGCAGTTGTAGCTGAGCGGGTAGGATTTGACTGTTCAAAAGGACATCCTGCCATGGGAAATTATCACCATCACCAAAATCCTTCTGCATTCAACCTAGATTTGAGCGTTATTTCGAACATTTGCGACATATATGCCGCCGATGGCTTATATGTAATTGATTCTATGCAGCATTCGCCACTTATTGGCTTTGCATATGATGGATTTCCAATTTATGGTGCGTATGGCTTTAAGAATGCCGATGGCACTGGCGGAATTGTACGGATGCAGTCATCCTATTCTTTACGCAATATTACAACGCGAACTACGTATGCCAATGGAACAGATGTAGCTGATGGCCCTCCGGTAAGTACCACGTACCCATTGGGCCTTTTTAGGGAAGATTACGAATTTATCGCCCCATCACCTAACAATCCTGAATTTCTGGATGAGCACAATGGTCGATTCTGTGTAACACCTGAATATCCCAATGGGACATATGCCTATTTTTGTACCGTTGATGCCGAATGGAATTCGGCATATCCTTATGCTGTAGGGCCTACATTTTATGGCACGAAAACAGCCAGCAAGGTTCAGAACATTGGTGAGGCTGTAACAACTTATATACAGGAGCCTACAGCAAATAAACAGATTATAGATGATGCTAAAGTTGTTGTATATCCAAATCCAGCATCAGAATTTTTAGCTGTGCAGATTCCATATGCTATGCAATGTGCTTGGGACGTTTCGTTATCAGATATACACGGCGCAATACTAAAAACCACACAAATAGCAGAGGGACGTACTATCGGATATTTCGATGTGAGAACAATTTATACAGGCACTTATTTTTTAAAACTAGTTTCGGGTAATCGGGAAATTATTCGAAAGGTTATCATTGAAAACTAATGAGTATAAAATCTGATGTAAGGCATAATTTTAAGTAAACATCGATAACCCATATGAAAGGGGAAAGCTCTTTTCGCCACCAATTCAATCCATGGCCTCAGCCCATAATAATCCCTGCCAAGGTAGCCGACATATACGATGCCAGCGTTCCAGCGAGAAGAGCTTTTAATCCAAGTCGAGCAAGATCGGCGCGCCGCTCAGGAGCCAGTTCTCCGATACCACCGATTTGCATGCCTACAGACGAAAAGTTTGCAAATCCACAAATAGCAATAGAACAAATTAATAGACCTTTTTCAGTAACAATCGGAACCGATTTATTTGCCAGGTTTTGAAAAGCTACGAATTCATTAACAGTAAGTTTTTGACCGAGTAGGGTAGCAACACCATTTACATCCTGACTGGGAACGCCCATTGCCCAAGCAAGCGGGTAAAAAATCTTTCCGAAAATCCAGTCGAGGCTCAAAGTAAAATCAGGGTTGAAAATATGTCCGATGTGTATAAGTATCCAGTCGATCATAGTTATTAATGCGATAAATCCAATTAACATAGCAATTACGTTCATGGCTATTTTAAATCCATCTCCTGCACCATGCGAAATCGCATCAATCACATTTACATAATGACTTTTAACATTTAGTTTCACCTTGCCCATGGTTTGACTTTCTTCTGTTTCGGGAAAGATGATTTTCGCAATAACAAGTGCTCCGGGTGCAGCCATAAGGCTGGCGGCGATTAATTTAGGAGCCAAATCCAAGCCTGCTTTAGCGCCCATATTTACATAAACAACCAGTATTCCTCCCGCAATGCAAGCCAGCGATCCGCTCATACTGGCTAGAAGTTCACTGCGTGTCATACCGGCAAGGTATGGCCTAATCATTACCTGTGCTTCAACTTGCCCAACAAAAGCACTTGCTACATTCGAAAGCGCCTCGGCACCACTCACCTTCATAACAGCATTCATTGCCCGGGCAATACGCGACACAACACGTTGCATGATGTTAAGGTGGTAAAGTATTGCCACCAGAACGCACACTAGGATAATGGTGGCTGTAACATTGAACGCGAATACAAATCCACCGGCAAAGAAATTTCCAATGCTTCCATCGTTTTGCTGCACTCCAATTCCGCCATAAACAAATGAAGCACCTTTTCGGGCAAACTCTTCAATTTTTTCCATTCCATGCCCAACTCCTTGAAAAAAACGGGTTATAGGAGGGATGCGCAATACCAGAATGGCAATTACAATTTGTAGGGCAATACCGCTTATGATCAATCTGTAATTAATTGCTTTGCGATTGTTGGAAAACAAGAAGGCCAATAAAAGTATAAGGGCCAGGCCTAATAATCCGGAGAAACGTTCCATAGATTTATTTTGCTCACAAAGTACGCAAAATGGTATAATTTGCAAGGCCTGTAATACTACAGATACCATTTAATCTTGTTTATCAATCGAAACAAGTTTTTGCAATGCTGTTCAAATTGCGAATTTATGTTTCAATTTTAGCGAATTGCTTATGGATGTGTGTTGGTTTTGCGTGTTTTGCTTAATGATTTCGATTTCAAGGTTCATTTTAATATGAACTTGGGAACTTCTGTAGGTACCAACGTAACCTCAGGTTATTATTCTTTATAAGGTCTTTTTTGTTTATCCATGAATTCTTGCTCGCTGCTCATATTGGGCAATCAAACCTGCTTCGAACTCTAGAAATTCATTCCAGCGAGTTTCAACATCTATCCCGGCGGGATTGCCAAATTTGCGGGCAAGCTTCAAAAACATTGTATGATGTCCAGCTTCACTCGCCATCAATTCTTTATAAAATAAGGCAAGTTCTGCATCCTCGATGTGCTCGCTAAGGACCCTGAACCGCTCGCAACTTCTTGCTTCAATCATTGCGGCAAAAAGTAGCTTCTCGACCAATTGCCCTGCTTTAGAATTGCCTTTTTTCAGAAAACCAAGTAATTCGTTCACATATTCATCCTTTCGTTCCAGACCAAGCTTATATCCCCGTTTTACGATTATTTCGTGGACGCGGCTGAAATGCTCCATTTCTTCCTGGGCCACTGCCGACATCTGTTGAACCAATTCAGGGTATTCGGGAAATTTAACGATTAACGAAATAGCAGTTGAGGCAGCTTTTTGTTCGCAATAGGCATGATCGGTAAGTACCTCCTCGAGATCTTTCTCTACTAAATCGGCCCATCGCGGATCAGTTGCGTGTTTTAGTCGAAGCATTGCTGTTCAAATTAAACTGCAAATTTAGACTATTCAAATAAAGCCTGATTAACATGTTTGATTTTGCTCATTTTTTTTGGATGCAATCGTTGATAAATTCATTCCACCAAATAAAAAAGCATATGAAAAAGCCAAATCGAATTGCGTTGTGGATGGATTCTGCAAGTGCTCGTTTTTTTATTCCATATCAGGATTTAAACTCAATTCAGACCTTATTTTCGGGAATTGAATCTCAGCTTCGGCTGCCAGGCGAAACACCCAACGGGACACATTGGGATAACCGCAGTTCATCAAACGAATTTAGAAAAGACCAACGCGAAAAAGAACTTTACAAGCGATACTTTGATGAGATAAGACAAGTATTAGTGCCTTATTCTGAAATTTTGGTCTTGGGTCCAGGACAGATAAAGAAAGAACTTAAAAATAAGCTTCTGAAAAGCAATTTTTTTAAATTGAAAACAATTACAGTTGAAAATGCAGGAACCTTATCTGATAGGGATTTTGCAGACTGGGCAGACCGCTATTTCAGTACTCTTGATGCGGGAAAAACGATGATTTCGGAACCCCAAATATTGGGACTTAATATCGCGATTAGGCCTTCTAATGAAAAGCATTCAAAGTAACTTTTGAAAATCGTACACTGTTCTCAATAGCTTCTTTAATTGACTGGTATTGAGCGCCCATTTGAAGCGATTTTTGATTGTCATAGCGGTTTTTTGAGCTTCCCATTTTATATAAATCGTTCTGCAACAGGCATTTTTTTGATTTTCCAAATCGAATAATAAATTCTGTTGCGGAAGCTATTTTGAATACTGTTTTGTTCAATGCATAGCGTGGCGGCGATACATTCAAAGCAGTGCATACGATTTGGAGAAAATCATGTTGACTTAAGTTTTCGGCACTTATAATTACCCTTGTTCCCGAAACTTTTTTGGTCCACTGCAACACGCAAAACGTTGCAAGATCGCGCACATCAATAAATCCGCTGCTTCCTTTTAGATAAAAAGGTAAGCCTTTCATTAAGCGGCTATAAAGCGTATGTAAGTTTCCGCTTTCTTCGGATGGACCTATTACAACGGCAGGATTAAAAACCAGAACTGATAGCCCTTCTTCTTTGGCACGCCATACTTCTTGCTCCGATAGGTATTTACTCAACGCATAATAACTATGGTTTTTGTCCTGTTTCCAGAAATAGTCTTCATCTACAAGTCCTTCGGGATTCGGGCCAAGGCTGGCAACAGAACTCATGTGACCGAACCATTTAACGGATGAATCTAGACAATGATTCACGAAATCTGCCGTACAACGTACATTAATGTCATACATCAATGCTCTGTCGGATGGTGAAGTCGAAACTATTCCTGCACAGTGGAAAACAGATTCAATCGAATTTAAATACTCGTCATAGCGAGAAAAGTCTCGCAAATCGCCCTCAACCCATGTGATTCCCAACGACAATTTTTCATCTAAACCATAATGAGTTAATTGGCGCTTTAAAAAAGTGGATGCTTTTTTACAATTGCGCGATAATGCACGAACGGCATGACCTTGCTTTAATAACTCGAGCACAATATGAGTACCAATAAGTCCAGACGCGCCGGTTACGAGTATTGCCGCCATTCAATTTCTTTAGGCAGCGAAGCTAAGCATGAAATGGCGCTGGGGCAAGAATTAAAAATGAAATTGCTATTTTGCGAGAAAGAAACTGCCTTGAAAAAACACACTTTCACATTTTTACTGGTATTGGTCATTGTATCTCAAGCATTTGCTCAGGTTGGAACAACAAAGACAGAAACCGGTTTGGCTAGTTATTATGCCGACAAATTTAACGGCAGGCGAACAGCCAGTGGAGAGGTGTTTTATCAAGACAGTTTAACCGCTGCACACAAAACGCTTCCATTTGGAAGTAGAATCCGCGTGACAAATCTCGTAAACGGGAAATCGGTTATAGTTCGGGTAAACGATCGTGGCATGAAAGGGACAAAGCGCATTGTTGATTTAAGCAAAGCAGCCGCACGTGAAATCGAAATCGTAGCTGCCGGAATTGCCAGAGTTCGTGTAGAATTGATTGATTAGGCGCGTGCCTGTTGGAATCCTACCGGTTCGGAGCGCTCCAACAATAAAGTCATTTCACGACCTATTTGTTCTTGATCATTGAGCGTGAGCAAGTCGGTTCCTGCTGTTACAAGCCATAGATTGGCCGATTTTCGAAATACTTGAACAATAAGACCAAATTTATCTAAAAAGAGTTTCTCGAAACGATAAACGGTCATTGTGCCATCAAAATTGAATTTACCATAAAAATCCTCCTTTTGAGAAACCTCCATGGCCAACAAGCGTGAACCATTTATTCGTTCATCAATCGTTAAGCGGCGTTCGCCCTGATAATCCTTGTAGAAGGCAAGCTTCAAATGCGGAAAGTTGCGACTGAATTCATCCTG
This sequence comes from uncultured Chitinophaga sp., assembly GCA_964627105.1. Taxonomy (GTDB): domain Bacteria; phylum Bacteroidota; class Bacteroidia; order M30B66; family M30B66; genus CAMCXT01. Next base: position 15,089 of record CAZVHF010000009.1, read on the forward strand.
AATTTTGTCCAGAAAGGTCGCAGGTGTGATGATGAGTTCCATATGCGTTAATTTTTTGTTCATGCAATGATAGGTATAAATACCTATATGAAACAATAAAAAAACGAAATAATTTAAAAATATAGTAAACAATGCTTCGTTAAAGCACTATAATTAGTATAAAATATGGGTTTTGTTAGGGGGTAATCCAGATGGATGCTTTTAACACCAGTGCCCAGTTTCGGGATGCGAGTTGCGGCGTTTGGTAATTATTGGTGAACACCAGAAAGATGTCGCTCATGGGTTTGAAACGCCATTGAAGCCGTGCAAATACGTTCATATTGCTGCTTTGATCATTGTACTGAACAACTGAGCTGAAGAACAAACTCCGGTTAAAGCTAATATCCAGCGATGGTCCCAATAGGTTTAAGGTAGTAGCACCAAATTCGCTTCCCAAATCCAGCGCATCACGCGAGTAAGCTACTCCAAGAATGGCGTATGGTGGTAGTCTGAATTGTAAATTTGCATTCACACTCTGCTTCGTGCCGGTATAAAACCCGCCGTACGAAACAACGCCCGACACATTGACTTTTTTTCGCACATCGGTTCTACCATAAACCGAATATTCGGCAAATGAATAGTTTATGGCAGGTAAGGCAGTAAGCCCCGTAAATGTAACATCAAGTGGAAAAACAAGCCGCACACGGTTTAGCGTATAATTTGCTCCCACATAGGCCGAATTGGTGTAATTCACTTGTATACTGGCATTGTAGGTCTGCTCGGTGTTATTCAATGCCGAATCGGCGTACATCGATGCATACAAACCATACTCAATTCTGTTTACTGAGCCTCCTGTTAGATACTGTCTGTAGGCAATCTCAGGCTCAAGCCGCCAATAGGTCATCGGAACGAGCAGATTTTGCGTTTGGTCGAATTGATCACGGCGCGGAACAAATCCGGTTTCTGCTTTGTAGTTTTTTCCCACATACTCATGATTCCACATCAACGACCAGTTTGCGTCGTCGTAACGTAGAAAGCTGGCATGGGCATAGTCTTCTCGGCGGCTTCCTCCCGGATTAAAACTTTTATGAAAAAATGCAATCCCATTCCACCGTCCATTGCGGCTTGCCAATTTATAATCGAGTCCGGCAACCCGGTTAAACGATGTGGCCATTAATCCCGATTTACCGGTTTCCTGACGGTTCACAAAGATGCCGCCAATGTTTGAACGGCCATTTACCTGGCGCTGAAAACAAGCCACCGTGAAATTTTCGGGAACAATCTCATCGCCAACGCCTCCGGTTTGAACATTCATGAAACCTATACGCCAGTTCTGATCGAGTTTGCCACTCAAGCGCGCTCCAAACTGAATAGGAACCCGTTGCCCGTTGCGTAAACCAATCTGACGGGAAAAAAATGGTCGGATTTTCGAAAAGCCAAACTGTCCGAATAAATCGCTGTTTTCAAGAAAAAACTGCCGGCGCTCGGGAAAAAATAAACTAAATCGGGTGAGGTTAGTAACCTGCCGATCGACATCGGCCTGCGAAAAGTCTGGATTTATTGTTACATCCAGATTCAACGACGAACTTACCGCAATTTTTGCGTCTCCTCCCGCGGTAATCCGTTGTTTAACGTCTTCACCTGCTTCTTGATTCTGATTAACTTCGGCAACGCCATACGGAATGAGTGAATAGTTGAGTCCTGCTTGTGGCGCCGGTTCATCCCAAAATAACTTGCCCGTGAATGCCAGAGAGGTTAAACTAAATGTCCGGGGAATCGGATTCCAGCAGGAAATTTCATTGTTGTGCAAGTCAATTCGCGCCAGATTGAAACCCCAGATTTTCGCATTTGGGTTGAAGCGTATCGATTTAAATGGTATGGCGATTTCTGCTGTCCATCCCAATTTATTGCGTTCAACAGCCGAGTACCAGCGATTGTCCCAGTTGTTGGTTTGTCCGTATGTACCTCCTCCGGTAATCAACCCTTCCGATTGCACATTGTAGGGGCTAACCAAAAAACTGAATCCGTTATACTGGTCGTTGAATGGATCAAGTACGACCTGAATCCCGTCGTTCAGTTTTTCGTCGAAATCGCGTCGAAGGGTTTGGCTTACATAACTATGCAAGGTGTCGCGGTTGAGGCAAGTTACCCCAATGTAAAGGAATGAAGCATCGTAGCACAATTTGAAGTTAGTTTGCGATGTTGCCTGAGAGGAATCGAACGGAAAGGTTTGTTTGAATCCACCTCCCGTTTCGGTCAATTGCCAGGCTTGGTCACTCAAATTTCCATCAACACGCACTGCTTCAGGCGATTTGGCAATTCGGTATGATTTGAGGCGCGTTTCTGACGCATTTAAACCACCCGATACGAGTAAAAGACTGAACAGGGCTATGATTAGCCTCATCATTGGTTACCTGATACGTCTTCGTAGGTATAAATTTCGAGTTCGGCCGGACAATCGCCTTCAGCAAACGAGCAGATATAAGAATGAAGCGACTCGTAAATTCGCTTTTCGGAATAAGGCGATACCTTTAAGGCATCCATCGACCAATAAGTTGTTTCGATAAAAGGCTTCGACATTGGCGGACGAAACACATAGCGTTTTACGCCATCGGGCAGACGTTCTGCCAACTGTTCTGTAACGTAAATCTTGCCATAGTACGATTTACCCGAATAAGCATTAAAACTTTGCATCCGATCATAAAGCCCTGCAAAACTTAGTACAGGAACAATACAATACACCACCAATACAACTTGATGAAACCGCAATGAAGACCAGAAAATATTTTTAATATTGAATTCTGCATCCACAAAAAGTAAATAAGTAAAGAAACCAAGGGTGATGTTGTATGGTAAAATGGCTGCATTCCAATCGTTTCCCATCGGACTCAACGCATAAAACAAGAAAAACTGTATGAAGATACCCAGGTAGGCCGCAATGTTTCGGGTGGGTTTAAAGAGTAATCCAATGCCGGCAAACAAACTCAGGAAAGGGAAAACATAGCCGCCTCCCAAAATATATTCTTCCATTACCGAAGGAAACTTTTCGGCAAACGGAGCCGCCATCCAGGGGAAGATACTTTGGATAAAAACCATGTTTAATTGCTGAATACCGCTCCATACATAAAAAGCCACCATCATCAATCGAAAAACTTGAATGAGATCATCGGTGCGTGCAGGATAAAAAAGCAACCCGATAAGCATAATGAGGTAGTGCATATTATAGGGCTGCCAGCGCATTTGATCGCCCAGCATCAGAAAAACAAACATACCGATGAGTGCGAATTTGGTATTTCTATTTTCGAGGTATATAATCTGGTAGATGGCCAGAACCATCAACACACTATATAAGATGTAATCGAGCGGTGAAGGCATCGATGGAATTCCTTCGAAAAGCGGTACTACCGGGAAATTCCGTTCGGTCATCCAAACCTTACTCGATAAAAGGAGTGTGCCTAAAACACCCATTAGTGCAATTCGAAACGTCCACTGAAGGCGCGAAAGATTGCTTTCAATCATGATTGTAGCTTGTGAATCACAAATGTACTACACTCTTGTGTAATAATGTTACAGCACTGCACTGAAATTTGTAATTCGATGCTAATCGGTTACAAGTATATTATACCTTTGAAGTATGCGTGTATTGATAGTTGCGGCAACTGAAACCGAAATTGCTCCATTCGCAGCGATGCTCGAAAAATTTAATCCACCTGCACCTTACGCACTCGAAATTATTGTAACAGGCGTAGGAATTCCCGCAACGATTCTAAAACTTTCAAAACATTTATCGTCTAATAGCTACGATTTGATACTAAACGTTGGTATTGCAGGTGCTATTACTGAATCGTTAAGTATTCCTTCTCTGGTATGGGTTGTTTGCGATGAATTCTATGAATGGGGCGTAGAGAATCGCGATGAATTTATTTCTGTTTTTGATCTAGGATTGATTGGTAATAATGATTTCCCGTTTCGAGATGGGGGAGTAAGAAGTTCGGATTTACCTTCATTTACAAAATCATCTATAATTCCAGAGCTTAGTGGAATTACCGTGATGCGCGTGCACGGTAATGAAGATTCGATTGTGCGACTAAGAAGTTACAGACCAGATGCAGCCGTTGAGTCGATGGAAGGTGCCGCAGTGATGTACACAGCATCATCTTTTTCAATTCCCTGCCTTCAGCTTCGTGCTATATCGAATCGCGTGGAACCTCGCAACCGAGCCTCATGGAAGATAAACGAATCCATTGAATTATTGAATAATCAACTCATGCAGTGGTTCATCCTACCATAAATAAATCGTTTAAGCAGCTATTATGAATGGATTGATTTCCAAATCAACATCGCTCTTTTTGAATATTAGGCTAACCTGTTGCATCGCAATTATTGCATTCTTGCCTGGCGAGCTTCAATCTCAAGAATTTATCGACACGCTCTATTCGTTCGATTCGCAAGTCGACATTCCATATGGCAACACCATTGATTTTGCAGGACAAACAAGGCAGCTCCGTTTAGATGTTTCGCGTCCGTTAGAGGCACCATTGCCTGAGTGCGGAAGACCGCTGATTGTAATTATTCATGGTGGTGCCTGGGTTGCTGGAAGTAAAGACGATGCCGGAATTGTAACATTACGAGAGGAGTTCGCAAAGCGTGGGTATGTTTCGGCGGCAATTAATTACCGACTCGGATTTTTTCTCACAAACGATAACCAGAATTGCAATGTGCCAAATTGGAATTGCATGCTCGCTGCAGATACATCCGAGTGGATTCGTGCGTGGTACAGGGGCGTACAAGATGCAAGAGGCGCAATTCGTTACCTTGTTGCAAATGCCCAGGAATATCAAATTGATCCGCAGCAGATATTTGTTTATGGAGAAAGTGCCGGTGGATTTATTGCATTGGGTATTGCTTATTTGGATGAGGAAAACGAAAAGCCAGCTGCATGTAGTCAACTGTCGTCGGTACAGCCGCCAAATCAAGCATATTATCAACCCTGTATTCAAAATGCATCGTGGTCGGTAGAAATTGGAGCAATGAATTTTGCACGACCAGATTTAGGACCTATAGATGGGTATTTGAATCAGAATGCGCCATCTTATCGAATAAAAGCCATTGCAAATATGTTCGGCGGCATGATGCAAAATTTGTTTCAAAGTTCTGATAGCGATGTGCCTGATTTATATAGTTTTCATCAACCCAACGATTTAATTGTACCCATTGGAAATGCTCGTTTATTGAAAGGATTTAGCGATTGCGCTGCCTCAACAGGTTGTATTTCTATTCCGAACAGGCCCATTTCGATGGGAACCCAGGCAATAACCGATTATCTGAATTCGGGAGTTTTAGACCCGCAATCAATACCCGAGACACAAATTGAAATAACATCGAATACAGCCGATTGTTTGGTGCAGGTGCTAAATCCCTCGCTAGGCGGACATCAATACGACGCGCCGTATTTGCGCAGTTTGCAGGCGGCTACTTTTTTTGCGCAACGCATTTCTAACGATTCGTGCAACATACTAAATCACATTAGCGCAAAATCAAGCAACCCAATTACCCTTGTCGTTGAAGGGAAATCGATCCAGATTCACACCTCGGATATAAAATCGTTCGCTTATCAATTGTTTAGTATTGATGGCCGTCTGGTCGATTTTGGTAAAACGGGAGCAGGGCAAAAGCACAGAATAGATTTGAAGGCCGAACCGGGCTTGTATGTGTTGCGTTTAAACAATGGCCAATACACGGCTTCTTTTCTGCTTCCTGAGTAATTTGTAAGGTTATTTTAGAAGTTATAAAATAGATGCCTAGTTCTATCGTTTTGTACGTGAACTGAGTCAATTAATCTAAAATGACACACCTGTACGCTTCATTTTTTAAACATAGAAACGATGAAACGCACGGTCATTTTTATGATTTTATTGGCGCAATTATGCAAAACATCATGCGCACAACCGTTGAATACAGGCTGCGATAGTTTATTGTTTGAAAAAGTTTTGGCAAAAGACAAAGTCCAAAGACTTTGGATTTACTGTAACGGTAGCTATATCTTATCGCATTATGAAAAGAATAGAATTGGAATAGATACAGGTAGAATCGAAAAAAAAGGCAGGGCCCTGCACTTCATCACAAAGTCAAAAAGTGGAATTGATGCACATATGCGTACGGATGTATTGTATGAAAATAAATTGGGTCTGGCCGTTAAAAAGTTCGGCTTTCAAAACAGAGAATCCGATATATGGTTTCGCGTAAACGATCATACTCAGCATTGGCGAATCAACCCTGTAAGTAAAGATACACTCTGCAATGATGAATATTATAGGAATGGAAAGCGAATGCTTTATCGCCGGGTTACATCCGCAATGAAGGCAAAGCGAGAAAATGAAGTTAGATTGAAAATGGAGGCGAAAAATGCCGAATTACAGCGAATTGAAGACGAGAAAATAGCGATACAGGGATACAAAGATGAATATATAAAATTGACGAATTCGGTATTGCCCGAATATGCACCATTGATGCGAAATCATTATTGTGGTCCGGGGTGTTTTGAAGTAGAACAAGATGCATTTGTTTATCATCCCGGTAAGGATACCGTATTTGGCTGGGATTTATACAATTCGGAAGCACAACGTCTGGCGCATTTTCATGTAACCATACACGAAACAGTTCACAGAAGTATGTTCGAAGCAAGAGAGAAGTGTAATAAGCAAATTAAAACCAAGAGCGATTCTGTAAATGGCGGCAATAAAAAATATGTAATCCTTAATTCGAAAAGAGAATTTATTGAATGCGATTATGCGGATTTACCCAAGGCAGAAGAAATGAAGGCGTATATTCCACACGACTTTTTAATTCCTAAAATAACAGGTCGTATTCCGTTCGAAGTTACCGAATATAAATCACCCCGTTTGCAAATGTATGTCTTCGGTGAAGTTGGCAGTAATGTAAATGCATTGTATGGTATGTTGAATGAATTTTCGGCTTATTACCATGGAGTAAATGCCTCGTGGTTATTGTATAAACGAGCTGATAGCTTGTTTATAAAAACGCAATACGAGGAGCTTAAAGAAGTGCTGTATGGTAGTCTTGCTTATTACGAATTTTCCTTGTTTATGGCGTGGTACATCGATTACTTAAAGCATGAACAACCTGATACCTATAAATTAGTAATGAGAAATTTAAATTTGAGAAAGGTGTTTACCGATCTCGAGTTTGCGTTCAATAAACTTACAAGAGAAGTTGAACAGGAGATAGCTCAAATCGACATTATTAATCTCTTCAATAATGAACGTTTTAAGGCCATTTCAGAAGGATTAAAATCTGAGTTGGAAAATTCGCAGGCTTTACTAAATGAGTTTAGAATTCTGAGCAAGCAATCGATTGCGAGCAGGTAAATAGCGAAGGGATGTAAACGCGATCATTGAAAAAAAGAGAACACATAAATTCATCATTATTAGAAACTTCGGCAACGATGGTCAATTGGTTTAAAATAATTATCGAACACACAATTTTTTTATACATCATTCGCTATACATCTAACACACAAACGCCACACATTATGAAAACCCATCGCATTGTATGTATAGCCTGTATAATTTTTTGTGGAATTTTACTTTTTCAATCGTGTGCTCCACGGCGATGTGCCGGTATTAAAGCACATCCCGATTATTACATCAATGGTGCACGCAATTGGTAAATATCCGTTATTGCAGTATGAAGAATTTGAGAGTTGAAGTTTATTTTATTTGGGCATGTATGCTTATTTTGGCGTGCTCGTGCAGAAAAGATAGAGAATTACGCGATTTAATTGGCGGTAAAAACTGGGTATTGCAATCGGGCCGCGTATATGTCGAAGAACTGGATGCACCTTACAACAAACGGTATTATGACCATTTTGGCGTGGGCCAAGAATATTCGAATCTACAGGCATTCGATTCTGTTTCTTTATCAATAGATTCATTAATTCAACATTATACGAGTTGGAGTTTTAATTCGCGTTTTGTTTTAAATGCGGTGCGAACATACGATTATGAAATTATCAATGATAAATTCATCCGCGTTTATGGACTTGAAAATGGCTCTGGACGTGTACTTGAATACATGTCGGGCGGAGATGGTGTAATTGTATTTCAAACTTCGCGTACGTATGGGAATACCGAAGGCAAAAACATTGCTTGGTTCTCAGAACTTGTTTTTACGGAAAATGGAAATTCGTGTAACACCTGTTTGCCCGACGCAATTTATCCGTATGCTTATTCGGGCTTGGTACCTTTAACCGAACAAAATTCTGGTAATACGAGCTATCCACTTATTGGGACATCCTGGATTATTCAAAAATACAGGCAGGGATTTTTCGAAGAAATTCTCAACGATACCATTTATTTCACAGGTCCCATTACATACACTTTTAATAGCGAAAACATAGAGCGAACCTATAGTCTAAGCGGTAGCAATGCAACGGGCCTGCGCAATTTTACTTTGTTTGAATGCCCATCATTGCCTTCTGGAACTCCCGCCTGGACGGGTCAAATTGCTAATTTTGCTTTTCAGCAGGGCGTAGTGAGCGGTGCCGAGCTAACTAGCTATGGCAGTACGGTAGATCCAATTCAGATTTGGATGCAACGCGTGGAATAATAGATTTCTGCTGTACGTGCAATTCACTATCTGCATGCTTAACGCGTTCCAAAATTGGCATTCTTATGCAGAACATTCGCTGGCTGCGGGTGTTTAATTCGTATGCATCCAGTTACCATTGTTTGGCTAAAGCGCGATTTGAGGCTTACAAATCATGCACCTTTGTGGCATGCAGTTCAGTTAAAACGAACTATCCTATTGTTATGGATTTACGATGATTTTATGCGGCCTTCAAGACTGCATTCAGATCGTCATCTTCGGTTTCAGCTCGAAAGCATTCACGATTTGAATGCACAAGTTTATACATTTGGAACACGGGTACTCTCGGTTGAGGGAAATGCCACCACTATTTTCTCTGTTTTAAGCGAAAAATTTAGCATCGATATGGTGCTTTCTTACCGCGAAAGTGGAACAAACGATACATTTTTGCGTGATAAGGAAGTTCGTAGGCTATTTCTCGCAAAAGGAATTGACTGGTGCGAATTTCCTCGCACAGGAATAAAGCGTGGAAGTGAATCAAGAAAGGATTGGAGCGCTAACTGGGAACAGCAGGTGAGAGAGGCTAGTCTTGAATTAGATCTTTCACGCGCGCATTTTATTGCAGAAGAAGAAATAGAGTCGCTGGCTCTGAACCAGATTCGGTCAAATCAGCCTAAAAAGGATATGGTACAGCCCGGTGGACGGTCGTTCGCAATGCAATACCTGCAGTCGTTTATTGAAGAAAGGCATCGTGGCTATTTTAAGCATATTTCAAAGCCCGAAGCAGCTCGTTATCACTGTAGTCGTTTATCGGCTTACCTAGCCTGGGGAAATTTGAGTGTTGATGAGGTTTGGAAAATTGCTCAATCGAAATTTTCTGCCGGAAGCCGGCGCGATTTGCAGCAATTTGTAAGCCGATTAAAATGGCAGGCGCATTTTGTGCAGAAGTTTGAGACCGACGGTGGTATTGAATTCCAAAATCAGAATAGTGCATTTAATGAGGTAAGAACTGAATTGAATTGGAGCTGGATACAGGCCTGGAAGGAAGGTTTAACCGGATATCCGTTGGTAGATGCCTGTATGCGGTGCGTCGAAGCAACTGGATATCTCAATTTCAGAATGCGGGCTATGGTGGTTTCTTTTTTAACACATCACCTCTGGCAGCCTTGGCAGGTGGGTGCAGAATGGCTAGGGGCACAATTTCTCGATTTTGAGCCGGGCATTCATTTTCCCCAATTCCAGATGCAAGCTGCCACAACAGGATTGCATACGATTCGCATTTACGAACCCATCAAGCAAAGTTTGGAACACGATGCCGAAGCCGTGTTTATTCGCAAATGGTTGCCCGAACTGGCCGCATTGCCTGTGGGCCTAATTCACCAGCCGCATTTACTTACCCCACTCGAAGAACGTATGTTTTCTTTTCGTCGCGGAATTGATTACCCACTGCCAATAGTCGATACGAAAGCATGCGGCGCTAAAGCGGGAGAAATTCTATGGAAAATACTCAAATCGCAAGAAGCTAAAAAAGAAGCCTCACGTATTTTAAAGGCGCATGTGGTCTCGCCGGAGCGGAAAAAGGCGATGAAACGGGGAAGGATTTTTAGTTAAACGTGCTAAACTGAAAAATTTCTGATTGGCATATTCTATCAATTAATCAACATACGTTTCCTGAATTAACGCTTTAACGCGCGCTATTTCTTTTTCAGTGAGATGCTCCTTATCGCATAATCTTATTCTATCCAATAATTCTATCTTTATAGCTATTTAATATTAATCCTTACGTTCTAAATGTTGGAATCTTTCCGTGGGAGGTGGGACTTTATCCAGAAAAATCTGCTGGGATTATCGCTTTTGGTAAACCTCCCTGTTTTGTATGAAGCTCCTATCATTGCACAGTATGTTTATGAAAATCGTTTAAGCGATTTATGGATATTTTGGGCTGCATCGATCGGATTTGCTTTTGGACTGGTATTTATAGCACCCTTGTGGAAACAAATACCCACCGAAATTGAGAATGGCTTTCATCTTTTTCGTTATTCAGGAAGGTGGGCCAATGTTCTCTATAAATTCAGAGCCGTTTTTCTTGGATTAATAATTATTCCGCTTATTGCGACGCTGAATCTGCATTCGTTTGCCATGTTATTTGGCATGGGCGCAGGATTGAGCAAGCAAGCAGTGATTTTGCTCTTGGGCATCATTCTTTTGTTCACCACCGGACTCAATACCATGTCGCGCCGTTTTAGTGCTGATGCCCTTACAGGTATTTTAAGCTTTGCTGTGTTGCTTGGAATCGGAGGTTACTGGATTTTCGTTCAGGATAATTATTCAA